>NZ_AVOP01000024.1:0-2590 GCF_000733275.2 Enterobacter sp. EGD-HP1
CCGAAACAGCTTCGGCGTTGTAAGGTTAAGCCTCACGGTTCATTAGTATCGGTTAGCTCAACGCATCGCTGCGCTTACACACCCGACCTATCAACGTCGTAGTCTTCAACGTTCCTTCAGGACCCTTAAAGGGTCAGGGAGAACTCATCTCGGGGCAAGTTTCGTGCTTAGATGCTTTCAGCACTTATCTTTTCCGCATTTAGCTACCGGGCAGTGCCATTGGCATGACAACCCGAACACCAGTGATGCGTCCACTCCGGTCCTCTCGTACTAGGAGCAGCCCCCCTCAATTCTCCAGCGCCCACGGCAGATAGGGACCGAACTGTCTCACGACGTTCTAAACCCAGCTCGCGTACCACTTTAAATGGCGAACAGCCATACCCTTGGGACCTACTTCAGCCCCAGGATGTGATGAGCCGACATCGAGGTGCCAAACACCGCCGTCGATATGAACTCTTGGGCGGTATCAGCCTGTTATCCCCGGAGTACCTTTTATCCGTTGAGCGATGGCCCTTCCATTCAGAACCACCGGATCACTATGACCTGCTTTCGCACCTGCTCGAGCCGTCACTCTCGCAGTCAAGCTAGCTTATGCCATTGCACTAACCTCCTGATGTCCGACCAGGATTAGCTAACCTTCGTGCTCCTCCGTTACTCTTTGGGAGGAGACCGCCCCAGTCAAACTACCCACCAGACACTGTCCGCAACCCGGATTACGGGTCTACGTTAGAACACCAGCCATTAAAGGGTGGTATTTCAAGGTCGGCTCCACGCAGACTGGCGTCCACGCTTCAAAGCCTCCCACCTATCCTACACATCAAGGACCAGTGTTCAGTGTCAAGCTATAGTAAAGGTTCACGGGGTCTTTCCGTCTTGCCGCGGGTACACTGCATCTTCACAGCGAGTTCAATTTCACTGAGTCTCGGGTGGAGACAGCCTGGCCATCATTACGCCATTCGTGCAGGTCGGAACTTACCCGACAAGGAATTTCGCTACCTTAGGACCGTTATAGTTACGGCCGCCGTTTACCGGGGCTTCGATCAAGAGCTTCGCGTTGCCGCTAACCCCATCAATTAACCTTCCGGCACCGGGCAGGCGTCACACCGTATACGTCCACTTTCGTGTTTGCACAGTGCTGTGTTTTTAATAAACAGTTGCAGCCAGCTGGTATCTTCGACTGATTTCAGCTCCACCCGCAGGGGCTTCACCTACATATCAGCGTGCCTTCTCCCGAAGTTACGGCACCATTTTGCCTAGTTCCTTCACCCGAGTTCTCTCAAGCGCCTTGGTATTCTCTACCTGACCACCTGTGTCGGTTTGGGGTACGATTTCGTGTTACCTGATGCTTAGAGGCTTTTCCTGGAAGCAGGGCATTTGTTACTTCAGCACCGTAGTGCCTCGTCATCACACCTCAGCGTTAATAAACGACCGGATTTACCTAATCGTTCCGCCTACATGCTTAAACCGGGACAACCGTCGCCCGGCTAACATAGCCTTCTCCGTCCCCCCTTCGCAGTAACACCAAGTACAGGAATATTAACCTGTTTCCCATCGACTACGCCTTTCGGCCTCGCCTTAGGGGTCGACTCACCCTGCCCCGATTAACGTTGGACAGGAACCCTTGGTCTTCCGGCGAGCGGGCTTTTCACCCGCTTTATCGTTACTTATGTCAGCATTCGCACTTCTGATACCTCCAGCACCCTCACAGGACACCTTCAACGGCTTACAGAACGCTCCCCTACCCAACAACGCATAAGCGTCGCTGCCGCAGCTTCGGTGCATGGTTTAGCCCCGTTACATCTTCCGCGCAGGCCGACTCGACCAGTGAGCTATTACGCTTTCTTTAAATGATGGCTGCTTCTAAGCCAACATCCTGGCTGTCTGTGCCTTCCCACATCGTTTCCCACTTAACCATGACTTTGGGACCTTAGCTGGCGGTCTGGGTTGTTTCCCTCTTCACGACGGACGTTAGCACCCGCCGTGTGTCTCCCGTGATAACATTCTTCGGTATTCGTAGTTTGCATCGGGTTGGTAAGCCGGGATGGCCCCCTAGCCGAAACAGTGCTCTACCCCCGAAGATGAATTCACGAGGCGCTACCTAAATAGCTTTCGGGGAGAACCAGCTATCTCCCGGTTTGATTGGCCTTTCACCCCCAGCCACAAGTCATCCGCTAATTTTTCAACATTAGTCGGTTCGGTCCTCCAGTTAGTGTTACCCAACCTTCAACCTGCCCATGGCTAGATCACCGGGTTTCGGGTCTATACCCTGCAACTTAACGCCCAGTTAAGACTCGGTTTCCCTTCGGCTCCCCTATACGGTTAACCTTGCTACAGAATATAAGTCGCTGACCCATTATACAAAAGGTACGCAGTCACACCACGAAGGTGCTCCCACTGCTTGTACGTACACGGTTTCAGGTTCTTTTTCACTCCCCTCGCCGGGGTTCTTTTCGCCTTTCCCTCACGGTACTGGTTCACTATCGGTCAGTCAGGAGTATTTAGCCTTGGAGGATGGTCCCCCCATATTCAGACAGGATACCACGTGTCCCGCCCTACTCTTCGAGTTCACAACCTGTGTGCTTTCGTGTAC
>NZ_AVOP01000026.1:0-1294 GCF_000733275.2 Enterobacter sp. EGD-HP1
TGTATGACCGGATACATAGGTGACAGATCAGACCGGGAACATAGGTAACACTTTTTAGTCTATCCGGAGCACACTCTGGGTTTTTCGGTCGTAGTACGCAAGCGTTATTCCGTTAAAGATGATGGCCTCAAGGCCATCATCCTGTTCTTCCAGCATGATGTACTCATCAGTCAGCGCTTCACTCAGGAACACCGTCCCCTTTTTCCCCATATAAAGTGTTCCCCGCGATTTCACCCTGTAGACCGTACCGCCTTCCGGATACGCGTATTCAGGAACACTGCCATCCCAGTGCCGGTTCGAGGGTTTCCACACCGTTCCGGGCGTTGCGCCCGCCAGGGCTTCATGCGGCCTTTCGTGGTTAAACTCCTCCCGGTAGTCACTGAACCACCGCTGTTGTTCTTCCATCGTCATGAAGGTGTTGCCCTGTTTCACCGCACTTTTCAGGGAGCGGTGCATTCGCTCATGACGGCCGTTTTCTTCCGGATGCCCCTTCCTGATACGCTCCGGCCTGATGCCCAGCTTGATTAGCCAGACGGCAAGACGACTTAGTCCGGCTATCCCTGTTCCCGCGAAGGGCTGACCGTTATCGGTTCTGAGCACTTCCGGCAGACCGTACTCCAGGAACGCATCCGTCAGGCACTGTCTGACGAAGGGCTCACTCTCCCGGTCGGTTCCCCGGCAGCTCAGCAGATACCGGCTGTGATTGTCGGTCAGGGTGAAGGGATGACAGTATTCCCGGCTCAGCAGCCTGAACTTGCCTTTAAAATCAGCGCTCCAGACCTGATTGTTCTCACTGATGATGGTCAGGGGCTGGCGATTGCCCGGGGTTCGGCGTTTTCGCTTTTTATCCGGAACCAGGCCTTCACGCTTGAGGATATCGCCGATAGTGCTGGCAGCAGGGACGGTAAAATCGACGTGATGATTGAGCAGCCACATCCGCAGTTTTTTCGGACCCCAGTCAGGGTGTTTTTGCCTCAGGGCCGTAAGCTGCCCGGCGATATCATCAGGAACCGTCCGGGAGTGGGAGTGCGGAGCACGCGACCGGTCAGAGAGAGATGACAGGTCAGAGGGGTCAAAACGCTGAAGCCATTTGTAACCGGTTTTTCGGCTGATGCCGAAGAGACGGCAGAGGGCTGAAAAAGAATCCGTACCTGCATGGCAGGCACGGATAAAATCAAGGCGTTGCATAGGTCGGGTCTCAGTCCAGGGCATAGCGAGTCTCCTCTTCTATGCCAGTTATAACTGTTACCCATGTATCCGGTCTAAAGTGTTACCCATGTTTCCGGTTCATACC
>NZ_AVOP01000027.1:0-1221 GCF_000733275.2 Enterobacter sp. EGD-HP1
TGACCTGCCCCCAGGATTAGATACAACCTTCAGTTAGTAATGTCGGTTGGTTTTTCTTCATATTTCCTGTTTCGCCAGTCCGTTGCGAATTCAGCTGGTGTCTGGTAATCCAGCGATGAATGGGGACGGCGCTCGTTATAATCCTGCCGCCAGTCATTAATCGTTTTCCGGGCATGAAGAATATCGCTGAACCAGTGTTCATTCAGACACTCATCGCGAAAGCGTCCGTTAAAACTCTCAATAAATCCGTTCTGCGTTGGCTTACCTGGCTGGATAAGCCGTAGTTCCACACCATGCTCAAAGGCCCATTGATCGAGCGCGCGGCAGGTAAATTCCGGGCCCTGATCGGTTCTTATTGTCGCCGGATAGCCCCTAAACAGCGCGATGCTGTCCAGAATACGCGTAACCTGAACGCCTGAAATACCGAAAGCAGCGGTGATCGTCAGACACTCCTTCGTGAAATCATCCACACAGGTCAGGCACTTGATCCTCCGACCGTTGGCCAGTGCGTCCATAACGAAATCCATCGACCATGTCAGGTTCGGCGCATCCGGGCGCAGAAGCGGAAACCGCTCGGTTGCCAGCCCTTTACGGCGTCGTCTGCGTTTTACGCTCAGTCCATTAAGATGGTAAATACGGTATACCCGCTTGTGATTGACGTGAAGGCCCTCCCGACGCAGCAGCTGCCAGATGCGGCGGTAGCCAAAACGCCTGCGCTCCAGTGCCAGCTCAGTGATGCGCCCTGATAAATGCGCATCAGCTGCCGGACGCTGAGCCTCATAGCGGCAGGTCGACAGGGACAAACCTGTAAGCCTGCAGGCACGACGTTGCGACAGACCGGTCGCATCACACATAAACTCAACGGCTTCCCGCTTCTGGCCTGTCGTCAGTACTTTCGCCCCAGAGCCACCTGAAGTGCCTCCTTATCCAGCATGGCTTCGGCAAGTAGCTTCTTGAGGCGGGCGTTCTCCTCTTCAAGAGATTTAAGCCGCTTCACCTCAGGAACTTCCATGCCACCAAACTTCTTGCGCCAGGTGTAGAAAGTGGCATCGGAAATAGCGTGCTTACGGCAGAGCTCACGGGCAGAAACTCCAGCTTCCGCTTCGCGAAGAATATTGATGATCTGTTCGTCGGAAAAACGCTTCTTCATGGGGATGTCCTCATGTGGCTTATGAAGACATTACTAACATCGGGGTGTATTAATCAACGGGGAGCTGGTCA
>NZ_AVOP01000028.1:0-814 GCF_000733275.2 Enterobacter sp. EGD-HP1
CCTTCACGGATTGCGAAACGCAGACCGTCGTCCATCGCGATTGGGTGGATCAGCGTCACAACCATCTTGATGTTGTCGCCTGGCATTACCATCTCAACGCCTTCTGGCAGTTCGATGGTACCGGTCACGTCAGTTGTACGGAAGTAGAACTGTGGACGGTAGCCTTTGAAGAACGGAGTATGACGGCCGCCTTCGTCTTTGGACAGGATGTACACTTCAGATTCGAACTTGGTGTGTGGCTTGATTGAGCCTGGCTTCGCCAGAACCTGACCTCGTTCGATTTCTTCACGTTTGATACCACGCAGCAGAACACCAACGTTCTCACCAGCACGGCCTTCGTCCAGCAGTTTGCGGAACATTTCAACGCCAGTACAGGTAGACTTCGCAGTCTCTTTGATACCAACGATTTCAACTTCTTCGCCAACTTTGATGATACCGCGCTCTACACGACCGGTAACAACGGTACCACGACCGGAGATGGAGAATACGTCTTCGATTGGCAGCAGGAATGGCTTGTCAATCGCACGCTCTGGTTCTGGGATGTAAGAATCCAGGAAGCCAGCCAGTTCGATGATTTTCGCTTCCCACTCTGCTTCGCCTTCCAGCGCTTTCAGAGCAGAACCACGAACGATTGGGGTATCGTCGCCTGGGAAATCGTACTGAGACAGCAGTTCACGAACTTCCATCTCTACCAGTTCCAGCAGCTCTTCGTCATCAACCATGTCACATTTGTTCAGGAACACGATGATGAAAGGAACGCCTACCTGACGACCCAGCAGGATGTGCTCACGAGTCTGAGGCATTGGGCCGTCAG
>NZ_AVOP01000029.1:0-621 GCF_000733275.2 Enterobacter sp. EGD-HP1
TTTTTATTGTCACCCCTAAACCACCTCCTAGGGAGGTGGTGATTGATCCTGTAAGGCTATAGCCTGAAGAATGCCCATGCCGGAATATCTCTGCTTACTCACCACAAGTAAAAGGAGACAGACCGACATGGGGCTTTACAGGAGTTCATCACATGTATATTGGCGTTGCAAATACCACATAGTCTGGACGCCAAAGTACCGCTTCAGGATCCTGTAAGATAAGTTGAGTAAGGAGCTTTACAGGACAATCTACATTCTCTGCGGAATAAAAGATTGTGAGGTTCTGGAGCTAAATATTCAGCCAGATCATGTACATCTTGTTGTAATCGTCCCACCTAAAATCTCAATATCAACCCTGATGGGGCATCTGAAAGGCCGCAGTGCAATCAGGCTCTACAATCGTTTTCCACATATACGAAAGAAGCTATGGGGTAACCACTTTTGGTCACGTGGCTACTTTGTAGATACTGTCGGTGTGAACGAGGAAATTATCAGACGATATGTGCGGCATCAGGAGAAAATGGAGCAAACGCACGAACAGCAGATGGAATTGCTAGAGTAGCATGAGGAAGGTGACAATCGCCCCCCTTACAGGGGGCATTCTCAAAAGCCACCTTCTAA
>NZ_AVOP01000030.1:0-295 GCF_000733275.2 Enterobacter sp. EGD-HP1
CGTTAACCTATGTATTCAGTTAACGATAGTGTGACGAATCACACTGGGTTTCCCCATTCGGACATCGCCGGGTCAAAGGTTCATATCACCTCGCCGGCGCTTTTCGCAGATTAGCACGTCCTTCATCGCCTCTGACTGCCAGGGCATCCACCGTGTACGCTTAGTCGCTTAACCTCACAACCCGAAGATGTTTCTTTCGATTCATCATCGACTTGCGAAAATTTGAGAGACTCGAACACACATTAACTGTGTGTCGTTTCAATTTTCAGCTTGATCCAGATTTTTAAAGAGCAAA
>NZ_AVOP01000031.1:0-276 GCF_000733275.2 Enterobacter sp. EGD-HP1
ACTTCGCAGTGCACCTTTTCAGGTTCACTCTGAAGTTTTCTTGTGTTCGCAGTAAAAGATGGTGGAGCTATGCGGGATCGAACCGCAGACCTCCTGCGTGCAAAGCAGGCGCTCTCCCAGCTGAGCTATAGCCCCATCGTGTGTAATCTCTGTACCGCTCATCCTTTAAAAGGAGTTTGGTAGGCCTGAGTGGACTTGAACCACCGACCTCACCCTTATCAGGGGTGCGCTCTAACCACCTGAGCTACAAGCCTGCAGAGATTTTTACTGCTGTTT
>NZ_AVOP01000032.1:0-354578 GCF_000733275.2 Enterobacter sp. EGD-HP1
CCTCTTATCCTCTAAGTTTATCTGAATGAGCTTATCATCCAAGCTTGAATTGACCTTAAGGTAACCGAAGGTCATTCCGAGAAGTAGGATTCGTAGCGTGTCCTTTGCTGTGATTCGTGGACTAAGCTCACTCACCTTTCGCTGGAACTCATCAAACACTTCACGTAAGGGCGCCAAGTGCACTCTTATATAGAGGGCGAAGCTGATAACATCTACACTCGCTTTCATGATGTTCTTCCCTCGTAATCACCCTCAGATGATACTGGCTTGAAACGCACGTGTTTCAAATCGACGGAAGCGAATTTAAGCCACTCTCCCGTCTCGGTAGTCAGCGGCACAAAGCCGTTAACCATCTCAGGCTGACGTCGTGACATCTTGCCCGTGAAGGTTTCGCCTATTTGGGTGGTTAGTGTGATTTGGTAGATGTTGGCTATTGAGAACCTCTCAATCTTCTGAATGGGATTATGTTTTGTCTATCTAAGACGATTGTTAGTTAGCGACACTGTTTGAATCGTTTGCACATGGTCATAATTTGATATAGTTTACTGAAAAAGCTGATAAAAAAGGGGATTTTTAATGCTAAATTTGCTTATTAAACTGTTTGGTTTTTTTATGAGTTTGTGGGACGGGCTCAGCGATCAACAAAAAGAAAAGATAATAGATGCGATTGTCGAGAGCTTTACCTCCCTCTTCAGAGAATATTTCCAACAACGCAAGGATGCATAACATGGTAAAGCTAAAAGATGTAGTAGCGAAAGCAAGTAGTACAGGTACTGGAATTGCTTCACTTACAAGCACTATCTCTAAATCCACCGCACTTGTCACTAAGATCGCCACTGGGATAACGCTTAGCGGCGCGTTCAACAATAGGAGCAACAAGGATATTGTTAAGTTTTCTGAGCAAGCCGAAAAGATCGTTACTCAAGATTCTTTCCTTGATGAACTCGATTCTAAAATTGGGCCTACTCGCCAAAACGAAACTGAGGATGAATTTGTTGCTCGTGCAAAAAAAGAAATGCGTGAGTTATTAAGGTTAAAGCTTAAGTGAGATAAAAAACTCTTCTCTGCCGATCGGTTACTTAAGACACTGATTTTTTATATATTCTTGAAGATAACCGATCTGCTTCGTTACTTTGACGATTCGCTGTCTGAGGGTGAAATAATCCCGTTCAGCGGAGTCAGTAAGTCGGGGGCCGGAAGCATCGCCCATGCCGCTGGCGCCGGCCGTTCCGTTCGCGGGACATCTGGCGTTGACGTGCAGCCCACACTTACCAGTGCTAACGCAACGCTGCAGATCTTCAAGCTGAGATTTCGCATCGGCTAATTCCTTCGTGTATTTAGCATCCAGTACAGCTGCGTCACGCTGGCGGGTCTGCATATCTTTGATGGTGGCGTTCGCCAGGCTGAGCTTCTCGGCGGCTATATCGAGCTGGTCTTTATAAGTGATGGCGTTGTCGCGATAGTGGTTAATCGCCCAAACCATTGAAAGCAGCAGACATATAACGACAGCGCAGATGATTGCGGTTAATCGGCTCATTTCTGGCCCCACTCGCAGACTTCACGTTCAATCTCGCGCCGGGTGATTAAACCCTTCCACTGTTTGCCACCGGCATACGTCCAGCGCTGCAGTTCTTTGCAGGCACCAGGCACATCGCCGGAGTTCAGCCTCTTCAGCAGAGTTGAGCTGGCGAAAGCTCCAGATCCAACGTTGTAAGTGAAAGAGTAAAGCGCGGCGCGCGTGGGCTCAGGGATGCGAACCTTTATCAGCGGGTCGATGGCGTTTGCCACCTTTCGCAGATCTGCCTTCACTAGGCTGTCGCATTCTTTGTCAGTGTAGCGGTGGCCGCGGCGAATATCGGCACCGGTGTGCCCATCGCAAACAGTCCAGACGCCGACGACATCCTGATAGGGGTAATATCTCCGACCTTCAAGTCCATCCGCATTGCCCAGCATCACGGTGGCAATGGTGATTGCTCCGGATCCGCTAACAATGGCACCCACCAGCTTATTCCTGAGTGTCGGGTTCATCTCGGCTCCTGTTGCGATGATTATCTTCGCGGATCTTGAAATATAGATTCGTCAGATATGTCAGTACGGCAATGATTATGCCCACCAGCACGCCGATAGCATTCCACTGCTCGGGGCTGTAGGCATTGAGCATGCCGTTTAGGATGCTACCGACTGAAGCGCCGTAAGCAGCACCGGTGGTTAGTTTGTCCATGCGATACATACTCTCACCTCGCGTAGTTAGCGGGTGCTGTGTGTTTGAAAAGGGTCTGTCCGTCGGGACGATTTAACAAGAAGGCGTGTCGATGATGGTTCTAGGAGCCTCAAATGAAAAAGCCAGCGACAGGCTGGCAATGTGAGGGTAAGGCAATGAACAGGATATTATTTAGAACCAAGCGACCTAGAAGCTAGCTAAAAAGATGGCATTTGTGTAAAACGATGACATCAATCAGCAGGTGTTCATCGTGAAATACATTCGGTTAATTTTAAGGCTCATAACAGTATCACTTTACGTGTTTCTGGTTGTTTTTGGCTCTGGATTTGTAGGTTCGAGTACAGCCAATGCAATTAATCTTGAAACACTTAACCTAAATTACTCATTAATCGCAAAGGACTCGGTGGTATACGCACTCTGCGCAACTGGTGCGACATTGGTTGTTCCACCAGTCCTATATTTAATCCAGCATTATGTCTGGCCAGTTTTGAAATTTGTCGGCTTGAAGATTCGCTTCTTCTTCCATGGATACTAAAAGGCTCGCAGCTGGCGAGGCATCGCTTATTTTTTCCGTTACAGCGCTAGCTCTTCAATAATTCATAAATCGCCAGTAGCAAAAAGCCCCGCGGGGTTAACCGCAGGGCTTTAAACGAAGGCAATAACCCATCGTTAGAGCAAAATTACCACAGATTAGGGAAAAGTAAATAGTTCACGATAAATTCACGCCCTATTTTGTTATCTGCTTCAGCTGCGTATCAGCCCACGCCTCTTCGATATCAAACTTGGTGATGAGCTGGTCGTAGAAGGGCTTAACAGACTTCTTCCAGGTATCGAGGCTGATTGCATCCGTTATCTGACACACCGCGGCGTAAGCCTCAGTTGATGGAATTCGTTCATACCCCCGCCCGCTGCAGCGCTTACAGTCAGCCAGAACCGGCACACCCTGCTGTTCAGTAAGAACCTGATTAACGGCTTTCCCGCGTCCATGGCAATCTTTACAGGCGCAACTTACAACCTTCTTACCCTTACACTGAGGGCATAGAACGCGCGCTACCTCCCTGACCTGCCTCCGAACCTCATACTCAGAAGGTCGAATATCTTCGACACCCATACTCAGCGACATCTTCACGAATTTCTTCTCTTTTGCCGGAGTGTGGGACTTCATGCTGAAAACCTCAGCGTCAATAAACCCTGCCCCTTTGCAGCCATCGCACTGTTTCACGCTGGCGGCGCTGCGAGAATAATCCTCAAAAGCGAAGGCGGCCAGTTGGCGCATTACCAGTGGCTTAACCGCATCGTCCAGCTTGCGCAGCGCGGCAACCTTATCGCATTTGGTTAACGCGTACTCAGCCAGCAACTCAATAGCCCTTGCCCGATCGTTGTAACTGATGCCCATCTTGCCGAGGAAGGCACTGTATCCCATGGCGGCGCGTTCCTGCGTCATGCCCATAGCGGCCATGATATCCGTTCCGCTTAATGAGTCTGACGCCGTAGCGCGCGGAGAGTCGCTAATAAGCGTCGACTTGGCGAAGTGGTATTTCACGGTGTTTTCGAGGTTCATTAGGCTGCTCCTGCTGAATGATAGATACGAACAAAATTACGAAGAATGCGGTAATCCACCAGCACCGATCCCCGGTAGCGGTAAATGCGAAGGCGCTGCCAGCGCGCCCGGAGTATCTCAAGCGTTTCTGGCTTCATCTGGCCTCCTCGATAATGATCTGCCCTGTTTCTCCCCAGATTTTGGTAACCCGTCCGTCCCAGACATGGCTATCCTCGTCAAACACTGCGTCCAGCAAAGCTTTTTCCAGGTTGTCTTTGTCCGGCTTTTGTTGATGAGGCTGGCCGACATATTGCGCCCGCTTTGTCTTGCTCCAGTTCTTTGGCATGGGGATGACGAACGTGACGTGATATCCGGACTCTGGCAGGCGGATGCCCAACAGCCTGACCTGTTCTTTGTATGCCCAGTACGCTGCTGTTGCTGGCCGTTTATGCCATCGGTCACGCTGAGTCATTCGGGGCTTGCCAATCGGCGTAATTTCGTAAATTTTCATGCGGGCACCACCAGCCCGCGGCGGGCAACTTCAATCACTGTCAGAACAATCGCACGGTCCATAAGATGCCGGCGCTCTTCCCTGTTCAGCTTATTCCCGTTATCAATGCTGTCATGACAGCAAACGCAGAGCGCAGCTGTCGCACAGTCATCAGTTTTTAATCCCATGCCTTTTCCTTCGTTCCGGTGTGCCACCTGCGTTCCCCATGCTCCACAAAGAACACAACGCTCGATCTGCCCCACGGCGGCGAGCCATTTTTTGCTGCGATAAATAGCCATGCTCACCCCCATATCCGGTTTTGCCACCGGCGATTTATACGCGGCGGTTTATTGCCTTCAGGCAGCCGGGCGCTGACGGTCCAGGTGAGATAATCGGAGTTCAGGCTGCGCTCTACCATTACACCGCGGCGCTGGTATTCCGCCATGAGCTCTTCGGCCTGCTGGGTTGTGCAATCGGTATGATGGAACCAGCTATGTTTCATCCCCATCACCCCGCAAAGCCAAGCAGTTGAGCGGCGACGTTTTCGGCCTCATCACGACTGCGGAATGAACGGGACAGGACCCAGCGCCAGAGGACATCGAGCGCAGCTTTATAGAGCTGCTGAAATTCGAGTTCGTCCATGTTAGCGAATGAGATGCTACGAGGATGCTTTTTGAGTGTTCCGTCTGGTAGCTGAATGGCATCAAAGTGCCCTGCCTCAACGATTACCCATGAGCGGTAAGCATCGAAGGATTTGCACAGGCTAATGCCATTCGTGACGCGCCGGTAAGCAACCTGCTCAAGATACTGCTCGGCAGCATCGATAAGCGCGCCCTCATTCCCGGCATACGAAGCCAGGAACTTGGCGTAGCCAGTAATCAGCTTCCGCTCGTTGCTAGAGATAGCCCCGCCGGTTGGTTCCCAGTATTCAAAACCGAGATTGAGAAGCGCGAAAAAGCGTCGATGGAATGCCGGGTTTCGTAGCCGCCTGAACTCGGCAACAAGAACATCGCCGAGCCGGGTTTTGGATTGCAGGATATCGCTGGTCTCGGGCGTTGCCGGGATCAGTATTCCTGAGTGGTGTTTGATAAGTTGTAATTCTAGCGCCATGGTTCTCTCCGTGGCGCATCAGGTATAGGTTGTTCAGGCCTATGAAAGAATAATATCAGACGGTGGAGTTACTCGGTACCCCAGTCGTTTTGCAAATTGCATAAACCCATTGAGAGTGAATATTTCTTCCTCTTCGAGTAACGGTCGTAATGAAACTATTCCATTTACTCGATAAACCAGATATCTCCCTTCCGCCGGGAAGCTATAGATAACTGCTTTATCGGCCCTTCTGACCACATCGTACCATTGATCATCTGCATTAAAGGCATCTGCACTACACACTATTTCCCCCAGAGCGACTTATTGACGCGGTAAACAGTAATCGGGAACAGCCAGGGGAACGCAAACAGCGATACTCTTTGAAACTGCTCCAGTGAAATTCACGCGATTAAAAAAACCACTCGTCCGCGCTTTCCCAGGTCTCCTGCAGGATATGTTCGACCTCTTTCTTGTTACCTACGAAAACAGTCAACCCATCATTGCCGGCACGCTTAATCGTAAGCTGGCAATCATCAAACTGCTTGCTGAGTCTTTTGAGCAGTTCTGACTCGAGCGTAGGTATAGCTCCATCAGGAAGTTTCTTCATGCGATCAATGGTTAACTCGATTTTCATTTGTACCTCCGCAATGAATTACTGTATACATATACAGTATATTTATAAACGTATCTCACGGATTTTGCAACGTTTTATGAGATCACAATGTATCGCACGGAGAATGTGTCCCCCCAAAACAAGCAAGAGGTAACTTCTAGCGTGAAGACTTGGAGTTTCTGTAGTTTGAGTGTTTTAAAGCGGAAGTATGAATGAACATTTGGATATGTATCATGACTCACAAGCAACATGTCATGACCACTCTCTCCAGCGAGAACCTGCCTTGTAGATTCGCGCTGTGAGATTATCGTTCAAGTCCCCGTTGCATAATGTTCCCATCATTTGAATTAAAGATTTTACAGCAATAGCCGATACTACTCTGGTCCTTGCTTGTGACGCGTTCAGTGTTCAGTGCTGTTTGCTTTGGCCATCCGGACTGATTACATACCGCCTCATAAAAGCCAATCCTTAATATAAAGGGAACTTATGAGATTAAAATATGCAGCACTCATACTCGCCGTTGCCATTACAGGCTGTGATGACAAAAAAGACGTGATCGGTTGTTCTTCTGAAATGACCCAGTCAGCGCTCATGGATTTATTAAAAAAATCTGCTTATGAAGGACTCTCTGAACAGGTCGACAAATATCCTGACGTCACAAATCAGACCAAACGAAGCGCCTTGGACAAGATAAAACTGGTCATCTCTGAAATCTCCACAACCTCAAGTGACACGGGTAGCACAATGAAAACGTGTGAAGGTACTGTGACAATGACCCTACCTGCGCATGAGTACGCTCAACTTTCTGATGCTTACAGAAAAAACTTTAACCGTAATCTCGATAAGCAAATGGAAAGCCTGTCTTTAGATAACAACGCAAACAGCTTTTCAAAACGCATTTCCTACACAGCACAGGCTACAGACGATCAGAAAAACGTTTTCGTAAAAGCCTCCTCTGATAATCCGATATCTGTGGGTGCCGCTGCACTTACATCGCTTTCAATCATCAACCCTATCGTTGAACAGCAGAAGATCCAACAGGCTAAGGATGCCCAGCAGAGCCAAATTGAAGCGCAACAGCAGGCTCAACTCAGGGCACAGCAGCAGGCCCAGTACGAGGCAGAGCAGCAAATCGAGAGACAGACACAGCTGCAGGCACAAGAAAATGCAGAACAGCAGGTCCAACAGCAAAACACTGGGAGCCTTGATCAGTCCCGAATGGCCTTTGCGAATGCCGACTCTGATTTAAATACCGCCTGGAGCACATTAACATCGGCGAAGAAAAAAGAGTTACTGCCTTCTCAGCGCCAGTGGATCAAAACAAAGGATGCTATGTGTGGCAAAGTTTCAATGCAGGGAACTGATTCAGAAGTTAAGAAAATGGTCGACTGTCAGACGCAAATGACCCTTTCAAGGACTGCTTTCATCAGAACACAATAACTGAAGCCCCTTCAGGCTGGTGGCCAGTGATGAGCTGGCTCCAGCGTAATGCTTGATAATTTCCGCCCTCAGACCTTTTTCAAGCATGTACACAATCACCATATAAGAACCAGAATGCTGCAAAATGATCTAAAGTCAGATTTTTTAACTTTTCTGATTCTCGATAGGGTTTCAGCTATGTGCTAAAAGCGGAGTATTTGGCTTTTCAAGGCCAGAAGATGTCCTCAATGAATAACAAATAGAGACATATTTTGCGGCATATCTTCGTTGTCCATGTAATAGTCTTTGTTTCCTAAATGCCTCAGCGCACCTGCCATAGTATATCCAGAATCTAAAGATTCTTTTTCTATCTTTTCAATAGCACCAACCGACACAAATTCATTTTTACTTAGAGCTAACATTTTATTTAATGTAATAATATCATATTCTATAGTGTAATCCGCTATGGTGATTACCTTAGTTTTACGACTGGTACAATTATTAATAAAGTCACTATGTCCTTTAATGTGGAATAATATGTAATTAGTGTCGCCATCACTTTCATCAATGATATGGCATAAAATATCCCCGTCCATGATTGGGATTTTATTATCTGGGAAAAACATCCCTACACTTTGAGATGAAACTATTAGTGTATCGACAATGATACATACTCCATAAGGAAAGAGTAGGCCTAATTCTAAGTTAGGGAAAGCTTTAATGGCAAGATTATAAATAAACATCAATCCGCTGTCTGTACTCAGAAAACTTTTTATGGTTTCTATTTGAGATATAGCTTTTGTGATAAAACCTTTTTCTCCAGCTGCTTTGAGATAATCTTTACCCCATACTGCAGGTAAATTATTTTTTACTTCTCCAATGAAAACGTGAAACCCAAGAGACGGCTCATATGATATCACTAACAAATCAATGTCTGGTAGTTTTGGGTCAAAATGATCAAGTTTTACATTGCTATATAATCTGTGGTTAGGATATTGTTCGAATTTTAATTTAATCTTGTCAACCAACCCTTTCCCCATTATTTCAGAAACATTTCTTGAAAAACTATTTGGATTAGTCTTAGCGAAATACCTCAACATATTCGAAATACCATCAACAAGAGAAAAGCAAGTTGGATAAAGCATAAATTTATTTTCTATTGGAATATAGTTGAAAGTAGACCTTGATGACTCAGCAATATCTCTAAATAATTTCTTGAGCGTGTTTACATTTTCTTCTGGATGCTGTTGCATAGCTTGCCCCAACAACTCATCTTCTCTATAGGTTATAACCCCCGAAAGATTGTTCGCTTTAGAAAAATAACGTTCATATAACGCTAAAGTTAATATTTTTTTATAAACATCGATAAATAAAGAGTATTTATATCCATCCAACATTACGTCACTACTTTCTGGTATGTAAGAGAAATAATATTTAATTTTCCAGTCAATAATAGATTCAATCGTCGAGAATGCTTTTACTACGTTCATGTCATCAAAATCGAAATGTGCAGTACCTTTAAGGAGTTTTACAGGGTCAGCCTCTATTTCGTCATAAGGTAAATTTTGTGAGTTGAGGGAAAAAACCATCATCTCCGAAGCATATTGCCTTAATATTGAATCATCATTTATAATTACTTTTATGTGGTTTTCATCAATATCCCATGTTACAGCTTTGTTGTCAGCATATGAATAGAATATTGCATCCCTTAACGTCAAGAAATTTCTTAAGAACTCACATATAGGTAAATAATCCTCATAACTATATTTCTCTTTCAAGACAGTATTGGGGTTATAATTTTTCAATAGTAAGGGGAGAATGAGTTCATTTGCGGTTCTGATGTGTTCCCCCTCAATAAAATAATCATTTCTATACATGTACTCAGCATATTCACCGAATATATGAAGAGAGTCAGAGTTCGCACTAATGTTATTTATAATATTTTGCAATTCTTTTTCAAACATTACAGCAACTAAATCTCTAACATGGTTTTCTTTTTGTGTTTTCATTGTCCATAACCAAAGAGCATAATTGATAATATTTAATTCACAACTAATTATCTCTACTTTACATCAAACCTGCACTTTTTCCCATACGCATCATTTTTCTTACATACGAATCGGTTCCATCCTGGATTAGAGTAGAAAGTTCACTCAACCCACCGGATATGTTTTGGGAAACAATAAAATTAACTCCTCGCCCCGCCAATACAGGAATTAAATATTCATAGCCTTCAGAGTCATCACAATAATCCATGGCACACATCCCCCACTGTGAGTTTATAAATGGATCTATGACATCATATATGAACTGTGAAGTTTGAAGGGATACATCTTCATTTGGTGCAGCAAAGTGTTGGATCGAATTTCTTAGCTTGCCAAACGCGTTGTACAATTCTAGGTTTTTTATTTTTACACCGGTAGCTGCCCAAACTTTCTCAGGTAATTCAGAATATGTAATTGTTTGTCCTTTTTGTAGTAAACTCTCGAAATCTAAAAGCCCTGTGGTTTTATTTACACAATCCGCAGTTGATTTTGGTAATGACTCAAAAATCAGCAGGGGATGTTCTTGCGCAAGGCGAGCCTTAAGGAAAATTTCACAAGCGTGAGCGGCCTGTAAAACTCCTAGCTGGGACCACATTGAATTAGTCCAGTCAACAAAATGCGCTAGGTAGTTTGCGTGAGAAAGAGAACCAGCACCTAAAGCAATCATATGCTCATAAACATTTCTTAAACTTGCATCCATGACAATTATCCTCATAAGGAAGGTAGATGTAATATAACTATCTAAATTCTACAGCGCTACTTATGGAATGTATAATTTGTTCAAAACATCACTACGGCGCAGGATCAAAAGCTGAAGTACAAAGTCTGTACAAGTTTCGTTCCTCGCTCATAACAAACCATTTCCTCACTATGCCCTGCCATCGGCTTTCATCCGCTGATATTTAGCTTTCAAAAGCTCTGCCGGTGTCAGCCCCTTCGGCGATACCGGAGCCGCCAACGCCCGCCGAATGGGCGGAATCGGCTTCCCGGCCAGCACCCGCTTTTCCCACATAGCCAGAATTTCTCCAGCTTCATGCTCGAGCTCTTTCTGACACAACTGACCATCAGTTCCGCGGCGCCGCAGCTCAATGCAGATGTGGTAAAAAATCGGCTTTGGCCACGGATACTGCTCACTGCTCGGGTACCGAAATACCAGCTTACGCCACTTCCAGTACTCAGCCATGACGTCAGAGGTGGTGATCCCCAGCGCGCAGCGCCCTTCCCTGCACCACTTGATGAACTGGCCTGGCGACGGCAGGAATGGACGCTCCTGACGGCGCACCATGCGCATACCGGCATCAACCCGCTCCATGGTCGTACATCGCCGAGCCGGGTTTTGGATTGCAGGATATCGGAACTACTCACTATTTCCCCCAGAGCTACATATTGACGCAGTTAATCGTTATCGGGAGCAGTTAAAAAAACGCTAACAACGAGACGCTTCGAAACTACCCCTATAAAATTCACGCGATCAATAAAACCACTCGTCGGCGCCCTACCGCGTTTCCTGAAGGGTATCTTAAACTAATTTTTATCACCTACAAAAACGGTAAGTGCATCGTTGATAGCGCTTGATAGTCAGCGTATAAAGATAAGAATCTTTGCATAAACGAGTCAGTAGCTCACACTCTAATACACTTACCGCACCATCGACTAGTATATAACCCCATGAGAACTTACCTTTACCATTCCTTGGGGGGCAAGTAGGAAAAATAGTAGTAACTTACCACAATGGATATTAATTTATTATTGACACATATAGAGCAGACATCTAGTTTAAGTTAAAGTAGCTATAGCATTCACATTATCGAAGAATTAAAAAAGCATATTGACTTTTTTTTAAAAAATGAAACAAACGCAACCAGCTATTTACTGATTGCGAAGCACAACACCATATAACAACAATCAAAACCACAATCAATTCAAGTGATATTTTTTTTTGCAAACTAATCTACAATTGCACCATACTGTTTTGCAATACATAATCTTGCCTTACCATATTGAATATTTTTGTATTCTTCCGGCTCGAATTCCAAAAGATCAGCCAACTCGATATTAAATTCAAGTTCACTTGCATAAGTAGATTTACGAGCAACAAAACTTTTTATTTTCCTAGCCAGATAAAATGCCTGGGAAGCATAATGTTTATAACGATTTTTTAATTGAAAAGTTGAAATTGACATATTGGATAAGCTAAAGTTATGTTTCGCATCAACAGATAACAAATAATTTTCCGGACGTAGTTGCAATGAAAGTGCAAGTGCTACTAGTTCTTCATCAACTTCAGCAGGGCGGAGCTCAAATTCGATTGACTCGATATCAACAAGTGGATTCAGATGAGGAACCTTCGCAAAATCAATGGAGTGTTTCATTTGGCTTCCATTGCATTTTTCGCAACACGGAATGAAGTTTGACAAGGTCAACGCAAGAAACGGATAATCTGATTTTGTATAATAATGATCAATAGGAGGTCTATAACCTTTGCTATGTTTATCTGGTAGGCTAGTTTCAGTGCTCACCATATGACAATAACAACATATGTTATATTTTGCCAGTTCACAAAGCTCATAAGCTGTCCATGATTTATCTGATTTCGCTGAAAAGCTTGCATAATCAAAAATTTTGGTTAACTTTTGCAAAACACAAAAATGTAGAATATCTCTTCCAAATCTTTTTTCATAATCTAATATACAACCAGCTAAATCTGAAGGCGCCCCCTCAACTATTACACTTCTATTTGTTTGAATGAAATCCTTGATGACCACATCTAAAAATGAGTTTCCTAAACTGCCTATACCTCGGTCGATTAGTGAGTTTAAATAATCATAGTGTTGAGTGCAGGCATTTTCCCAAACATCTGAAATGTTAATTACCATTGCCGAGACTCCTTTTGAGGGCTTTTTTTACGGCAACATCCCCAATAGAATCAATCAAATTTAGGTCATATTCAGTAGCATTCCCATTTAAGGCTCGCTTATATATTTTATTAATGTTGGTGGCCGCAAACTCACCAATAGAATTAGAAGAGAAGGCGGTTGCTATTACTTCATCAAGTGGTGCAGCAAATGTATTTGAAAACTTATTCGAATCAAGGCTTGTGACAAAGTCCCCCGGAATATCGGCAGCCAGCAGCGGTGAGTGAGTAGCTATGATAAGTTGCAAATTATTTAAATCACAACTTGATTTGACCCCTCCCAAGAATTTATTAAGCATAGATATATATTTTCTCTGCCAGTCTAAATGCAAGTATGCATCCCCTTCATCGATTAATAACAAAATAGATTTGTAATTCTTATCGACGGCTTGCTTTATTGATTTTTCGATTAAAGAAAACTGTTCCACTAATGCTTGAATACCTGAGCTTTGATTAGACCATTCAATCTGAATCGAAGTATCAAGATTATTTATCTTATTTGAAAAATTTATGTTGTTAATTCTGAATTTAATAGAATGATCATCAGCTTCATAGTTTATAGACTCACAGCATTCAGAGATAAAATTATCTGAAAGATAAACTACTCTTTTTAATTCGTCTAAAGCAGAAAAATTTGAATCATCATCAATAATCCCCAAATGGCTAAGAAAATCTAACGCAACAGATCTTGAAACCCCTCCCCCTAACTTGCCATGGATATATTCTAGGGAAGCAAGATGCAGTAGTGTTGAATATCTTCCACACCGTTTACGGATTAAACTCTCTAATACAACCTCAATATTATTTAAAGAAACTTCTCTTTTTTGGTCTATTATTAGATAATCATTATCTTGAGAATTCCTTGATAAATCCTCGTATTTGTATGTAAGCTCCTTCAATTTATCAGAGTTTACCCTGCCATGAGATCTAATTGCAGGAATAAGGATAGTTCTAAAAACCTTTTTGGAATACCTCAAAACCGCTACTAGTTCGGTGTTAACTCCTAATGCCTCAGAAATAACACCATACTTTTGAAGACTATTTATATCAGTAGATTTTCTGGTATTAGGAGATGCATCAATTACACCTTTTCTTTTAGTAAGCTTTCTTTTATAAGGCAACGCTGTATAGTAAATTGCACAAAGTTCATTATTATAAGGCGCAGTGGGTTCATAGTTACCATTTGGCGTGCCTTGAAAATAAAATTGAAAAGAATCATCTTGAGATGAAACAACAGCATTTGCCAGTGAATGCAGCATCCTTGTTTTACCCGAGCCGTTTGTCCCCAATAATAAACTGATACTATCTATTTCAAATAGTGGGCCATAAAGCTCCGCTTTATGTGGTATGAGCTGTATAAGCTGCTCATCAATTCTCACTGCCATGATTTTTGACATCGCAATATCCTTAATGCTGTTTAATTTTGAGTTATATAGTAATCGAGTCGTTAATCACCGTCAATCCCATAGACTTACACATCCAAAAAATCCTTTTTTAAATTTTAATTCATGCATGAGACATCCATAGTATTTAACTAAGAAAATCTAAAATATCAGTTAGCCAATATAATTTGCCAATTATATGCTATAAACACGCACTATGTCCTTTGGCATACTCAATATGCAGATAGTCTGAACCTTTAAATCAGTGTTAAAATTTTTCCTGTGTCAATCCTCACACATGCAAAATGGTCACCCTCACCCGCCACAACATCCTTAGTCTAATTAGCTCAGAGCGGTCACTAATTCGATGATCTGGGCGATTATCATTTCCACTTTGCAATTATACCGCCAAAGCATCGCTTACCCTCCCCCTCATGCTTTCATGCGCTCATATTTTGCTTTAAGCAATTCAGCAGGCGTAGGCCCTTTTGGCGTCACTGGTGCTGCTAACGCGCGCCGTACGGGTGGGATCGGTTTCCCAGCCATTACGCGTTTTTCCCACATATCAAGAATATCGCCAGCCACATTCTCGAGCTCTTTCAGACTTAACTGGCCATCAGTTCCGCGGCGCCGCAGTTCGAGGCAAATGTGGTAGTAAACAGGCTTAGGCCACGGATACTGCTCGCTGCTCGGGTACCGGAACACCAGCTTACGCCACTTCCAGTACTCAACCATGACGTCAGCGGTGGTGATCCCCAGCACGCAGCGCCCTTCCCTGCACCACTTGATGAACTGGCCTGGCGACGGTAAGAATGGGCGCTCCTGGCGACGCACCATTCGCATGCCCGCTTCAACCTGTTCCAGGGTGGTGATCCCGTTTTCTTTGAAGGCCAGCACCCACTGACGGCGGATCTCGTTCACGTCTTCCTGGCTGCGATTAGCCAGGCTTGCCGGGAACGCGGCCGCCAGCTGTACGAACAGCCCGTTGATAATCTGCGCCACCTGCTGTGTGTGCTCACGTTCGCTGAACTGTTCGGGCATTTCATGTGCCACACGCCGGGCCTGTTCCCGGTCAAAATTGCGAATGCTCTCGGCTATGTTTTTCATTCCAGCACCCCGTCAATCCAGTCGGTGTTATGCAGGTCAATACCACCCCGAGATGGCTTTGCCGTTCCGGTAGAGCGTAGCCGTTTGGTAGTGAGCTGATCCCACTGCTTTCGCAGACTTGAAGGGCTCAGGATGTTGTCTTTCCAGAACTCGTCCCGGTTGGCCCACTGGAACAAGTCACAAATTTCGTAGTGAGTGCGCTTGTCCTGGAAACGCATCAGCCTGATGGTGTTTGCCCATTCAGCCCAGTTTGGTTCGGATAGCGATGCGTTGACGGTGAGAAGCCTGTCGTAAATCCAGCGGGCGGCCTTGAGGTCGTCAGCGGATCCCCATGATTTACCTGCCGGGGTGTATATCCCGTCTGCAGCTTCAGGATGGCGAGAGAGAAATTTTTGAGTTTTCTGGTTTCGGGATTCGTCAGAATTCCGAGACGAGGATATTTTAATATTGTTCTTGTTATAGTCTTGGGTGTCTACCGTTTCCGGGAAGGTTTTTCCCGTTTTCGGTAACACTTTTCCCGATTTCGGGAAGACTTTTCCCGTTTTCGGTTTGTCTAAAATCCAGGCAGAAAGGTCAGTATTTATACCAACCGTTTTCATCACGCCCTGCTTCTGACTGAAGATAATTTTGCGTTCAGCGAGCGATTTGAGCGCATCAGAAACATGCGAATCACTCAAACCTGTCAGCTCAGCGATCACCGTGTTCGTAACGCGGTCCTGTTTCTTGTTCCAGCCGTAGGTAAGCCAGATCACCGCTTCAAAACACTGCCACTCCCGGCCTGACAATCTCAGGCGTGGCTTAAGCAGCTGGATCTCGTTAGCGACCTTGGTATATCCATTCGACAGGTCGGCCATACGACCTCCCGGTTGTTCGGTTCTGTGGGGGAAATTGATAATTTCAGCTGTGTTTGACATACTTAGCTCCGCAATTACACTCCGTTTTTGCACCTGAAAGCCGTTGGTGTTCGAGCACCGCGGCTTTCGCCTTTTCTGAAGTCTTCACATTACCCCCAGCATGGTTGTGACCATCGCCAGCAGCGGTGCCGTAAGGTCAGGATCGACTCTGAACATTTCGAAAATCCCCTCGCCTAACTCCTTCAGCTTTTCCTTCTTCGGTGCATCGAGCATCAAAGCTTGCTTCGCCTCACTCACCTCTTTTTCCAGCCGAGCCATTCGGTAAGCAAACGAGTCGTTCTTTACGACACGGTCGCGGTATCGAAGCGGTAATACGGACATGATCGCGGGCACCAGCTGCTCGACGTTTCTACGGTAGGATGCGGAGTCTTCTTTGTTGTCTAGCCAGCGGAACAGCTTCACGTTCCAGACATCGGCCTGGCCTGAGAAATCCACACCTTCAAGTTGAAGTTCATCCGCAGCTTCTTGGATCTGAAGAGCGACGGCTATGCGCCCCTCTACCGCTGCCCAAGCTCTGACCGCTGAGCAGATATCACGATGATCTATATCCTGGGCTGTCGATTCGCTTTGATGACACGTGAATATCAGTGGGTTAGAAGAAGCTCTGCTACTCTTTTGAAATGAAACAGTTTGCATTGTTAAGGCTCCTGTTTAGGTAAACCATCAGTGGGATTTGGATAGAGATCTGGGCGTAGTTCGTGGGGGGTTACACCTGTCATCTTGAAGATAGGCAGAATGTGAGTGGACGGGACGACCCCATGATCACGATTTTTCCAATGACTAACAGACATACTCGTCACGCCAAGTGCGAGACTGAGCTTTCTGGCTGATCCAGCTGCTTTAATTGCTTTATCGAGTGCGGACATATGCTTCTCCTGCTTATTGATAGCAGAAGTAAACCATAGATTTACAATCTATGCAAATTCATGATTTATTGTGCGTATAAACCAAATATTTACAATGACCCTATGAGAAAAGAAGAACCCAACCAAGTTTTGGTACAACGACTTTCTGAGATCACCGATCGTGGCGTCACCAAAGCAGACATGGCACGTATAGCCGGAGTCACCCCTCAGGCCGTTAACGGCTGGTTCAAAAAAGGTGTTATTAGTAAAAAGTCGGCGCTGGCTATTGCCGACGCTGTTGGCATTTCTGTCGCCTGGCTACTCGGTGAAGACGTTGGAGAAAAAGATGGGCTCAAGCCGGATGAGCAGCGCCTACTGGAGCTTTACCGTCAGTTGCCCGAAGAAGAGCAGAAAAACATGCTCCGCATATTTGCTATTCGCCTGAAAGAGCTTGATGAGCTTTATGAACGCTACTTGAAGGGGCGGATTCGGTCACAGGATCAGTGAAGAATCTATTCAGCGGGTAATGGGCATCAGCATGTCTTAGCACAGGAAGCTTAGCAAATTATTTGACAGGATTATCAGATGGATCATATTCGAGACAATACGATTACCCTCCGATTTGATGGTAAAGACGCTGAAAATCACGAAGTTGAATTAAATATTCTTGGTGAATCTTTTCAGGGTTTTGCGAAGATTTTATCTACAGCAGGTAATTTTGCCGTAACTCAAAAGTATTACAAAAGATCCGATCTTCAAGAGGTGAAGGTGTATGCCAGAGATCCTCGCTGTAATTGTTTTTCGATAGATGCTGTTACAAGTTTCGTATCTCAACAACAATTGTTCTCTGGGTTAGCCGGCGCTATACTTCCTTTGCTCATACAGTACATTTTTTCTCGTAACGCTCAGAAAAAAGAGGAAATGAAACACTTAAAAGATTCCTTGGACAAGGCAATTGAGGCCTTGGGAAACAAAGATAAAGACACCATTCAAGGATTGCTTAATGTGATCGATAAGATGGCGACTGAGTTGCGTCCATCTGTTCGTCAAGCCGTTAGCCCTATCGGAAATACCTGCTCAACAATCAGCATAAAAGCAGGAGAAGGAATTTCTCCTCTTGTCATAAATGAAGCAGATAAAGAGATAATTGATAGGCTTGAGGATGATGAAGTTATTCCCCTCAGAGAATACCAAGTTTTGATTACCGAATTTGACGGTGTAAAAAAAACAGCGAAAATTGTTTTCCTGGGTGACGAGCAAGCCAGAAGAATTACTGCAGAAATCAGTGACCCGGCAGTGATGAAAAGAGATAATCCATACATCATAGCACTACAGGCATTTATGCATGCACCCAACGATTCTTCAGCCAGTGTTACAGTTACCGCCAAGGCAGTAGCTAGAAAAGGCGCCATAAGTAAACTATACATAATGGATATCAATTAATTGCCCTATCACCCGGCCGTCGCGCCGGGTTTTTTATATCCTCACTAATCAACTCTGTCGTCTAGCTCCATGCCGAACCTATTGTGCCCGTCCATAGAGTCAGTTTTTTTGCCTGCACTTCGTCAGCTACCTCACAAAAACCCTAAATATAAACCGACGATTTACGATCATCAAAACCATTGATTGACACAACTATAAACCAGTGATTTAATCTCTTTCACCAAGACGCACTACGAACCACTAAGGCAGGACGCCCACGAAGTAGCCGCCGACGGCATACGAATAGTCGGATGAGGTGGAGAGATTAACGCGCATCAGGTTTAAACGTTCCGCTGGCCGGCGATAAGGCAAACGAGGGTGAGAATGATTGATTTCGCACGCAAACCAGGACGACAGCAGGCTGTAAAGCTGAACTTCTTCGAGGTGATTCTTCGCCGCCTGTGCTACCTGCTGGCGCAAAAGGGGAATCCAGATGTGTAACTCAACGAAATGCGGGTACTGCGGCAAGCCGGTTGAACCGGAGGAAGTAGTCAAAAGTACCCTTCTCTATCGCAACGGCGCACAGCTGGCGCGCAAAGAAAAAGAATACTGCTCTGAACGTTGTGCTTCGTACGACCAGATGGCCCACGAAAGCTAACGTAAAAGCCGCACAAGGCGGCCCGTACGTCCGGTGCTCCCGACCAAAGTTACACCGGAAAACTACTTAAAAAACCAAAGTTCACCCAATGGGCGCTATCTCTGGCCCGGGGATCTTACATCCAAAAAGAGGATCTCACATGGAATTTTTCTATGTAGTTAAGGCTACGCAGAAATCTGGCAAAGAAGACGCAGTGATTTGGTTCACTGCGAAATCTGAAGCCCGCGCCAACCTGCAGCTCGATGTCGAGCTGGAAGATGCAGGTATTGAAACCGGCCGCGGTAAGGATTACTCAAAACCGGTTCGCACCGATTTCCCTGTTTACAACGATCTGCCTGAAGAAAGCACCGTGGATTACACCTGGTGCAAACGCTACGAACTCCAGGACGATGGACGCACCTGGCTACCAAAGGCTGGCGCTGAGTCTACTGAAGCCGTTGACAACATTGCCGCACCGGAACCGACCGTTAAAGTCGAAACTATCGTCGAGAGTATCCCGCTTGAAAACCGCACTCCAGCGGTTCGTTTTGCCGTCCACCTGACCAGCGACAAATACCAGTCACACATCACTAAAGAGCAGCAGCTCGCTGCCAGCGAAATGTCACTGGATGAAGGCAACACCTATCTCCAGAACCTGCTGCTGGCGAAGAGCGACATCCCTGAAGTTGCCGAACTCAGCCTGAACGCTGAGTGGAAACTGGTTCAGGCGATTAAGCAGGTATTCGCGCCAGATGAAGCGCACGAAACTGAAATTATCGCTGCATTCATGGCTGACTGGGCGAGAGCAGATGCTGGCGACCGCAATCAGTTAGTTGAAGAGTGGAGAAGCGGAAAGCTTTCTCTTCTCAAATCAGAAAGCACTAACGACATCGATGTTACAACCGGTCAGGATCCAGAACCTGAAAACGGTCTTCAGATTGACGAGAATGATGACGAAACCACTCGTTATCCAGTCGTGCGTATGCCGTTCCGGAAGCAGCTACTCGCCCAGTTCACCGCCAATGAACTGCGCCACCACTTAACCCGCGAAGAGTACGAAGCTATCAGCGCGCTGGAGATGGACACTGACAACAGCTATGTCCAGAACCTGCTGCTGGCGGCAGAAAACTGCGAAGAGGTGAAGGGTTACGATACCAAAGACCTTTGGCGCTATACCGACGCCATTCGCAAGGTGTTCAGCCAGGAGAAGCGCCACGAACTCGCTTTGGTTCTCCGTTTTACCCGAATCTGGGCGGCGACTGATTATATTGACCGCGGCATTCTCGTTCGCGAATGGGCAACCAAAAATCGCATCAGTAATGTTCAGCGTATTGATTCTGGTACCAATGCAGACGGTGGCTATGTGACGGATCGCGGCGAAGGCGCGCACCACACTCTGGACACTCTCGATCTTGAGATCGCCTGTGCCCTGCTGCCTATGGATTTCCATCACTTTGAAATCCCCTCAAGCGTTTTACGTCGCGCCAAAGAAATCGTGGCGAAGAAAGAAGAACCATGGAAATCATGGAGCGCCATCCTGCGTAATCAGCCCGGCGTACTGGCGGTGAACCGTGCGGCAATCTTCAATCTGATCCGCATCGCACCAGAAAACATTCATCACACGCCAGCGGCTCATCTTGAGTTTGTGAATAAAACCATGACGGCTGAGTTTAACTCTGCTGTGGAGTTGCTGCCGCTGTCTACTCCGGCTGTTGAGACCGAAGCACCTGTTGAACAACCGCAGGTTGAAAATCTCGGCAGTGGAGTGTTCTCCATCGATGGTCTGATGGTTGGAAATACCGCCCCGGGCATCAATACCACCTCAAATGAAGTCGAAAAAACGGAAAACGCAGCGGAGACCACCAGCGATGTGCAGATGGAAACGGCTAAGTCAGAGAAAGACGAAGATGTTGGTTCGGTACCACCGGGCGAAGGCGCTGATGCAGCTAATACGCAGACAGATTCCATAGCGCCGGAAGAGCAGCAGTCAAAGCCCGTAATCGAATACCCGGCCTACTTCGAGCCTGGCCGCTACGAAGGTCTGCCGAATGATGTTTATCACGCAGCAAACGGTATTAGCTCAACCCAGGTAAAGGATGCCCGCGTCAGCCTGATGTACTTCAACGCGCGCCATGTGGCTAAAACTATCCCGCGCACAGCATCCAAAGTGCTGGACATGGGAAACCTGGTGCACGCCCTTGCATTGCAGCCGGAAAACCTCGAAGCAGAGTTCAGCATCGAACCTGAGATCCCTGAAGATGCGTTTACGACCACCGCAACTCTGCGTGAGTTCATCGACGCGTACAACGCCAGCCTGCCGGCACTGCTGAGCGCTGACGAGATTAAAGCGTTGCTTGAAGAACATAACGCATCCCTTCCCGCCCCAGTGCCGCTTGGCGCGAGCCTGGAAGAAACGGCTCAAAGCTATATGGCTCTCCCTGCTGAGTACCAGCGTATTGAAGAAGGCCAGAAGCAGACAGCAACGGCAATGAAGGCATGCATTAAAGAGTACAACGCCACTCTGCAGACGCCGGTTAAAACCAGCGGCAGCCGTGATGCGCTACTCGAGCAATTAGCGATCATCAATCCTGATCTGGTCGCACAGGAAGCGCAGAAACCGACGCCGCTGAAAGTCTCCGGCAGCAAAGCAGACATGATCCAGGCGGTTAAGTCGGTTAAGCCCGACGCCATATTCGCCGACGAACTGCTGGATGCCTGGCGCGACAACCCTGGCGAAAAGATTCTGGTTACCCGCCAGCAGCTGGCCACAGCGCGGGCAATTCAGTCCGCACTACTGGCGCACCCGACCGCGGGCATGCTGCTGACACATCCAAGCCGCGCCGTTGAAGTGAGCTATTTCGGTTTCGACGACGAAACCGGATTAGAAGTGCGTGTACGCCCTGACCTGGAGATTGAACTGGACGGCGTGCGCATCGGTGCGGACCTGAAAACCATCAGCATGTGGAATGTGAAGCAGGAAAGCCTGCGGGCCAGGCTGCACCGGGAAATCATTGACCGGGACTACCACCTCAGCGCGGCAATGTATTGCGAGACCGCGGCCCTGGACCAGTTCTTCTGGATTTTCGTCAACAAAGACGAGAACTACCACTGGATCGCCATCATCGAGGCGTCAACCGAACTGCTGGAACTGGGCATGCTCGAGTACCGCAAAACAATGCGCGCCATCGCAACCGGATTCGACACGGGTGAATGGCCAGCGCCGATCACTACCGATTACACCGATGAACTGAACGACTTCGACCTGCGCCGCCTCGAAGCGCTGCGCGCTCAGGCTTAAGGGGGATTTATGCATAACACAAACGTTACCGTTGCTGACCAGAACACCGTTATTAACTCCAACGTGGCTTTGTTCGATTCCCAGTATCTGAACGCCATCAGCACGTTCGCGCAGATTATGGCCCAGGGCACCGCGACCGTTCCTAAACACCTTCAGGGTAATCAAGCCGACTGCATGGCTGTAGCGATGCAAGCAGCACAGTGGCAGATGAATCCCTTTGCCGTGGCGCAGAAAACGCACCTGATTAACGGTGTGCTCGGGTATGAAGCGCAGCTGGTTAATGCCGTAATTTCACGCAGCGGCGTGCTGGCCAGCCGCTTTGAATATGAATGGTACGGGCCATGGGAAAAGGTAGTTGGAAAATTCAATATCCGTAAAGGCGACAAAGGCGAGTACCGCGTTCCGGGCTGGACCCTGGCTGACGAAGCCGGGATCGGCATCATTATCCGCGCAACCCTGAAAGGCGAAGAGCAGCCGAGGGAACTTGATTTACTGCTGGCTCAGGCCCGCACCAGAAACTCTACCCTGTGGGCTGATGACCCTCGCCAGCAGCTGGCATATCTGGCCGTCAAACGTTGGGCGAGACTGTTCTGCCCGGATGTGATTCTGGGCGTCTACACCCCGGATGAACTGGATGATCGCCGTGAAGAACGAGAGGTAAACCCAGCACCGGCGCAGCACGTAAGCCTTGCAGACATTTCAGGTGACAACGTCACTACGACTCAAACGGCTCAGGAATCAGCTCAAAACATCGATGCACTTGCTGATGATTTCCGTGATCGCATCGAGGCGGCTCAGGATGTGGATAGCGCTAAAGCTCTGCGCGCAGATATTGAAACCGTGAAAGCAACGCTGGGTTCTGCCCTGTTCACTGAGCTGAAAAACAAGGCCGTGAAGCGTTATTACCTGGTTGATGCACGGAACAAAGTCGAAGCAGCCATCAATTCCTTGCCACCTTCAGATGAGCCCGATGCAGCTGCGCGGTTCGCAGAAGTAGAGCGCGTTCTTGCATCGTCGAAACGCCATCTGGGCGACGAACTGCATGGTCAGTTCAGCATCACCCTGGCGGATATGAAACCGGAATACGTGGACTAACGAGATCGGGAGGGGAAACCCTCCCTCAAGGAGAAGAAATGCGACTGATTAATCGAGGCAGTAAGCAATCCCCTTTAGCTCGCCAGGCATGTGAAATCGCACTCGCAGCCCACCAGCAAAGATACGGCGACTATGGGCGCAGCAAGATGAAAGAGACCTATACGGTGAGAGTGGAAGGCGTGAAGGTCTGGGTTGAAGTGGTCAACTGCAAGGCAAGCTACGTGGCCACCGCAATGACCGGCATGCGCCGACTGCGTTCCCTGCCCGGCCAGGCAAACTGAAACTGAAATATCAACGACTGAAGACCGGCATATCTATACTCATGCCGGTTACCTGAGGTGAACCATGTCGCAGGTAATTTTTAACGAAGAATGGGTTGTTGGCGCCAGGCTCACAGAAAAAACAGGCCTGACCGAACGACAGATTGAGAAGTATCGCCAGGGCTGTTGGGTGGAAGGTGTCCATTTTAAACGGGTTTCTCCTTCCGGAGAAAAAACCTTGCGTGGCACAACCTGGTACAACTATCCGAGAATTAATCAGTTAATAAGGGATGCGTAAGATGGCAGCTTTGCCTACAGGTGTCGAAATCAGAAACAATAAGATTTGTATCTGGTTTATGTACCGGGGAAAGCGTTGCCGCGAAATTCTCAAAGGTTGGATTAACACTCCGGCGAACATCAAAAAAGCCGGAAATCTTCGATCTGTGATCGTTAGTGAGATCAACCTTGGAGAGTTTGATTACCACCAGCGCTTTCCTTCATCGTCCAGAGCAAAAAAAACCGTAACCACTGTTTCAGTTCAAACCTTTTCAGAGCTGTGTGAACTGTGGACGAGCATTAAAGAAACCGAAATTAGCGCGAATACCATGCGTAAGACGCGCTCACAACTCGGTACGTTAATGCACATCATCAACGGAGATACGCCTGTTTCAACTATACGCCACAGCGACATTCTGAAATACAGGAAGGAGCTGTTGAACGGTGAGACACTTTACCTGGCAAATCCCAGAAGTAACAAACAGGGACGTACTGTGCGTACCGTGAACAACTATATATCGCTTCTGTGCTCCCTTCTTCGGTTTGCACACAAATCTGGCTTTATCAGTGGCAAACCCTTTGAAGGGATCAAGAAACTACACAAAGGGAAAGTAAAACCGGATCCTTTAACGAAGCAGGAGTTTAGTTTGCTTGCGAAATCCGAGCGTGGCCAAAGCCTCAATATGTGGACGTTCGCAGTTTATACTGGTGTCCGTCATGGAGAGCTTGCAGCTCTTGCCTGGGAAGATATCGACTGGGAAAAAGGTACGGCTCATATACAGCGCAACCTTAATGCGCTAGGAATGTTCGTCCCACCCAAAACCGATGCAGGTGATCGAGTTATCACGCTATTAGAGCCAGCACTAGAGGCCTTGAAGGCACAGCGTACACTGACTTCGTTACAGCCCAAAACCGAGATTGTGTTTCATCACCGAGAGTATGGTGCGATGGAATATCAGAACCTGCGGTTTGTTTTCATGCCCAGGATGCGCAAGGGCATACAGAAGGCCTACTACTCTTTATCGAGTATCGGCTCCAGATTTAACGCAGCTGTAAAACGTGCTGGTATTCGCCGCCGGAATCCGTACCATACGCGGCATACTTTTGCCTGCTGGCTTTTATCTGCCGGCGCTAACCCGTCTTTCATAGCCAGCCAGATGGGGCATGAAAACGCGCAAATGGTTTATGAAGTCTACGGTGCGTGGATTGAAGAATTGAATGGCGAACAGGTGCTGATGCTTAACGATAAGCTGGCACGCTGAAAAATTTTTGCCCCTATTATGCCCCTACTGGCTCCGAAGGTAGTAATAAATGCAAGAAAATCAATCAAATACAAAGAAAGAGCAATACAACCTGAACAAACTGCAAAAGCGACTGCGCCGTAACGTGGGCGAAGCCATTGCAGACTTCAACATGATTGAAGAAGGCGATCGCATCATGGTTTGCCTGTCAGGGGGTAAAGACAGCTACACCATGCTGGAGATCCTGCGCAATCTTCAGCAAAGTGCACCGGTGAAATTTTCCCTGGTGGCAGTCAACCTTGACCAGAAACAGCCGGGCTTTCCGGAGCATATCCTGCCGGAATACCTCGAGAAGCTGGGCGTTGAGTACAAAATCGTAGAAGAAAATACCTACGGCATTGTGAAAGAGAAAATCCCGGAAGGGAAAACCACCTGTTCACTCTGCTCTCGTCTGCGCCGCGGCATTCTGTATCGTACCGCGACGGAGCTGGGCGCGACCAAAATTGCGCTGGGCCATCACCGCGACGATATCCTGCAAACGCTGTTCCTCAACATGTTCTACGGCGGCAAGATGAAAGGCATGCCGCCTAAACTGATGAGCGATGACGGTAAACACATTGTGATTCGCCCGCTTGCATACTGCCGTGAAAAAGACATTGAGCGTTTTTCTCAGGCGAAAGGGTTCCCGATCATTCCATGTAACCTCTGCGGCTCTCAGCCGAACCTGCAGCGTCAGGTAATTGGCGACATGCTGCGCGACTGGGATAAACGTTATCCGGGTCGTATCGAAACCATGTTCAGCGCGATGCAGAACGTCGTCCCTTCTCATCTCGCGGATGTGGAGCTGTTCGACTTTAAAGGCATCAACCATGACTCAGACGTGGTGAATGGCGGTGACCTGGCGTTTGACCGGGAAGATATCCCCATGCAGCCTGCTGGCTGGCAGCCGGAAGAAGATGACAATCAGTTAGAAGAGTTACGTCTGAACGTGCTTGAAGTGAAGTAAGCGATTAGCGTCTCAGAAACACCATCTGAGACGCTTCATTCTTTATTTCAGCAGGCGTACACGACAGGTTTTACCCTTAATTTTCCCGTTTTGCAGCTGCTTCCATGCTTTATGGGCCACCGCCTGGCGAACCGCCACATAGACATGCGCGGGATGGACAGCAATCTTACCGATATCCGCTCCGTCCAGACCCACATCCCCGGTCAGCGCGCCTAATACGTCACCTGGACGCATCTTGGCTTTTTTACCGCCATCAATGCACAGCGTCGCCATTTCGGCTTCCAGCGGCACCAGGCTTACGCCAGCAGGGGCATTCATCCAGTTCAGCTTAATCTGCAGCATCTCAGACAAAATATTAGCGCGCTGCGCCTCTTCCGGTGCACAAAGGCTGATCGCCAGACCGCTGTTCCCTGCACGTGCGGTACGGCCAATACGGTGCACATGCACTTCGGGATCCCACGCCAGTTCATAGTTCACGACCAGCTCAAGGGATTTAATGTCCAGACCGCGCGCGGCGACGTCGGTTGCAACAAGAACACGGGCGCTGCCGTTAGCGAAACGGACCAGCGTCTGATCGCGATCGCGCTGTTCCAGATCGCCGTGCAACGACAATGCGCTCTGTCCGGCGGCATTGAGGGTATCACAGACCGACTGACAGTCTTTTTTGGTATTACAGAACACCACGCAGGACGCAGGCTGATGCTGGCTCAGCAATTTTTGCAGGAGCGGGATTTTCCCCTGCTGCGAGGTTTCAAAGAACTGCTGCTCAATGGCGGGCAGCGCATCTACGCTGTCGATTTCAATGGTGAGTGGATTTTTTTGCACGCGCCCGCTGATGGCGGCGATAGCGTCTGGCCAGGTTGCCGAGAACAGCAGCGTCTGGCGGTCGGCCGGTGCGAAACGAATCACCTCGTCAATCGCATCGCTGAAGCCCATATCCAGCATCCTGTCTGCCTCATCCATCACCAGCGTTTGTAACGCATCCAGCGAGACGGTGCCTTTCTGGAGGTGATCCAGCAGGCGTCCGGGTGTGGCGACAATGATGTGCGGCGCATGCTGGAGTGAGTCACGCTGCGCGCCGAACGGCTGCCCCCCGCACAGAGTTAAAATCTTGGTGTTGGGCAGGAAACGCGCCAGTCGACGCAGTTCACCCGCAACCTGGTCTGCCAGCTCGCGAGTCGGGCACAGCACCAGAGACTGGGTCTGAAAAAGCGCCGCATCAATGTGCTGCAACAGACCAAGGCCAAATGCCGCCGTCTTCCCGCTGCCCGTTTTCGCCTGCACGCGCACGTCACGGCCCTCGAGAATAGCGGGCAACGCGGCTGCCTGAACAGGCGTCATCGTGAGGTATCCCAACTCGTTGAGGTTATCGAGTTGGGCGGCAGGCAAAACATTCAGGGTAGAAAAAGCGGTCACAATAGTCTCTCGTGGTCATCTTTGCGGTCAGATGGCGCGTATCCTCGCAGATCTCGCGGTCCGATGCGACAATTTAATCGGTTCTTCGTCTGGCGGCGGGTCGGGCATCGGCTGCGGGCGCGGGATGGGATCGGGCATTGGCACCGGATCGCTGGGGATAGGATCGGATTGACGCGATTGTTGCAGTAGCAGAGCGTTCAGGATGCTCATCATTCCCTCCAGAATTTGCTGTCGTCCCTTTTAGGGTAGACGCTGAGAATCAGGAGGCAAAAAAAAGCCGACTATGAAGTCGGCGTCGTACGAATCAATTGTGCTATGCAGTAATTCAAAAAAGGAAGTAAGACAATATGGAGCGCAACGCCCATCGCTTGACGTTGCATTCACCTGCGGGAGTCATATTGCACCTTACGGGGTAGATGTTTATTGACTTCGCTCAATTAAAAGAGCGTTTTGATCCCCGAAAAAGATGAAAAAAGCGTAAATTTACAGCCATTTACTACGATGCAACCACCATGCAACACCACCAATCAAAACAACTAACATGACGCAAAACGCGGTAAAGCCGTAGCGATAAGCGCCCCCCGGAATTCCGCCCAGGTTCACGCCAAACAGCCCGGTAAGAAACGTGCTGGGTAAAAAGACCATCGCCATCAGGGACATCGTATAGGTTCTTCTCGCCAGCGACTCCTGCATCACCTGCGCGATTTCGTCCGCCATCACCGCCGTTCTGGCAATACAGGAATCAATTTCATCCAGCCCGCGCCCCAGCCTGTCGGCGATATCCTGCATTCTGCGTCGCTGATCGTCATTCATCCAGGCGAGCCGCTCGCTGGCCAGACGCGCGTACACGTCGCGCTGCGGCGTCATATAGCGACGCATCACAATCAACTGCTTACGCAACAGGGCCAGAAAACCGCGCGGCGGGATCTGCTGATCGAGCAGGTTATCTTCCAGGTCGATGATTTTGTCGTGCAGCTCTTCAATAAACTCGCTCGCGTGATCGGTAAGCGCGTCACAGACGTCCACAAGCCAGCTGCCGCAGTCGACCGGTCCGGTGCCCTCTTTCAGATCGTTGACGATGTCATCCAGCGCGAGGACTTTACGCTGCCGGGTGGAGACAATCAGCCCATCGTCCATATAGACACGCATCGCAACCAGCTGATCAGGACGCTCATCCGTACTGCCGTTGATGCATCGCAAAGTGATCAGCGTACCGTCGCCCATTCGGCTCACGCGCGGACGCAGGCTTTCCCCCGCCAGCGCATCGCGCACGTTGTTAGGCAAAAGCGGGGTCGATGCCAGCCAGTCAGCGCTGTCCGGGTGGGTATAGTTCAGATGTAGCCAGCAGGGATGCGCACTATCGATCACATCATTGTCTTCCAGCGGGCGGGCACCGCCGCGACCATCCAGCACCCACGCAAAAACTGCATCTGGAACGTTAAGTTCTGATCCTTTAATGCTTTCCACAGCACCTCCACCTTTTTAGCTCTTTCGGTGTCAGTCTAGCTGTCATCAAGGGTTAAGCAACAACTATGTATCCCATCGCGCTGATATCGCTCAGGAATTGGACAGAGGCGTAAAAAAGCCTGGCATGCCAGGCTTTGAGGTTCTGTCACATTGAGTGCTCGGGCCGCTGAAGAAAGGATGGCGAGCCGCCAGGTAATGAGGAAGAGGAACCCGGATCGAGCCTGAAATTACGCGTTCGGGCCTGCAGCTCAATCACCTGATTGCGCAGTACATCAGAGGAGCCGTTGAGTTCTTCTGCCATTGCCACGTTACTTTGCGTAACCCGCTCCAGCTCTGATAGCGCCAGCGTAATCTGAGAAATGCCTTTCTCCTGCTCTGAGGTTGACGCGGAAATGTCGTCCATTAAGCGGCTGACATTCCCCGAACCCGTCACGATTTCATGCATGTTTTTCTCTGCCTGTGACACAACGCTGGCTCCCTGCGTGACGTTACTGCTGGTGACGTCAATCAGCGTTTTGATATTCTTCGCGGCCTCTGCGCTGCGGTGTGCCAGGTTTCTGACCTCTTCCGCGACCACAGAAAAACCCTTTCCATGATCTCCGGCCCTTGCCGCCTCAACGGCCGCATTGAGCGCCAGGATATTGGTCTGGAACGCAATGCCGTCAATCAGCGAGATAATCTCCGTCATCTGCTGCGCGCATTCGGTAATGGACTGCATATTGCTGGCGACCTGCCCCATCAGCTCGCCCCCCTTACGCGCCTGTAACGTCGCCACATTTGCCTGCTCGCTCGCCAGGCGGGTGTTATCGGCATTGTTTTTGGTGCTCGCGGCCATTTGCTCCATGCTGGCTGCAGTTTGCACCAAAGACGCAGACTGCTGCTCGGTTTTCACCGATAGCTGAGCGCTACGTGCCGAGAGTTGATCCGACAAGGTCATGGCGGTCTGAGATGACGCCCTGATCTCACGCACCAGCGTCGCAATATTGCCGGAAAGGCTGTTTATCCCCGGGATGAGCCGGCCCGCACAGTTATTGCCAAATTCAGGGATAGATACACCAAGGTTTCCTGCGGTCACCTCTTCAATACTTCTCTTCACCGTATTGATTGGCGTTACAAGAAACTTTGTCATATAGACCCAGAGTAAAAATAGCGCAACGAAATTGATGACATTAAGCGAAATAAAGAGAGCTGGACTGCTGGAAAATAGAACAACGACACCCGCATTTACCAAAAAAAGAGATAACAGGAACCCGATAATAAAGGTCCTGACACTAATATTCTTTAGCATGATAATACCCACGTTTTATATTTTGGTCGGCACTTAGACTTATAGCATTGGCCCAGAAGTTTTTCATCGCAAACGACGCTTGTTTTTGGTTTCGCCGTTAGCATCCTGAGATTTGCCTTAAGTCAGATAAAAAGAGCGTATTAGTGAAAATGTTCTGCGTAGGATGCTGTCATACTGGTCTCCAGCCATGTTAAGCGATAGTATCGCCCGCGGTGAGACGATACGATCGCCCTCATATTTAAGGAGCTTTGCTACAGTTATTCGTTTTGGTTTAGCAATGCTTAATACATTAACAAAGAGAATATATTTTATATTCTTAATAAGTTTTAGAGTATTAATATGACTGGTCATTTTTCACGATAAATAACTAATATGGTTTTAATGCGCATGTTCGTTGCCCGATAAAGATGTACCCGGCAGGCGAAACCGGTAACCCTCTCAGGCGTGGGATTGCATAATGCTCAATATATCGTGGGACCCTGTGTTAATCGCTATCTCTTATCTGGTGGCGTTTATCGCCTCCTTTGTGGCGCTGGACAGCGCCGGAAAGATCCCCCTTTCCAGCCGAAAGGCTGCCCTGTTCTGGCGCATTGCCGGTGGGGTCACGCTTGGCATTGGCATTTGGTCGATGCACTTTATCGGCATGCTGTCGATGCAAATGCCCATGATGATGAGCTACGACCTCTGGTTAACCCTTGCATCACTGGGCGTCGCGGTGGTTGCATCGACCACGGCACTTAATATTGCCGTCGCGGGCCAAAAACTGTCTCCCTTTCGACTGATCTTTGCTACGGCGATCCTGAGCGCTGGCGTGGTGTCTATGCACTACATCGGTATGGCGGCCCTGATGCTGGATGGCAGCATCATCTGGGATCGCCGCATTGTGGGGGTGTCCGTGGGTATTGCCGTTGTTGCCTCCGGTACGGCGCTGTGGCTGGCTTTCCGTCTGCGGGATAAACATAAAGGCGTCTTTATCAATCGCATTATCGCGGCCTTCGTCATGGCTGCTGCCATCTGTGCGATGCATTATACCGGCATGAGCGCCGCGCAGTTTCAGGAAATGGCGCATACCCTGCCCGGTGGGATTGGGGAGCTAGGGTTATCCATCTGGGTTTCGGTCACCACGCTCTGCCTGCTCGGCGTGATGTTAATCATTTCACTTATCGATTCCCACCGGCGCACCAGTCGGCTGACGGATAATCTGCAGCAGCTCAATCGTCAGCTTGAGCTACAGGCGCGTTTTGACGCGCTCACCGGGCTCGCAAACCGCCACCAGATGGATCTCCGCATGCAGGATTGTCTGCGCAGCGCGCTGCTAAGCAAGAAGCCTTTTGCGGTTATTTTCCTGAATGTCGATCACTTCAAACGCGTTAACGATACGTGGGGGCACAGCGTCGGTGATGAGCTATTGATCACCGTCGCACAGCGCATCACGGCCCGACTCACGCGCGAGATGACCCTGGCAAGGCTGGGAGGGGATGCTTTTATCCTGCTGGTGCCGGAATGTGATGACGACAAGCTCAACGCCCTGCTCACCTCGTTGCTGGAGGATGTACGACGCCCTCTGTCTATCTGTGGACATACGTTGAGCACGACGATCAGCGCGGGCGTCAGCCTCTATCCTCAGGATGGCGAAACGCTGCACGAGCTGAAGCTCAAGGCGGATGCAGCTTTGCATCGCGTTAAAGAAGATGGCCGCAACGGCTGGGTGATTTACCGGGCCGAGATGTCAACAGCGATCCCGGCGAAACCCGGTTTCCTGCAGGAGCTCTCTCAGGCGCTTGAACGCGATCAGTTTGAACTGTGGTACCAGCCAACCTGGCATGCGGGTGAGAAAACCATTCACGGTTTTGAAGCCCTTCTGCGCTGGCGACATCCTGAGCAAGGGGTTGTGCTGCCTAATCTGTTTATCCCTTCGCTGGAACAAACCGGCTTAATTATTCCGGTAGGTAACTGGGCCATTGAAGCGGCATGCCGACAGCTTCATTTCTGGACTGAACAAGGGTTCAGCCAGTGGACCTTGTCGCTCAACCTCTCCCCCGTCCAGTTCGAGCAGCCGGACATTTTCCCTATCATTTCGTCGATGCTGGAAAAATATAACCTGTCTCCGTCCCGGCTGATCCTTGAGGTAACGGAGAGCACTGCGCTTAAAAATCTTGACCGCAGCATTGAGTTGCTCAATGCGTTTAATCAGGCGGGGATCACGGTCTCGATCGATGATTTTGGTACGGGCTATTCCAACCTGCTGATGCTCAGCGTGCTTCCGGCTAAAGAACTCAAGATCGACAGAAGCTTTGTAACCTCGATGCTGGAAAATGAAAAAAGCTATAAGCTGGTTGAAACCATCATCAGCATTGCCCGGACCATGGAGATGAATGTGGTGGCAGAAGGGATCGAAACGGAAGAACAGCAGGCGGTCCTCACCCGTCTCGGCTGCGACTATCTTCAGGGGTATCTTTTCTCCCGCCCCTTACCTGCCGACCAGGTGCCATGGCTGCTTCTGCAGATAAACTCCGACAGGCAAATTATACCCATTAATAAAATTCAAACGGACCCCACATTTATTTCGCAAAAAAGCCATGCCTGACAGGATTTTGTAGAGTATGTTTCCAAAGAGTACATGCGAGTCAATTCTGTCATGAATATCAGGCACACTGTGCCGATGAACAGGAAATGCCTATGTCACAACCTTGTTTTGATGCGTTGAATGTAATTAAAACACCCGTGTGGCTCATTTCACCCGTGTCGGAACAGATCATTTTTGCGAATGTGGCCGCAACGCAGGTCATGGGAGATAAAACACTCAATGACCTGCGCAAAGGGATCTACTCTGCCAGTGCGCAAACCCTCCTGTCGATGTATGTCCCTGAACTGAAAACAGAGCAGGAGATCGTTGAAATCTGGACAATAAGCCGGGAGGGACAGGATACGGCGTTAAGCTGTCGTCTTTCGCTCGCCCACTACGCCCCCTGGGGAAATGTGATTGTTTTCGAGGGGATCGCCCCACAGATACTCTCAGGATTGAAGGCCAGCCGTTCCGCCACCTACCGGCGGAAAAAACAGGGTTTTTATGCGCGCTTTTTTCTGACCAACAGCGCGCCGATGCTGCTAATCGATCCTGCCCGCGATGGTCAAATCGTCGATGCTAACCTGGCCGCGCTCAATTTTTATGGTTATTCGCACGATGACATGTGCAGTAAGCATACCTGGGAAATCAACACCCTGGGGCGTGATGTGATGCCCATTATGACTGCGATTGCCGCACTGCCCGGCGGACACAAGCCGCTCAATTTTGTTCACCGCCTTGCCGATGGATCCACCCGCCACGTTCAAACGTATGCCGGGCCCATTGAGATCTACGGTGACAAGCTGATGCTATGCATCATCCACGACATCACCGAGCAAAAAAGGCTGGAGCAGGAGCTGGAACATGCGGCGTTACGTGACTCCATGACAGGGCTACTCAACCGCCGACAGTTCTACGCAATTACCGATCAAAGCAACCTGAATAAACTTCCTGCGCAGCAGCAATTTAGCCTGCTGCTGGTGGATACCGACCATTTCAAAAACATTAATGACCTGTTCGGCCACCTGAAAGGCGATGAGGTGCTTATCACCCTTTCCCGAACGCTGGAAGCCTGTAGTCGGGAGGGTGACATGGTGTTCCGCTGGGGAGGTGAAGAGTTCGTCATCCTGCTGCCGCATACCTCTCTTGATACCGCGTTGCAGATTGCCGAGTCAGTCCGTGCAGCCGTTGCCCGTATTACTATCCCGGGATTACCGCGATTTACCGTCAGTATTGGCGTGGCGCGGCACGATCAGGGGGAGAGTATTGATGAGCTGTTTAAGCGTGTGGACGATGCGCTGTATCGCGCTAAAAATGACGGACGCAATAAGGTCCTTGCGGCATGAAACTGGAGTATCCAGGAAAGCCCCGCTACAATGCCCACCTCGAATCAATGAGCTTCAGGTGGGTAAAGCTACAATGGGAAGAACAGAAATAATACTCACCTTAATTATTTTACTCCTTATTATATTTGGCTTCTGGTTTATTTTTAGCGGTGAGATCTGGTATCTCGTAGAGTTTTTTGAAAATAGTCTTTACCCAACCTTCGATGCGCCGTAACGCACGTTTAATCGCTTGTTTCACCTACCGAATATGTCAGGTATCTGCTTCTCTCGCGGCCGCGTAAAATACGCGGCGTTATCCTCCAACAACGTTGATAACGAATCACTTATTCACTTGCTTATGTTGCCCGTGCTCTGACGGGCTTTTTTATTTCCGGCAATTCAGCCATGCCAGGCTATATCTTAATCATCTTTATTGAAAAAGGTGAGGAATGATGAGCAAGAAGATCCTGATGCTGGTTGGCGATTACGCCGAAGATTACGAAACCATGGTGCCTTTTCAGGCTTTGCAGATGATTGGTCATCAGGTGGATGCGGTCTGCCCCGATAAAGCGAAGGGCGACTACATCATGACGGCAATCCATGACTTTGACGGTGCCCAGACCTATAGCGAAAAGCCCGGTCACCGGTTTACCGTCAACGCCGATTTTTCCACCGTAAAGGAGCAGGATTACGACGCGCTGCTGATCCCCGGCGGGAGAGCGCCCGAGTATCTGCGGTTAAATGAGGACGTGTTAAAGCTGGTGCAGGCATTTGACGCCGCGCGTAAGCCGATTGCTGCGGTATGCCACGGCCCGCAGCTGCTTGCTGCCGCAGGTATCCTGAAAGGACGAACCTGTAGCGCCTATCCGGCCTGTGCGCCTGAGGTACGCCTCGCGGGTGGACACTACGCCACTATCGGCATCGATCAGGCGCATGTAGACGGCAACCTGGTGACGGCTCCCGCCTGGCCCGCGCATCCGCAGTGGCTGGCGAAGTTTAGTGCGCTGTTAGAATAATAGAGACCCGGCATCAAGGCGCGCAGAACGAATGAAGCGGTACCCCGTATTGCAGACCTGGCGCACGAATGCGCCAGTTCTCGTTAAACATCAGTGCTTCTCAATATACATCGTCCGGCTATACGCCACGTCTTCCGGGTTATTAATGGGGTAGCCTTTCACCCAGGGCTTAATCAGGCGGCCATTGGTGTACTGATAAATTGGCGCGATGGGGGCTTTCTCCATCAGGATTTTCTCCGCCATGTTGTAGTCCGTATTACGCGCTTTCGCGGTGGTTTCCAGCGTGGCCTGGTTGATAATTTTATCGTAGGCCGGTTCATTGAAACGCGAGATATTGCCGCTGTGGGTTGAGGTCAGCAGGGACAGGAAGGTCGAGGGCTCGTTGTAATCACCTACCCATGACGCGCGGATCACATCAAAATTGCCGGTATTACGGCTGTCGATATAGGTTTTCCACTCCTGGTTTTGCAGTTTGACATCCACCCCGAGATTTTTCTTCCACATGGAGGCCACCGCAATGGCGATTTTCTGGTGGTTCTCCGAGGTGTTGTACAACAGGGTCAACTTCAGCGGACGCTGAGGACCGTAACCTGCGGCCTGAAGCAAGGTTTTCGCCTGAGCATTCAGCTCCTGCTGCGACATCTGCTCGAACGGTGAAGGCTCAGGGGTGAAACCCGCCGTCACGTCAGGGGTGAAATGCCAGGCTGGCTTCTCGCCGGTACCCAGTACCTTTTCCGCCATAATGCGGCGATCGATAGTCATGCTCAGCGCAAGACGAACCCGGGCATCAGCCGTCGGGCCCTTTTGCGTGTTAAACGCATAGTAATAGGTTCCAAGTTGAGGCGGCATATACACCTGCCCAGGAATGTCCTTCAGGAGCTTCTGATACATGTTTTTCGGGAACGATTCGGTAATATCAATATCCCCCGCCAGATAGCGTTTGGTGGCGGATGATTCCTGATTAATCGGTATAAAAGTCACTTTTTGCAGGACCGTTTTCGCATTGTCCCAGTAATGAGTATTCGGAACGACAACCAGTTTTTCATTCACCACGCGATCGTTCAGGACGTATGCGCCATTGCCCACCAGGGCGCCCGGACGCGTCCACTCTTTACCGCTTTCAACGTTCGCTTTTTGCACCGGATAGAAGGCAAAATTTGCCGTCAGGTTGCTAAACCACGGTAGCGGTTTGTCCAGCTGGACGCGTAACGTTCTGGCATCCACCGCCGTCACGCCCAGGGTATCTGGTGCCGCTTTACCGTCAATAATGGCCTGGGCGTTGTTGATACCCGCCAGCGCTGCAAACCAGGCAAATGGAGAGGTGGTTTTCGGGTCGACCAGACGCTGCCAGCTGTAGACAAAATCCTGCGCGGTGACGGGCGTACCGTCAGACCATTTCGCGTTATCGCGCAGTGTGAACGTCCAGATACGGTTATCGTTGCTCTGCCAGCGCGTCGCCACGCCCGGGGTCAGTTCCCCCTTCTCGTTCTGATTCACCAGCCCTTCGAAAAGATCGCGAATCACCTGAATCTCGGGTAATCCCACCGCTTTTGCCGGATCGAGCGAAGCCGGTTCGTCTTTAATATGCCTGACCAGCTCCTGTTTTTGCGCCAGTACCGTGCCCTGTGGCACATCAGCAGCGTACGAAAGTGTAGAGAGTCCGCACAGGTACAGTGCAGCACAGAGACGCGAAACAGGATGCTTCATAAGATCCCCTTTAATGAATTCAGGTAACAAGCAGATGCGTAATTATTTGTTTCGACAAAGAGAAATGCAAATACCTTCGTCAGGAATAGTGATTTGAGGCAATTCTCAGACGTCACGGAAACTATTTGATTAACAGCGAGTTTTGCACAACACTGCCAGTAGAGACTTCTTTATCAGGATTTCGTATGGCAACCACCCGACCACGAGCGGAACGCGGCGCCTTTCCACCGGGCGCTGAGCAATATGGCCGCTCATTTTTAGGCGCATCGCTGATCTGGTTCCCGGCCCCCGATTCCGATCGCGACAGCGGTTTGATCATTGCCGGTACGCACGGGGATGAGAACTCATCCGTCGTCACACTTTCCTGCGCGCTGCGCACGCTCACCCCTGCACTGCGACGTCACCATGTGATTCTTGCCGTCAATCCGGACGGCTGTCAGCTTGGATTACGGGCAAATGCGAGGGGAGTCGACCTGAACCGTAATTTCCCGGCGGCAAACTGGCGCGCCGGTGAAACGGTTTATCGCTGGAACAGCTCCGCTGAGGAGCGGGACGTGGTGCTGCTGACGGGAGACAAGCCCGGCTCCGAGCCGGAAACGCAGGCGCTGTGCCAACTTATCCATAAGATCCACCCTTCCTGGATTGTCTCCTTCCACGACCCGCTGGCCTGTATTGAAGATCCTCGTCACTCTGACCTTGGCGCGTGGCTGGCGCAGGCTTTCGCCCTGCCGCTCGTCACCAGCGTGGGCTATGAGACCCCCGGGTCCTTCGGAAGCTGGTGCGCCGATTTGAGCCTGCCCTGCATTACCGCTGAATTCCCGCCGATTTCCTCCGACGAAGCCAGCGAAAAATACCTAAAAGCGATGATGGAGCTTCTGCGCTGGCAGCCTCAAAGATGAAGCACGCCGCTGGTAAAATTAAGCGCCGGTGAAACGTCAACCGCCAGCCACGTTGGGCCGTCCAGATCAGCAAAACGGACCTGATTGACCAGCGGCAGCGCCGCGCCGATCGCCCGGGATGTGCAGAGCATACATCCCAGCATCAGTGAAAAGCCCTGCGCCTGCGCTTCCGCCGCCAGGGCCAGCGCTTCTGTCAGCCCGCCGGTCTTGTCGAGCTTGATATTGACCATCTCATAGCGGCCCTTAAGCGCGCTCAAATTCTCGCGGGTATGGCAGCTTTCGTCCGCGCAGACGGGCAGCGGATGGATAAAATTCTTCAGCGCCGCATCATCCTTCGCTGGCAGAGGCTGCTCCAGCATCGCCACGCCCAGATCGGCCAGCAGCTGGCATCGCGCGGCAAGCCCCTCGGGATGCCACGACTCGTTGGCGTCAACAATTAGCGTGGCCGAGGGCACCGCGGAGCGAATGGCAACCATCCGCTCGCTGATCAGGCGATCGTCGAGCTTCACTTTTAACAGTGTGGCTCCGGCGTCATAGAGCGCTTTTGCGCTGGCGGCCATCTGCTCCGGCTCACCAATCACGACCGTTTGCGCCGTCACGACGGACTCCGGCAGCACCACGCTCAGCAAGGACGCCAGCGATTGCTGCCGCTTAGCGGCCTCAAGGCTCCAGAGCGCACAGTCGACGGCGTTACGCGCTGCCCCGGCGGGTAAACGCTGCTGTAATGCCTCGCGCGTGAGCCCTTTTTGCAGGTCAGGCACCAGGGTCATGATATGCGCCATCACCGACGCAGGACTTTCTCCGTAGCGCGGGTAAGGCGTACATTCCCCGACGCCTTTAATCCCCTCTTCTTCGATTTCAACCACCACCACGCTGGCTTCACTTCGGCTGCCGCGGGAGATCACAAACGGGGTATGCAATGGCCAGGCTTCTTCATAGACCTTCACGCTTCTCATCACTGACTCCTTGCGGCCCGGAAAGGCGAAAAATTTGGTTTGCCGTGTTATCCGCTGATGGCATACACTAGCCACGACGTTAACTATATGTAAACAGGAAGATATCTATGTCACAACTCGTTCATTTCCAGGGCAACCCGGTTGCTGTTGCAGGTTCCATTCCGCAGGCTGGCAGCAAAGCGCAGGCTTTTACTCTGGTGGCTAAAGATCTGTCTGACGTCACACTGGCTCAGTTTGCGGGTAAACGCAAAGTACTGAACATTTTCCCAAGCATTGATACCGGCGTTTGTGCCGCATCCGTGCGTAAATTCAACCAGCTGGCGACTGAAATGGACAACACCGTTGTGCTGTGTATTTCCGCTGACCTGCCTTTTGCCCAGTCCCGTTTCTGCGGTGCCGAAGGCCTGAGCAACGTCATTACCCTCTCCACCCTGCGCAGCGCAGATTTCCTTGAGAAATACGGCGTCAGCATCGCGGAAGGCCCACTGAAAGGTCTGGCAGCACGTGCTGTACTGGTTCTTGATGAAAACGACACCGTTGTCTTCAGCGAACTGGTTAACGAAATCACCACCGAGCCGGATTACACTGCCGCGCTGGACGTGCTGAAAGCATAATAACTACTTAGCATTCGATACAGCTAATTCTCAACCTCGCCGCGGCGGGGTTTTTTATTACGTCAAAGCTGAATCGTTAAAGCATAAATGTTTGCATGTCACATTAATCATGCAATTACACAGGCGATATGTAACATGAGCGTGATCAATAACGCATAATAATCGTTAAAATTCCCTATTTTCATCTCCAGTGAAGCTCATCACATTTCCCTTTCTGCCTAAACATTAGATTTGCTTACGAAAGAAAATAATCGTTTCAGCAAAAAGGATAAAATATGAAGATCAAACTCGCTTTTACGCTCCTTGCGGTACTGACTTCTGGCCATGCAGCGGCTAAAACCTGGGTGCTGACAAGCGCTGAAAGCAGCATAGAGAAAGGAAACTGGAAGATTTCCAGTAATGAGCTGAACGTTAAAGATCAAATGTTCAGCATTGAGCAAAAAGTCTTACACGGCGGTAAACAGGAAGGCAGCAAAGTCATCATTATTAGCAGCAAAGATGGCCTGACCATTACCCTGAGCCCAACCCGCGGGATGAACCTTCTGCACGTAGAAGGGTTTGGCACCCGGCTGGGGTGGAACTCTCCCGTCAAAGAGGTCGTAAATCCGGCGTATATCAATCTAGAAAGCCGCAACGGTCTCGGCTGGCTGGATGGTTTCAACGAGATGATGGTGCGCTGTGGCTATGAGTGGACAGGGCACCCGGTCACTGCGGATGGGCAAATCTACACCCTGCACGGCAGGGCCGGTAATACCCCTGTTTCACAGGTCGAGGTTGAAATCGCGGATGCCGCTCCGCATGAGATCCGCGTTCGGGGTTTGATCAAAGAGAGCACGTTTAAAAAATCGGATCTGCAAACCATGACCGAACTGCGCTACGTTCCCGGAACCAACCAGTTCAGCCTGCACGATGTACTGACCAACCATGCAGATTACCCTCATGATTACCAAATCATCTATCACAGCAACTTCGGGACGCCGATCCTCGAAGAAGGCGCTCGTTTCCTTGCACCGGCTGTGAGCGTGAGCCCGTTCAATGACTACGCCAAAGCGGGCGTTAACGACTGGCAAACCTATGCCGGGCCGACAAAAGGCTTTGATGAGATGGTCTTTAACATCAAACCGCTTGCGGACAATAACCACGAAACGCTCGCAGCGGTGGTCAATAAAGCCGGAGATAAAGGCGCGTCAATCCAGTTTGATACCCGTCAACTGCCCGTTCTGACCTTATGGAAAAATACCGACACGCTGAAGCAGGGCTACGTCACGGGCATTGAGCCAGGCACCAGCTACGCCTACCCCGTCACAATAGAACGCGAGCAGAAGCGGGTTAAGCAGTTGCAGCCCGGTGCCAGCGCACAGTTTGACCTGACCTATACCCTGCTCCACAGCCCGCAGCAGGTGAAAGACGTCGAAAGCCGGATTGCGTCGATTCAGGGAGAGATAAAAACAGAAATCGTGACCACGCCTCTGGCGAAGGAATAAACGTAAAATAAAAAAGCCTCTTTACAGAGGCTTTTTGTTATTCGTCACCTTTCTTATGATTCAAACCGTACTCGCGCAGCTTATTTGCAATCGCGGTGTGCGAGACGCCCAGACGTTTTGCCAGTTTACGGGTGCTGGGATAGCTGCGGTACAGCTGCGTCAGCACGGAGCGCTCAAAACGGCTGGTGATATCGTCCAGCGACCCCTCCATCGCCTCTTCGCCGACAGACACCGTCCCCGCGTCGTAATCAGGCAACAGAATATCCTGCGGACGCAGCTCATAGCCTTCGAGCTGGGTCAGCGCACGATAGACGGCGTTTTTAAGCTGACGAATGTTGCCCGGCCAGCCGTAGCGCATGAGCACCGTGCCGAGATCGGCAGACAGCTTCGGACGCGGCACCCCCTGCTCGTCGGCAAAGCGGGCGACGAACAGCTCCGTGAGCGGCATGATGTCCTGCGGACAATCGCGCAGCGGGGGAATATTCAGCGTCAGGACGTTGAGGCGGTAATAGAGATCCTCGCGGAAGATCCCCTTTTGCACCAGCTCAACCAGGTTTTTCTGGGTGGCGCAAATGACGCGCACGTCCACATGCACTTCGTGATCTTCTCCGACGCGGCGGAACGTTCCGTCGTTCAGGAAACGCAGCAGCTTAGCCTGCATGCGCGGCGACATTTCCCCGATCTCGTCCAGCAGCACGGAGCCGCCGTTAGCCTGCTCGAAGAACCCTTTTTTGCCTTCCGGCGCGTGGCCAAACAGCTCGCTTTCAACGGCATCTTCCGGAATAGAGGCGCAGTTAAGTGCCAGATAAGGCTTGGCCGCACGCGGGCTCGCCAGATGCACCGCGTGAGCCAGCAGGTCTTTCCCGGTGCCAGTGTCCCCGGTAATCAGCAGCGGCGCGGTCAGGCTTGCGAGCTTGCGCGCCTGATCCACCACATGGCGCATTTTCGGGCTGACGGCAATAATCTGGCTAAAGGCGCCAACATCCTGGCTGGAAATGTTCTGCAGCTGACGGCCCATGCGTAACGTCGAGCGCAGCATGATCACCGCCCCGGTCAGTACGCGGGTATTCCCTTCCCCTTTCAGATAGACCGGCGTGATCTCCATCAGGAAATTCTGCCCGTTAATCACCACATGCTCGCTAAGCGTGTTCTGCGGATTGCTGTCCAGCCAGCGCTGGAAGTTAAAGCCGGGGATCAGCTGCGCGGCGTTATGATTGCTGAGCTTCTCCTGGCTCTGCGCGAAAAGCTGGCAGCTCGCGTGGTTAACGCGCTCAACTTTGCTTTTCAAATCCAGGGAGAGGAACGGCTCTGGCATGGCTTCCAGCAGCGCGCTCAGGGCCAGGTGCTCACGCTCAGAGGGCATCCAGGGAATGGTGCGTACATCCGTAACGCCATCGATACGGCGGATTTCCGCCATCAGGCTACTGAAGGTATTAAATTCAATTTCGGCAAAATTGAGGTAAATTCGCCCGACAGGATCGATCTCAATGCCACGTAAATCAATGCTACGTAAAACAAGAAGATCGAGTAATTCGCGGGTCAGACCGAGACGGTCTTCACAGAAGACTTCAAGACGCATGGGAAATTCACCGTTTTAAGCCAATAACAGTAAAATGATATGTCAGAACACGGTGATCCGGAAGATGGCTGTCAACAAATATTGACAGCCAGCACGATTAGTGAACAAAACCTCACGGAGCAGGTTTTTTATTGAGCGTCTCTTTGAGCTGGCCGATCAGTTCACGCCTGAAATCCCCCAGTCGGGGCTTGTCGCCATCGATCCACGGCAGCGGACGGCAGACCTCCATTGCTTTAATCCCCAAACGCGCCGTCAATAATCCCGCGCCAATACCCTGGGCGGCACGAGCAGAAAGACGCGCCGCCAGATCCTGCGACATCCAGTCCATGCCCACTTCGCGCACCAGTTCACTCGCCCCGGCAAACGCGATATTGAGCAGGACCAGCTTAAACAGTCTGAGCCGACTGTAGTAACCCAGCTCTATGCCGTAAAGGTTCGCGATACGGTTGATCAGTCGCAGGTTACGCCAGGCGATAAAGGCCATATCGACCAGCGCCAGCGGGCTGACGGCAATCATCAGGGTGGATTCCGCCGCAGAACGGCCGATCTCGCGACGCGCCTGGGCATCCAGCACCGGCTGAACCATATGGGAATAGAGCGTCACCACTTCCCGGTCATTCTGGGTTTCATGGATGGCGGCATACCAGCGCTGAAGCGCCGGATGCGACTGATCGATACCTGCCTGGCTGGCCAGCTTTTCACAAAACGCGCGACCTTTGCCGGTGCCGTGACTGTGGAGCAGATCCCGCGCTTCATCACGCTCATGCGCACGCTGGCGCAATCGCCAGAGCCGACGCCACTCGGTGGCAACCGATCCGATGCCCGCCCCCACAATCAGCGCGCCCGCGGCACATCCGCCCAGCGCGACCCAGTCCTGAGTTTGCCAGGCATTCATCATCCACTGCACGCCCTGCCCAACCACGCTTACGCCAAACAGCGCCAGACCGGCGGTGACCATCTTACGCCACAGGCTGCGTTTGGGGCGCAGAGCGGCTTCCACAACCGCCTCTGCCGGACCTTCCTCGACGCCCGGCTCCTCCGTCAGCGCCGGAGCAAAGTTATCAGCCTGCGTGCCGCTGAACGTCTGCGCGGTTTTGAACGCCTCCTGAGGGTCCTGCTCAAGCGTTCCGGTAAAGTCTATGCGCGGTTTTAACGGTTCCGTCATCGCAATTTATCTCCAATCAAAAACTCAAGCGCCGCATCCAGACGGATGTGGGGTAACGGCTGATCAACATTCATGACCTGCGGGCGGAAGGCTTCAAACTGGAATCCCTGGTTCTGCCAGAAGGCCTGACCCGGCAGCCGCGCAGGCACTTCGCCCGGATACACGGTAAGCGGTTCACCGTCGCTGAGCCGGTTTCCGCGTAATGCCGGTATTTTCTCGCCGTTAAGGTCAATCAGCCCGCTTTGCGTCGCCTGCACGGAGGCGAGCCCAAGGCAATCCATGCCGATCCCTTCGAAGGCGGCGTTTTGCCAGGCGTCCTGCACCAGCTGCTGCAGCAGCGATACCATATTGGCATGCTGGTCGACCGTGACGTGATCGGCCTTCGTAGCCGCAAAAAGCAGTTTGTCGATCACCGGAGAGAACATACGGCGAAACAGCGTCCGCTGCCCATAGTGGAAACTTTGCATCAGCTGCGTCAGCGCAAGACGCATATCGTTGAATGCCTGCGGCCCGCTGTTGAGCGGCTGCAGACAATCCACCAGCACAATCTGGCGGTCAAATCGCAAGAAGTGGTTTTTATAGAATCCCTTGACCACTTTTTCACAGTAGTAATTGTAACGTTCGCGCAGCATCCCGGCGTTAGTGTGCCTGTCGGCCTGCGCCAGCTTCGACTCGCCCACCCCATCCACATCCGGCCACGGGAAGAACTGAAGCACAGGGGCGCCCGCTAAATCACCCGGCAGAACGAAACGCCCCGGCTGAATGAAGTGCAACCCTTCCTGTTTGCACTGGTGCAGATACGCCGTCCAGGCCTCGGCAATGGCCGCCAGACGGTTTTCATCGGCCGGGGCAAGCGGGTCTAAGCCTTCGCACAGCTGTCGCCATTTGGCCGACCACCCGGCGCGCTGCCCCTGCAATAACCCCGTCATCTGGCGGGACCAGCAAATGTAATCCTGCGCCAGCATCGGCAAGTCGAGTAGCCATTCACCGGGATAATCGACGATTTCCAGGTACAGCGTGGAGGTATCTTTGAAGTGGCGCATCATAGATTCATTCGAGCGAAAACGCAGCGCAAGGCGAATTTCACTGACTCCTCGCGTCGGCGTCGGCCACGTGGGCGGATCGCCATAAAGCTGCGCCAGCCCTTCGTCATAGGTAAAGCGTGGAATACCAAAATCACGCTGTGGGACGCGCTTCACGCCCAGCAGGCGCTCTTCGCGCACCGCGCTAAGCAACGGCAGACGCGCCCCGGCGTGCAGGTTCAGGAGCTGGTTTACCATCGCGGTGATAAACGCCGTCTTGCCGCTGCGGCTCAGCCCCGTCACGGCGAGACGCAGATGACGGTCAACGCCACGGTTCACCAGTGAATTGATTTCGTTTTTAAGTCGCTTCATCGCCGTCCTTCGTTGCCTGGAAGCCTTGAATGCATGGCTTCAGAATACAATAAATGGGGGCAGATCGTTGATTATCAATTCTTATTTATTGCTATTGTCGTTTTCTCTCCAGTAAGATGAACGACATTGCAGTCAGTCCGGAGTGAGTAAGGTGTATGTCACCCACCATCTATGATATCGCACGGGTTGCGGGCGTATCGAAATCAACCGTTTCCCGCGTTCTGAATAAACAAACGAATATTTCTCCCGAAGCGCGTGACAAAGTGCTAAAGGCGATTGATGAATTAAATTATCAGCCCAACAAACTGGCACGCGCCCTGACCTCTTCAGGCTTCGATGCCATTATGGTTATTTCGACCCGATCAACCAAAACCACTGCCGGTAATCCTTTTTTCTCCGATGTCCTTCATGCTATTACGGCAAAAGCGGAAGAAGAAGGATTCGATGTTATTTTACAAACCTCAAAAAGCAGTGAAGACGATCTGCTGAAATGCGTGAGTAAAATAAAACAGAAGATGATCAAAGGGATCATTATGCTGAGTTCACCCGCAAATGAATCCTTTTTCACCACGCTGGATGCCTATGGCGTACCGGTAGTGGTGATCGGCAAAGTGGAAGGTGAGTATCAGAATATTTATTCCGTCGACACGGATAATTTCCATGACAGCGCCACGCTGACGGAAACCTTTATTAAAAACGGTCGCCGGAAAATTGCCTGTCTGCATGCGCCGCTTGATTATCATGTTTCGATCGATCGCCTGGCGGGTTATAAAGCCAGTCTGGAAAAGCACCATATTGCGATGAACCCGGACTGGATCATGAACGGCGGTTATACCCATGAGAGCGCGCTTAAGGCGGCTCTGGAATTGCTCTCTTCACCCACGCCGCCTGATGCCGTATTTGCTACCGACAGCATGAAATTACTCGGCCTTTATCGCGCGGCGGATGAGCTGAATCTGATGATTCCGGAACAGGTGGTGATAGCCGGATACAGCGACCCGATGCTGTCTCTCATTTTAACGCCCGCACCCGGCGGCTTTGATATCCCCACCCGAAAACTCGGGGAAGAGAGCTGCGATCTTCTCTTCAGGCGTATTGCGGGCAAGCCCGCCCCGCAAAAAGTGCTTGTTGATACCCATTTTTTACTGGCGGCCTCGCTGCGCTAAAACCAGGGGCTTGGAGCCCCTGGAAACCTATCGGTCAGAACGCGTAATTTACCCCAACGCCCGCATAGTGGAAGCGGTCGTTTTCACCCTCGTCATGGTTTTCCCACTCATAGGCGTATTCAAGCGTCATGGATAAACCGTTGTTGAAGTCATAGGCGTACTGCATACCCAGGCGGTTGAAATTATGCCCTTCACGCTCAGGATCGTCCTGCCAGTCCCAGTTAGTCCAGCGATCGAGCCCCAGTCGGGTGTAAGGCGTTAAGGTCGTCTGGCCCAATGAAACAGGCAGATAGGCGCGAATTTCCTGGGTGGAGAACTCGCCGTTATTACGTGAACCGTCCATATTGAAACCGCGCTCTAAATAGTAATTCACTTTAGCGGCAAAGGTTTCGTTAATGGTCCAGGTAAAGCCCGTTTCGGTTTCAACGCGGCTGTCAGAATAACCTGTTTTTTGCAGATCGTTAGCAAACTGATACATGGCAAACCAGCCGCCAAAGCGCCAGTCGTCGGTTAATTTAATATCCCAGTCAGGCTGAATTTTGTAGCGCTGCATGTTTGCGCTGCCGTCTCTGGCGCCGTGTTCATCTTTAAAGTGATAGCTATAATTACGGAAGCCGCCGATCAGACCGAACGTAAAATTATCGGTTCCGATAAAGCGATAGCGCAATTCAAATTCCGGGCGATCAAAATAGGTGCCGCGGGTCATGCTGCTATAATCAACCGGACCTTCCTGATACATCGCCAGCGAAATAGTCCAGGCATCCCATGTTGCATTAAACCACACGGAAGGTTCATATAAGCCGTCTTTATCCTCCCCCTGACCTTCGACGTTTTCTATTTCATACATCGCGCCAATATTAAATTCCCACTGTTTAGCCGTTTCTGTTGCATGTGCACAGCCAACCCCTGCGCACAGCACGAGCGCAGCACTTTTTAGTAGAGTACTCATCAAATATTCCCTTTATAAGTAACAAACAAAAAAACCGGAAATGGGTATTTCCGGCAAACACCTTTCTTATCTAATAGCCGCTTCGGTTTCAGCGTCGAAGAAATGGCACTTATTCATATCGAACTGGATGCCGATATTATCCCCTGCGGCATAATCATTCGCTGCTCCCGCGCGAACAACCAGTTCATGACCGCCAACGGTGGCGTAGAGCATGAACTCTGCGCCGGTCAGTTCGGCTACGCTGACTTTCGCCGCGATGTTTTCACCGCAGCTCTGAAGCGTGAGAATATCTTCCGGGCGGATCCCAAAGACCACCGCTTTGCGCTGATACCCTGCAGCATTCAGTGAAGCGAGCTTGTCTTCCGGGATCGCCAGACGCAGCGTTTCCGTGACGAAATAGCGCTCGTCGATAGCGCCGCGAATGAAATTCATGGCAGGCGATCCAATAAACCCCGCGACAAACATGTTTGCCGGTTCGTTATAGACCTGCTTCGGTGCACCAACCTGCTGAATAATGCCGTCTTTTAAGATCACGATGCGTGTCGCCATCGTCATGGCTTCCGTCTGATCGTGGGTCACGTAAATCATCGTGGTGTTCAGCTTCTGGTGCAGCTTGCTGATTTCAGCCCGCATCTGCACGCGTAGCTTGGCATCGAGGTTGGAGAGCGGTTCATCCATCAGGAAAACGCCTGCTTCGCGCACGATCGCCCTGCCTAACGCCACGCGCTGACGCTGGCCGCCGGACAGCGCGCCGGGTTTACGCTTGAGGTACTCCCGTAAGCCGAGGATCTGTGCCGCCCAGTTAACGCGCTCTTCAATAACCGCAGGCGCAATTTTTTGCATCTTCAGGCCAAACGCCATGTTGTCGTAGACCGTCATATGCGGATAAAGCGCATAGTTCTGGAACACCATGGCGATGTCGCGTGACTTGGCGGGCACGTCGTTCATGCAAACCCCGTCAATCACGAGTTCCCCCGCGCTGATCTCCTCCAGACCGGCAATCATACGCAGCGTCGTGGATTTACCGCAGCCCGAAGGCCCGACGAAGACGATGAACTCCTTGTCTTCGATTTCGAGATTGAAATCCTTAACCACGTGGACCTGGTTATCATAGATTTTCTGAATGTGTTTCAGAGACAGTTGAGCCATTGTTAATTCCTTATCAATACGTCCGGGATGCCCAAAACTCGGTCAGGCATTTCCAGGTCAGTTCCCGCGTTGAATGAAGTTGTAATCCCGCATGGGTCAGGCCTGAGCCAATCCCAACCGACAGCATTCCCGCCGCGTTGATCGCCTCAACGCCAGCCGGTGCATCTTCGATGCCCATGGCCTCTTCAGGACGCACATTCAGGCCTGCACAGGCGGCGAGGAAGATCTCCGGGTCTGGCTTCGAACAGGCAATGAGGGAAGCATCAGCGCAAAAATCAAAAGCCTGCTGAATGCCAAGGGCACGCAATATGCCAGGGGCATTCAGGGAAACGGAGGCGAGCCCAATTTTGACGTTCGCCGCACGGATATCCGCCAGCACGTCGCGAATACCGGGAAGCAGAGAATCTTCCGTCAGTGACGCCAGAGACTGGACATAGAGCGCGTTTTTTTTCGTCGCCAGCGCGATGCACTGCTCATCGCTTAATATCCCCTCTTTCCCGCCGTGCTTCAGGATGCGCTGAAGGGAATCCATGCGGCTAATGCCCTTCAGCTGTTCGTTAAACACGTCGTCGAAGGCGATGCCGATCTCCTCCGCCACTGCAAGCCAGGCCAAAAAATGGAGGTGTGCGGTATCGGTGATCACACCGTCCAGATCGAATACAACAGCCTTAAGCATCATGTCGCATCTCCGTGGTAGCGGTCCCATCTACAGATGTAAGAAAGTCCTTATAGGCGCAAACCTTATGCCCCGATACGTGAAGCGTTTTGCCCCACAGCGTCAGCGTGACCGGTGCCGAAGTTTCAAGGGTTAAAACCTCATTTTCATAGGTAAAGTGCAGCATTGCGTTCCGCCAGCGCAGGGGGAAAGCAAGTCTTCGCCAGTGGGCTGGCAACCTCGGCGCAAGGTGCAGTTCCCCTTCCACAATCTGTATGCCGGCAAAGCCCTGAATGACGCCGGACCAGATCGCGCCGGTCGCAGCGGCGTGAATCCCGTCATCGCAGCTGTGCGGGTCGTCCCCAAGGTCAATGGCGACACCCTCACGCCAGAAGGCGTAGGCACCCTCGGTGTCACCGCAGCGGGCGGTCACAATGCCGTGAATGGCCTTGCTCAGCGAAGAGTCATGGATCGTGCGGGGCTCGTAGAACGCCAGGTTGGCGGCACATTCCTGCGGGGTAAACCGCTCCGGCAACAGGTAGGTAAGCATCACCACATCAGCCTGCTTAAGGATCTGCATCTCGTTCACTTCCGCGCGGGAATAATCGAGCAGAATGGTCTGCTTACCCGCTTTCACTTTATAGCGGCTCAGGTCAATGGCAGGTTTCGCCATGAAGGTATCATCCTGCGGGATCACACCGTCTGAATTGGCCTCCGGCAGCCATAAGCGCGTCAGGAACCGCGTGGCATTCTGCGTAAAACCTTCATCCTCACGCCCAAACATCGCCATAAACCGGCGCGCGCAGGCAACGTTGTGCCAGGCCAGATAGTTGGTGTAGGCGTTGTTATTCACATGCTCGGTGTATTCGTCCGGCCCAATCACATCATGAATTTCCAGGCGCCCGTTGACCTCCGTGGCGCGGCCCATCCAGAACGTTGCCGTCTCCACCAGCAGGGTCAGCCCTTCATTACGCATAAAGGCATCATCGCGCGTGGCCTGCCAGTAGGCCACAACGGCCCAGGCAATGTCCGCCACGATGTGATGTTCGGCCAGGGCGGAGGCCACTTTCTGCCGCGTGCCCGTACGGATGTTGATCGCCGCGAACTCCGGCGTCTCCTCTTTGCCGCTCGCGGCACTCTCCCAAGGGAACAGCGCGCCCGGCCAACCGTTGCGGCGGGCTTTTTCCCGGGCCCCGGCCAGGTTCAGCCAGCGATAGCGCAGCAGACTGCGGGCCACTTGCGGACGAGTGAAAAGATGGAAAGGCAGCAGGAAAATTTCGGTATCCCAGAAGACGTGGCCTTTGTACCCCTCGCCCGTTAGCCCTTTGGCGGCGATACTGCTTCGCTCATCATGGGCAGGCGTCATGGTCGTCAAATGCCAGACGGCGTAATCCAGCGCCATCTGATCCTGATACTCCGTAGAGTCCACTTCCACCCGAGCGTCACGCCAGACCTCTTCCCAGGCATACGATGAACTCTCAAGCAACGCGTCGTAGCCTCTTGCCGCACAGACCTTAAGATCGGCCAGCGCGTTGCGAGCGAAAGACGCCTGCGACAGTGCTTTATCGCTGCGATGTGCCACCCAGACGATTTTCTCTAGCGTGACGGTGTCACCCTTCGCAATCTTCAGCGAATGATGAACGCTGAGACGACGATTTTTGGCAGTGAAACAGCTGTCGCTCTTCGCGGAGAGCTGGCAAAACGCAGAAACAACAACTTCTGACGCACGGTCCTGCGTTTCATACACGCCCTGCATGTATTGCTGGTCAAACACTCTGACCGACATTTCATCCAGATGCTGTCTGCCGCTGTTCGTTTGCGTTGCATCAATGCCGGTTTTCATCACCACCTGCGAGGCATCATCAAGCGGGGTGATCGCAAGCTGCATGGCCACAAGCGGCAGCTGATCCAGCGACACAAAACGACGACTTTCCAGACGATAGCGTTTCCCGTCAGGCGAGCGCCACACGACGCGGCGACGAAGTTCGCCGTTGGCAAACGCCAGCTCGCGCTGCCACTCAAGAATTTCGCCTGACAGGAGCGTGAAATTGACGCCATCCAGCTCAACATCAATACCGGTGATATCCGGCAGATTGATCAGCTCAGTGCTCTCGTTACGCCCCGCCTGGTGATAGAGACCCGCAAGATACATGCCTCGGGTTTGCTGGGTGTAATCTTCTTCGTGCGCAGCGCGGATCCCCATGTAGCCGTTACCGCAGGCCATGATGGAGGCGTACTTATTCAGACTGTGCGGACAAAAGCCCGGGTCGGTTAATACAGACACGTTTAGCATAGCGTCACGCTTTCCCCTGTTTCTGCTGATTCATACAGCGCGGCGACAAGCTGCTGGATAACCAGCCCCTGCTCCGCATCAGCTATCGTGACGGGCTCACCCTGCACATGCCGTACAAAGGCATCCATACTGCGCATATGCCGCTGGTCGTCAGCTTCTTCACGCTGCGTGAGGGTGACTAAAGTACCGGCTTCATCGTTGTAGATGTGCGCCGGGAACAGCGTTGCCCCCGCCTTATCACCGCAGAATGCGACGTTCATGATGGACTGTTCGCGGATGTTAAGCGCAAAAGAGGTGTCCAGACGCAGGAGGCCACCGTTGCAGAACTCAATCGTGCCAAACAGGGCATCCTCAACGGTAAAGTGCGCGGGATCCCACTCGCCAAACTGGCCGCTGCTTTTACGGTTGCCCAGCCTCTGGAAGCTATGTGCCGTCACCTTTTTTACCGCCGGGAACCCCAGCACGTACATCGCGGCATCGAGCATATGGATGCCGATATCAATCAGCGGCCCACCGCCCTGAAGCGTTTTGTTGGTAAAGACGCCCCAGCCGGGAACCCCGCAGCGTCGTAGCGCCTGCGCCGTGGTGTAATAAATTTCCCCCAGCGCCCCCTTCATCACAGCCTCACGCAGCAGTTGCGTATCGAGAGCAAAACGATGGTGAAAATCATACGCCAGCACTTTTCCCGCCCTGCGCGCGGCCATGCGCATCCTATCGGCCTCCTGCGGCGTCATGGCCGGCGGTTTTTCACACATTACGTGGCAGCCCGCTTCCAGCGCGGCCATGACGTGCTCGAAGTGGAACCGGTTAGGCGAACAGACGCTCACCACATCCGGCTTAACCGCCTCGAGCATCTCTCGCACATCCTGCCATGCCGAGGAAATACCATGACGTTCCGCAAACGCCCGAGCCTGTTCAGGGTGGCTGTCCATGACAGCCACCATCTGAACATCACTGCGCGTGGCGTAATACGAGGCATGCACTTTGTCCGCGACCTGCCCGGCACCAATAATGGCGACGCGCAGAGGCGAAGGTGTAGAAGCACTCATCACGCTCGTCATCCTTAGCATTCACGCAGATAAGTGAGCGAGTCCTGGTATGCCTGAGCCGGATCCTCGGCGCGTACGCGGCACTCATACACTACGTACCCCTGGTAATTATCCGCACGGAGCTGATCGAACAGGCTGGCAAAATCAAGGCTGCCGCTGCCCGGCTGATAGCGGTGGTTATCTGCGATGTGCACATGTCCCAGCAGATCACGATGCTGATGCAGCGCGTCCGTCAGAGAGTCTTCTTCGATGTTCATATGATAGAAATCGCCGATGATCTGCACGTGCTTCAGGCCGTTCTCTTCGATATAGCGACGCGCGTCAGCCAGGGTGTTGATCATGTGATCCTGATAGCGGTTCAGCGGCTCCAGATAAACGGTCGTCCCGGTGCGTGCCGCGACGTCATCCAGCCAGCGCAGCGAAGCGCTCACCGCGTTGCGGTCGCCTTCGAGGCTGCGTGGAGAGGTCATTGGCGGCAGACGGAAGGTAAACATTCCCCAGGCAGCAGGCACGATAATGCCCTTGCCGCCCACTTCGGCCAGCGCTTCCAGAATGCGTTCGATTTGCTTTAACCCGTTCAGACGACGCTCTTCGATAAAGTCACCAATCCAGCCATCGTATCCGCCGCAGGCCGTCGTCACCGGCAGGCCGGTGGCCTTAATAGCCGCTTTCACATCGGCGAGGTTTTCCACCAGCAGCTTGCCGTCAATTTCATAGCCATCAAAACCCATTGCTTTGATGTACTTGAATTTCTCCAGGATAGTGCTCGGGAAAAAGGCTTGGTTTTGTGTTGCGATTTTCATAATTTGCTCTCCTTAGCTTAAAAAGTGACACCCATTTTGATACTGAGCTCCGGGTGCTGATCGACATACTTCATATAGCTTTCAGCGCTGGTGGTGAAGGTCACAACCGGGTCGATCAGATCGTCACAATTGAGATAACCGTTCATCAGCAATTCCCAGCAGGTCTCTTCGATACGCTTGCGGCTCCAGCGCGGGTAGTCCGGGTTAGGCTCGCTGCAGGCGCGGGAGAAGACAATCTTCGCGTTGTTGAAGTGCGCTTCGCGGCCAAGGTTAAAGCCTTCCGCGAACGGTTTTGCGAAGGCGACATAGGAGATGGTGCCGCCGTAGGCCAGTCCGCGCAGCGCAGATTGCAGCGCATCCGCAAACCCGCTGGTTTCGATGATCACGTCCGCGCCCTGCTTCCCGGTCAGTTTTTTGATTTCCAGACCGACATCAGTGCCGATGGGGTTCAGACAGTGATCCGCACCGTGACGGCGCGCGATCTCGCAGCGATGTTCGATTGGATCAACGCCGATAACCACTGACGCCCCGGCTTTTTTCGCCAGCTGAATCGCAATCTGCCCAATGGCTCCCAGACCGACCACGACCACAAAGTCGCCCACGCGGACGTTGGCATCACGGACGCCGCTCATGGCGAACTGCGCGGGATCGTAGCAAACGGCGTTTTTCCAGGACGCCCCCTGCGGCATTTTGCGCAGCTTGTAGTTGTTCACCGCGTTGACGATGACCGTTTCCTGCAGCGGGCCGTAGCAGCAGACTCTGTCGCCGATCTGATATTCAGTGACGTCATCACCGCATTCGATAATGTCGCCAACAATCATGTTGCCCAGCTGGAACTTACCGAATTCGATACCGCGCGCGGCCCCCTCTTCACGCGGCGTGAACATCTGCCACTCTGCGTTGAAATCTTCATCAATAAACGGGCTTGCCGCACGGAAATCCACCACTTCGGTACCGTGTTTCGGCGCGCCAAAGCGGGCACGAATTTTCACTTCATGAACCGCAACCGGACGATCTTCATACTCCACCAGCGCCGCCACACGAGGCGCTGTCGCAACTAATTTTTTCATGACTGACTCCTTGTTAAAATTGGCCGCCTCAGCCCTTCACGCCACCGGCGGTCAAACCACTTTTAATAAAACGTTCAGACAGGGCGTACATGATGACCACCGGAAGCGCCGTCACCAGCGATGCCGCCATCATGCGACCCCAGATATAATCTGGCGTGCTAAAGAGCGTGTTCAGCCCGACCGGCAAGGTGAAATTGCTGGCGCTGGACAGGAAAATGGACGCAAACAGATAGTCGTTCCACGCCACCATGAAGCAGTAGACAAACACCGATACGAGCCCGGAAATCGCCAGCGGTACGATGATGCGGAAGATGATTTGCAGGCGGTTCAGGCCGTCCATCATCGCGGCTTCTTCGATTTCGTCCGGGATGGTGTCGAAATAGCTGCGCAGCATGAACACCGCTGTCGGTAACGTTTGGGTCACCATGGTGATAATCAGCGCCAGCTCGGTGTCGTAGATCCCAAGGGCAGTGATGATTTTGAACAGCGGCACCACCAGCAATATTCCGGAGAACATGTAGACGGTGTAAAAACTCGCATTGATCGTCGTGCGGCCCTTAAAACGCAGTTTGGATAGAGCGTAAGCCCCCAGCGTGCCGAGAAGCACGGCAATCACGGAGGAGGTCAACGACACCACCATGCTGTTTTTGAAATAGTCCACAAACGGGAAAATCAGCGGGTTAAAGATGTCGACGTAATGCTGCAGCGTCCACGCCTGCGGCAATATGGTCGGGTTAAGCGATATCGCCTCTTTCGCACTCTTAAATGACGTCATTAGCATCACGAAGAACGGGAACAGCGTGATGACCAGAAACACCGCCAGCCCCAGATAAAAACCAATACGGCTCAGTACGCGTTTATTTGTTGCCATTGAGGTTTACCCTTTTTCTGGTCAGCAGAATCACCGCGAAGATGATCACGAACAGCACGACGGAAATCGCCGCAGCTTTACCCAAATCATTGAAAGCGAATGCCGTTTTGTAGAGGTAGACGCCCAAAATATCGACCTTGGTCGTCAACAGGTAGACATCCGCAAACATGTAGAACATCCAGATAGTGCGCAGCGTCACCACCGTTGCCAGCACCGGCATAATCGCGGGCAGCGTAACGATTCGAAAACGCTGCCAGGCATTCGCGCCGTCCATTTCCGCCGCTTCATACAGCGACTTATCAATGGTCTGCAAAATCGCCAGGAACGAAATGAACGCGTACGGGAAGTAGCGCCAGATGGCGAACAGCACCACCAGTACAAAACTGCTGCCAGGATTGTCGAACCACAGGGGCGCCTGGTCATACAGATGCAGCAGGTCAACGCCCAGGTAGTTCACAATGCCGTAGCCGTTGTTGAACATGTATTTCCAGGCAAACACCAGCGAAATGGACGGCGTGACGTAGGACAAAATCACCAGTGAACGCGCCGTTTTCCGCAGACGAAACTCACGGTTAAAGAAGACCGCAACAGCCAGCCCCAACCCCGTGCTGCCGATCACCACCAGCGCGGTGTACCAGAATGTCATCCACAGGGAGTGCCAGAACGCAACATCCCCGAGAATGCGGATGTAGTTATCGAGCCCAACGAACACCGCATCAATACGCGGGTTAAGCGGCAGACGTAAGAAACTGATTTCAATATTGGAAATCATTGGCCAGGCCACCAGGCCCCCCAGCAAAATCAGGCTGGGGGCCAACAGCAGCATGGCGAAAGGCATATCTGAACGACCAGAAAACAACGTCTTCATAATTTCCTTCCGCAGAGCGCTCCTATCGTTGTGAAATCAGATCAGTCAGTCGCTTCTGGCTGTCACTAAGCGTGTTGCTGAGATCGTGTTTTCCCACCGTGACGTTATGCACCATGGAACTGATAATGCCGGACCCGGTTACATCGCCCATACGTGTGAAGTTTTTGTCGCCCACGGCACCAAAGACCTGCACATTCGGGAACTGCGCAATCAGTTCGTAAGGCAGTTGCCCAAACGCTTTAATCACATCGTTGTTTTTCCAGGTATCGGTGCCCACCACCAGCTTGTTAACCGGCAGTGCCGCGCCAGGCGACATCATGACCCAGTCGGTTGCGTTTTGAGCCTGCTCCATCCAGGTCACAAATTTTTCAGCCGCCTGAGTTTCATCTTCCGTTTGACCGGTGGTAATCGTCAGGGACGTGACCATGCCGTAAACAGCAGAAGATGTTTCTGTTGGGACAACGAAGCCCAGGTTGGCAGGGTTTCCATCCTGGAATACCGCGGGCAGGATGTAGGTGGAGTAAACCGCCATCGGCGCAGAACCATTCATGAAGGCATCTTTGATCTCCATGACGTCGTTTGAACCCGGCATGGTGGTCGCGGCCAGGGCTTTATAAAACGCCAGGGCTTTTGCCATTTCAGGGGTTTCAATGTTGACGTTCCCTTTGGCATCAAAAACGTTCGCGCCACCGGAAAGCGCAAACTGGGAGAATGCCTGCTCTGTCATCACGCTTTCCGCGGTGGGCAGCGCAATGCCGTAACGTTTTTTGGCCGGGTTGTTAAGGCTCTGGCTGGCTTTAAGCAGCTGTTCCCAGTTATGTGGCTCCTGGATACCCGCTGCAGCAAGCACATCTTTGTGATACCAGACGCCGGAGAGCCAGGCACTGACTGGCACGCCCGTCCAGGCAGCACCGTCTTCCGTACGAACAACACGCAAGATGCCGTCATAAAAAGTGTTTTCGCCTACCGCTTTAATGGCTTCACCAATCGCTTTGCGATCCAGCAGCTGTTCCTTGTCCATGACTTTGGCGTAGTCGTGGCTGACTTCTATCACCTCAGGCAGCGCGCCCGTTCTGGCGAGCGTAATGACCTTGGTGTTGTAGGCATCCTCTTCTACCGGCACCTGTTTCACCGTGATGCCAGGGTTCTCTTTCTCAAATTTTTCGATCAGCTTCGTGATAACCGCCTGACGCTCCTGCTCGACCGATGAGTGCATAAACTCGATGGTGACAGCAGACTTTTTGTCATCCTTGCAGCCTGATAACAGGGCGCACGAAACCAGTGCTGATATCAGCACAATTCTGGGCATTTTCATTTTTAAGGTCCTTTTTAGTTTTCTTTAATCCACAACACCTGCCATGGATGTAGGGTGAGCGTTTTATCTGTAATATCTTCTCCGGTAATCAACTCCGTCCCGCCTTGAATATCAGATTCCACCGTTTTAATACTATCACTGAAATTAAACAGCGCCGTTATCCTCTCGCCACAGTTCGCCACGCGAAAGATTTTTAAAACATGTTCCCCACACGCGCTAAAATAAGCTTCACTGTCAGGGTGGAATGCTTTTTCCGCCCGACGCAGCGAGATTAGCTGACTTAACGCGCAATAAACCTGATAACGAAGGCTATTTTTATCTTCAAGCGCGCTATCAATTTGTCCTGCTGTGTATTTCTCACGATTTATCGCGCGGTTGTATCCCAGACGTTCAACACCTGCATAATCATTACGCGAGCCGAGAATACTCTGAATATAAACCGCAGGCACGCCGGGGAAGCTTAAGAGGACGGCATGCGCCAGAATAAACCGGGCAATCCGATGGCTATCAAGACTGTCACGCGTACTTAATGCATCCAGATAGGTCACATTAATTTCATAAGGACTGCGAGTACCATCCGGGTTATTTTTCCAGTTAACCAGCGCCCCTTCAGCCTGAAGTTTCTCCACCAGTGAGAGGATTTCCGACTCAGGTAAAATGCCGCGTAACGGATTCAGACCAATCCCGTCATGCGAGGCCAGGAAGTTAAACCAGGTGGTTTTCGTTGAAGGCAGCGTAAGCGACGCTGCCCACTGGCTCAGCGTCCGGACGTTCTGACAATGCACTGCATGCAGTACCAGCGGGGGCAATGAGAACTGATAAACCATCTGCGCTTCATTTTCACCGTCACCGAAGTAAGCAACGTTATCTTTATGCGGAACGTTCGTCTCGGTGATAATCACCGTCCCCGGAGCGACGGCCTCGGTGATAGCGCGGAAAAGCTGGATAAGCTGGTGGGTTTGCTCAAGATGAATGCAGTTTGTTCCGGGTATTTTCCACATGAAGCCTACAGCATCCAGACGAATGTATCGCGCCCCTTCAATCAGGTAATGCAGAAGCACGTCGACCATCGCGATCAGCACCTGCGGAGAGGCGAAATTGAGATCAACCTGGTCCTCGCTGAAGGTCGTCCACAGGTGTCGCACGCTGCCATCATGCAGCGTGAAAGGCGTAAGAAGCGGTAAGGCGCGCGGACGCGTCACCGCGGATAAGTCTGTTTCAGGATCGACAGAAATAAAGAAATCGTCATAGCCCGGCGTTTGCTTAAGATAATTAGCGAACCATTTGCTTTTGGCTGACATATGGTTGCAGACGAAATCAAACATTAAGCTCGCAGACTGTTTTAACTCAGCAACATCTCGCCACGTACCCGTTTCAGGAGCAACTTCATGATAATCAATAACAGAAAACCCGTCGTCTGAAGACCAGGGATAAAAAGGTAAAAGATGGACGTGTGAAAAAGAATGAGAAAGCCATTTGTTATAAAAGCGTGTAAAAACCGGCAGCGCCTTCTCCCCTTTCGCTGAAAGCTGATCGGCATAGGTGATCAGAACAACATCTTTTTCATCCCAGGCCTTTTTACGTTCTTCTGTAATAACAGAAGCGGCCTTTTCAATATTTCCCTTCAGCACAGCAAGATGGGCTTCAGAAAACGTTTCCCCGTAAACAAGATTAATAAGTTCTTTAATTTTTGGATTCATCTCACTTTCCATGGTAGCGGTCCCACGAAGTGGCAATCTACTCCCATGAAAAATATCTGTCAACGGACCGGGGAGGAGAAAAAGGTGTTTGCAAAGCAGCTCAGCGCAATATTGTGAGCTGCCGCAAAGAAAGCACGGGGAAAAAAGATAATGCGGTTAACCGCCGCCAGTCCCTCTCCCGGAAAGGAAAGGGCTAACGCCAGCGGGAATTATTGGGATAAGTAGCGGCGTGAAAGCCGTTTTGCCACCTTTTGCAAAAGCGGTTCGAGCGCCACGGCCAGCACCATTCTAACCGGCTTGCGGGCAACGGATTTTATCGCCCAACCCGCCACACCTGCCGGGCCGAATCGTAATGCAGTCAGCAGGACCAGTTTACCTGCGATTTTCAGGCCGGGTTTTACCTTCTGACCGGCCTGTTGCCAGCGTTGTTTCATCTCATCTCTCTCTTAAAGCTGACGAAAGCGACTTCTCAGCGTAAAGGTATCCGACGTGACATAGCGTTCCATTTCCCGTAGCCGCTTCTCACCGGCGGCGAGTTGCTCATCAACCGCATTAAGAAGATCGCTGCTGGTGGGGGCACCTTCCGCAGCCAGTTCTCCTTCCGGCATCGGATCAAGGACAAACGACAGGACGATGTATGCCACGAGGGTAATAAATGCCAGACCGAAAAAGATCGATAGCACCGTGACCACGCGCACGAGTTTGACCGGAACATCAAGATAATGAGCCAGCCCGGCACAAACGCCGCGCACCATGCCCTGCTGTGGAATACGCCACAACTTTTTGTTCAGATTCAGTCCAGACATTAACGGTCCCTCCAGTTTGGATGTTCAGCATCCAGGATGGCTTCCAGCGCCTGAATGCGTTCGCGCATTTTGTTCGCCTCATCAGTTAGCTGTACCAGACGCTGTTGTTCACTCTGGGAGAGTTCGCCCCGTGAAGAACGGTTGCTGTAGTGCAGCCATAGCCAAATCGGCAAAACGAACAGCACGAAAATTGTCAGGGGAATGGCCAGAAAAAGCGCGCTCATGTGTACTCCTTGTCTTACGATGCGGCACGCTCAGGTGCCGCAGGAATTATTATTGGTTGTCTTGCTTCATTTTGGCTTTCAGTGCCGCCAGCTGCTCGCTGATTTCATCATCGGCCTTCAGGTCGGCGAACTGTTGATCCAGCGACTTCTGCTTACCAATACCGTGGCTTTCGGCTTCCGCTTCCATCTGGTCGATACGACGTTCAAACGATTCAAAACGCGCCATCGCTTCATCTAGCTTACCGCTGTCCAGCTGGCGACGCACGTCGCGGGAAGAGCTTGCCGCCTGGTGACGCAGGGTCAGCGCCTGCTGACGCGCGCGGGTCTCGCTCAGTTTGTTTTCAAGCTCGCCAATCTCTTTCTTCATACGGGTGAGCGTGTCATCCACCAGCGTCACTTCATGCTCAAGCGTCGCGACCATATCGGCCAGCTTTTGTTTTTCGATCAGCGCCGCACGGGCCAGATCCTCTTTATCTTTGCGCAGCGCAAGTTCCGCTTTTTCCTGCCATTCGTTCAGCTGAGCGGTCGCTTGTTCAATACGACGCGTAAGCTGTTTTTTCTCCGCCAGCGCGCGGGCGGAGGTAGAACGCACTTCAACCAGCGTGTCTTCCATCTCCTGAATCATCAGGCGTACCAGCTTCTGCGGATCTTCCGCTTTCTCAAGCAGTGAGTTGATGTTGGCGTTCACGATGTCGGCAAAACGAGAAAAAATACCCATAATCTAATCCTCATAGTTCTGTTATCGGGCTATGCCCTGCTGTACAGATAATACAAACATCGTGCCAACTTTTTATCTTATTGATTTTACTGAGACTGATTGATTTTCATGCAGTGAAGAACTATCCTTCCCTGGTGAATATCGCTAAGGAGTGGTTAATTTCATCATGCCTGGATACAAAGACAATTTACTCGGTGAAGCAAACAGTTTTCTGGAAGTGCTGGAACAGGTCTCTCGCCTGGCGCCGCTCAATAAACCGGTGCTGATTATCGGTGAACGCGGAACGGGGAAAGAGCTGATAGCCAACCGTCTGCATTATTTATCCGGGCGCTGGGACGGCCCCTTCATTTCCCTTAACTGCGCGGCGCTGAATGAAAACCTGCTCGACACCGAGCTCTTCGGCCATGAAGCGGGTGCGTTTACCGGTGCCCAGAAACGCCATCCCGGGCGCTTTGAGCGCGCCGACGGCGGTACGCTGTTTCTTGATGAACTGGCCACCGCGCCCATGCTGGTACAGGAAAAACTGCTGCGCGTGATTGAGTACGGCGAGCTGGAGCGCGTTGGGGGTAGCCAGCCGCTGCAGGTTAACGTGCGCCTGGTGTGCGCCACGAACGCCAACCTGCCGGAAATGGTGGCGGAGGAGAAATTCCGCGCCGACCTGCTTGACCGCCTGGCCTTTGACGTCGTTCAGCTTCCTCCTCTGCGCGAGCGCAAAAGCGACATTATGCTGCTGGCAGACCAGTTTGCGATTCAGATGTGCCGCGAGCTCGGTCTGCCGCTCTTCCCCGGCTTCAGCGATTATGCGCAGGAGACGCTGCTGGCTTATCACTGGCCGGGAAATATCCGCGAACTGAAAAACGTCGTGGAGCGTTCCGTTTATCGCCACGGCAGCAGCGAAACGGAGCTGGATAACATCATTATCGATCCTTTTCAGCGCAGCGCACCGCCGCTGCCCGCACCATCGTCTTCAGGCGACGCCCCCTCTCTCCCCCTTGATTTACGCCAGTTTCAGAACGACCAGGAGAAACAGCTGCTGGAACAAAGCCTGAAGACGGCGAAATATAACCAGAAACGGGCGGCTGAACTGCTGGGTCTGACCTACCATCAGTTAAGGGCATTGCTTAAAAAGCATCAATTGCGCTGACAATATCAGCACTTACCTGCAGACATTTTTACGAAGCAGGCGTAAGTGCGATACACTTTGCAGATCGAACCTAAAAACCTTAAAAATTATGCGTCTGGTTTTATCGTCCTTTTTTGCACTCGGTCTGTTTAGCAGCCTGGCCTTTGCCGCGCCCGGGCTAACGCCGCAGCCTGACATTCGTGACAGCGGCTTCGTCTATTGCGTAAGCGGCCAGGTAGATACCTTCAACCCGCAAAAAGCGGGCAGCGGCCTGATCGTGGATACCCTGGCCGCACAGCTATACGATCGTCTGCTTGATGTTGACCCGTATACCTACCGTCTGGTGCCTGAGCTTGCGGAAAGCTGGGAAGTGCTGGATAACGGCGCAACCTACCGTTTTCATCTGCGCGATGACGTCGCGTTTCAGCGCACACCGTGGTTTACCCCCACGCGCAAGCTGAACGCAGATGACGTGGTCTTCACGTTCCAGCGTATCTTTAACCGCAACCATCCGTGGCATAACGTTAACGGCAGCAACTTCCCCTATTTCGACAGCCTGCAGTTTGCCGACACCGTCAAAAGCGTGCGTAAGCTCGATAACCGGACGGTCGAATTTACGCTGACGCGCCCGGATGCCTCTTTCCTCTGGCACCTGGCGACCCACTATGCGTCGGTCATGTCCGCTGAATACGCGGCGAACCTGACGAAAAAGGATCGTCAGGAGTTAATCGATCGTCAGCCGGTCGGCACCGGTCCGTTCCAGCTGGCCGAATACCGCGCCGGGCAATATATTCGTCTGCAGCGCCATGAGCATTTCTGGCGCGGTACCCCGCTGATGCCGCAGGTGGTGGTCGATCTCGGTTCAGGCGGAACGGGACGTCTGTCGAAACTGCTCACCGGGGAATGCGACGTGCTCGCCTGGCCCGCGGCCAGCCAGCTCACCATCCTGCGCGACGATCCGCGCCTGCGCCTGACGTTACGCCCCGGCATGAATATCGCTTATCTGGCCTTTAACACGGATAAGCCGCCGCTGAATAACCCTGCCGTACGTCACGCTCTGGCGCTGGCAATTAACAACCAGCGTTTGATGCAGTCGATCTACTACGGCACGGCGGAAACCGCCGCCTCAATTTTACCTCGCGCCTCGTGGGCCTATGACGGTGAAGCTAAAATTACGGAATACAATCCGGCAAAAGCGCGTGAGCAGCTAAAAGCGCTGGGGGCGGAAAACCTGACGCTGCAGCTTTGGGTGCCAACCAGTTCCCAGGCGTGGAACCCAAGCCCGCTCAAGACCGCCGAACTGCTGCAGGCGGACATGGCGCAGGTGGGTGTCAAGGTGGTCATAGTACCGGTTGAGGGCCGTTTCCAGGAGGCGCGCCTGATGGACATGAATCATGATTTAACCCTGACCGGCTGGGCGACCGACAGTAACGACCCGGACAGCTTCTTTAGGCCGCTGCTGAGCTGTGCGGCCATAAACTCGCAGACCAACTACGCCCACTGGTGTAACCGGGAGTTTGACGCCGTGCTGCAAAAAGCGCTGGCTTCCCAGCAGCTGGCCTCGCGTATTGACGCCTATGATGAAGCGCAGAAGATCCTCGCCCAGGAACTGCCGGTGCTGCCGCTGGCCTCTTCCCTGCGTCTTCAGGCCTATCGTTATGATATTAAAGGTCTGGTGCTGAGTCCGTTCGGCAACGCCTCGTTCGCCGGCGTGTCGCGTGAGAAAGATCAAGAGGTGAAAAAACCATGATTATTTTTACCTTACGTCGGCTCCTTTTGCTGCTGGTGACGCTCTTTTTCCTGAACTTTGTCGGCTTCAGCCTGAGCTATTTCACGCCCCACGCCCCGCTCCAGGGGTCGTCGCTGTGGGATGCCTGGCTCTTCTGGTTTAACGGACTGCTGCACTGGGATTTCGGCGTGTCCAGCATTAACGGGCAGCTCATTTCCGAGCAGCTGAAAGAGGTGTTCCCGGCCACGATGGAGCTGTGCATTCTGGCCTTCGGCTTTGCCCTGATGCTAGGGATCCCCGTAGGCATGCTGGCCGGGATCTATCGCAACAAATGGCAGGACAAGTTTATCAGCGCCCTCGCCCTGCTCGGCTTCTCTATCCCGGTATTCTGGCTGGCGCTGCTGCTGACGCTGTTCTTCTCGCTGACGATGGGCTGGCTACCGGTTTCGGGTCGCTTTGACCTGCTCTATACGGTGAAAACGGTGACGGGTTTTGCCATCATTGACGCGTGGCTCTCCGATTCGGTGTGGCGCCATGAGATGATCGTCAGCGCCCTGCGCCATATGGTATTGCCGGTGCTGACGCTGGCGGTTGCGCCGACCACCGAAGTGATCCGCCTGATGCGCCTGAGCACCATTGAGGTGTTTGACCAGAACTACGTCAAAGCCGCCGCCACGCGCGGGCTGTCCCGCCTGACCATACTGCGCCGCAACGTCCTGCACAACGCGCTGCCGCCGGTTATTCCGCGTCTGGGATTACAGTTTTCCACCATGCTGACGCTGGCCATGATCACCGAGATGGTCTTTAGCTGGCCGGGTCTGGGGCGATGGCTGATTAACGCCATCCGCCAGCAGGATTACGCCGCTATTTCTGCGGGTGTGATGGTGATTGGTTCGCTGGTGATTATTGTTAACGTGTTGTCCGATATTTTGGGTGCCATGGCCAACCCATTGAAGCATAAGGAATGGTATGCCTTACGATAGCGTATACAGTGAAAAGCGCACGCCCGGTGTGCTGCGCACCGTGTGGCGAAAATTCTATGGTGATACCACGGCAATGATCGGCCTTTACGGCTGTGCCGGCCTGGCGTTGCTTTGCGTCTTTGGCTCGTGGTTTGCGCCGTATGGCATTGACCAGCAGTTCCTTGGCTATCAGCTGCTGCCGCCGTCCTGGTCGCGCTACGGCGAAGTCTCTTTCTTCCTGGGAACGGACGACCTCGGACGTGACGTGTTGAGCCGTCTGCTGAGCGGTGCAGCCCCGACGGTGGGCGGCGCATTTGTGGTGACGCTCGCGGCCACGATCTGTGGGCTGGCGCTTGGTATTTTTGCAGGATCCACGCACGGCCTGCGTTCGGCGGTGCTTAACCATATTCTGGATACGCTGCTGTCGATTCCGTCCCTGCTGCTGGCGATCATCGTTGTTGCCTTTGCCGGTCCGCACCTGTCGCATGCCATGTTCGCGGTCTGGCTGGCTATCCTGCCCCGCATCGTGCGCTCGGTTTACAGTATGGTGCATGATGAGCTGGAAAAAGAGTACGTCGTCGCCGCGCGTCTGGACGGCGCGACGACCTTCAACATTCTGTGGTTTGCAGTGTTGCCAAACATCGCCGCCGGGCTGGTCACGGAGATCACCCGCGCCCTGTCCATGGCGATCCTGGACATCGCGGCGCTCGGCTTCCTCGACCTCGGTGCACAGCTGCCGTCGCCTGAATGGGGTGCGATGCTCGGCGACGCGCTGGAGTTAATCTACGTTGCGCCCTGGACGGTTATGCTGCCGGGGGCGGCCATTATGGTGAGCGTGCTGCTTATCAACCTGCTGGGCGACGGTATTCGCCGTGCAATTAACGCGGGGGTGCAATAATGCCGCTTCTTGATATTCGCAACCTCACCATCGAATTCAAAACCGGTGAAGGGTGGGTTAAAGCCGTCGATCGCATCAGTATTACCCTTGCGGAAGGTGAAATTCGCGGGCTGGTGGGGGAATCCGGCTCGGGAAAAAGCCTGATTGCCAAAGCTATCTGCGGCGTGGCGAAAGACAACTGGCGCGTGACGGCAGACCGTATGCGTTTTGATGATATCGACCTGCTGCGCCTCTCCCCCCGCGAGCGGCGTAAGCTGGTCGGGCATAACGTCTCGATGATTTTCCAGGAGCCGCAGTCCTGTCTCGACCCGTCCGAACGCGTGGGCAAACAGCTGATGCAGAACATTCCCGGCTGGACCTATAAAGGCCGCTGGTGGCAACGCGTTGGCTGGCGTAAGCGTCGCGCCATCGAGCTTTTACACCGCGTCGGGATAAAAGATCACAAAGACGCGATGCGCAGCTTCCCTTATGAGCTGACCGACGGCGAATGTCAGAAAGTGATGATTGCCATCGCGCTGGCAAATCAGCCGCGTTTGCTGATTGCGGATGAGCCCACCAACGCGATGGAACCCACCACGCAGGCGCAAATTTTCCGCCTGCTGTCGCGTCTTAACCAGAATAACAACACCACCATCTTGCTGATCAGCCATGACCTGCAAATGCTCAGCAAATGGGCGGATAAAATTGACGTGATGTACTGCGGGCAAACGGTCGAAACCGCGCCGAGTGAAGATCTGATTAACGCCCCGCATCATCCGTATACGCAGGCGCTTATCCGCGCCATTCCGGATTTTGGCAGCGCCATGCCGCATAAAAGCCGCCTGAATACCCTGCCGGGGGCGATTCCGCTGCTTGAATCCCTGCCGATAGGCTGTCGTCTGGGTCCGCGGTGCCCTTATGCTCAGCGTAGATGTATCGAGACGCCGCGCCTGACCGGGGCCAAAAATCATTTATACGCCTGTCATTTCCCGCTGAACATGGAGAGAGAGTGAAATGGTCGAAACCTTACTGGAAGTCCGCAACCTGAGTAAGACCTTTCGCTACCGCACGGGGCTGTTTCATCGCCAGACTGTCGACGCGGTGAAGCCGCTGAGCTTTACGCTGCGTGAAAAACAGACCCTGGCGATCATCGGCGAGAACGGTTCCGGGAAATCCACCCTGGCGAAAATGCTCGCCGGCATGGTTGAACCGACTGCAGGCGAGGTGTTGATTGACGATCATCCTCTGACGTTCGGCGATTACTCTTTCCGCAGCCAGCGCATCCGCATGATCTTCCAGGATCCGTCTACCTCGCTTAATCCGCGCCAGCGCATTTCGCAGATCCTCGATTTTCCGCTGCGTCTGAACACCGACCTGGAGCCGGAGGCCCGCCGTAAGCGCGTATTTGAAACCCTGCGTATGGTTGGGCTGTTACCTGATCACGAAAGCTACTACCCGCATATGCTGGCCCCCGGCCAGAAACAGCGTCTGGGTCTGGCGCGAGCATTGATTTTGCGGCCAAAAGTGATCATTGCCGATGAAGCGCTTGCCTCGCTGGATATGTCGATGCGCTCGCAGCTGATTAACCTGATGCTGGAATTGCAGGAAAAACAGGGGATCTCGTATATCTACGTCACCCAACATCTGGGAATGATGAAGCACATCAGCGATCAGGTGATGGTCATGCACCAGGGAGAAGTTGTCGAGCGCGGCAGCACGGCGGATGTGATGGCCTCCCCGCTTCATGAGCTGACAAAACGGCTGATTGCCGGTCATTTCGGTGAAGCATTAACCGCCGATGCATGGCGCAAAGACCGTTAAATAAACGTTGCACTGTTCAATAAGGATTAAATAGCTTTTACACGCTGTTTAGTCCTTCAATTTTTTCATCTCCACTCCTGCTCCATATTCTAAGCAAAATAAACCAACAGTCCTTCTCCAGAATATCCGGTCATTACGGAGGAGAAGAGATGAACACCACCACTTACGTTCTAAAATACACCGAGTATCTCATCAGAAAATGCCGTTCATTTTTAATGACGGACCTGCACTTTCATACTGTAAGGCTTAAGAAAACAGCCGGGGAAACCCCTGACATTCAATCACCCACGACGTTGAGTGAAAAAATATGTCATCGTCTGGTCTATGACCATAATAACTTCTACACGATGCTCGCCGATAAACTCGCCGTTCGGGCATACGTTTCCTCCAGAACAACGCGCGTGAAGACGGTGCCATTAATTGGCGTTTATTCCCGGCCGTCGCAGATTGATTTTTCAGTACTCCCTGACAAATTCGTCCTTAAGTGCAACCATGACAGCGGCAGCACAATAATATGTACCAACAAAGCGCAATTCAATGTCAGGGAAGCGTGTAAAAAACTGAGCCTCGCATTAAGGAAAAATTTGTACTACACCACGCGCGAATGGCAGTACAAAAACATTACCCCGAGTATTCTTTGCGAGCCATTTGTCGATCTCTTTGACGATGCTGACAGGAACACTACGCCCGAAATGCTGCGGATCCATTGCTTTCACGGCGTTGCCCACTATGTAGAGGCGGATTTTACCGATGATAACGGCAACGGTTTTATCAACGTTTATGACAGGCACTGGAACTTACAACCCTTCCGGATGGAATATCCGAATACTTCAGCAGAGCCTGGCGAACCGCTTTTGTTCCGACAGGCATTGCTGGCCTCCCAGGAGCTTGCGGATGGACTTGACTACTGCCGCGTTGACCTGATGCTAAAGAAAGATGAAATCTATTTCAGTGAAATAACCTTAAGCCCGAGGCGCGGAAAACTGACGATTACCCCGCAGGAATGGGATGCTAAGTTAGGAAAAATATGGCATTTATCGCCGGCAGGCGCATTTGACCTGCCGCTGAAACTCACGCGTCGGGCCAGGTAAGTTTAAATATCGAGTGGTTTTGCGTCGATAAGGTGTAGGTAACATCGCCACCATGCGCAAGCATGATGGCTTTTACCACCGACAAGCCCAAACCACAGCCTTCCGGGTTCACATGTCTGGCGCCATTATCGCGCTGAAAGGGCTGAAACAGGAAATCATGAAACTCCCTGGGTATGCCCGGTCCGCCGTCCTGAATAAGGATATAATTGCCTTTATCCGAAACGCCATTTTTCACGATGAGCGTGCGCGAGGTTGAATAATGTAAGGCATTATCAAATAAAACGGTCAGACACTGATTGATGCGTAACGGATCGAATACGCATTGCTGCTCCCTCAGGTCTGTATTGACGGTAAACGCCTTACGGCTGAACTCGGGCATGAACGTATCGAGTGCGTTCTGTATTGTCCCTTTTAGATCCGTTCTTGACTTGCACAGCGTGTATCCCGCCCCGCCATTCGAACTGACAACCCGGAGATCCTCAATCAGGCGGGTTAACCCTTCCGTCTGTTTAAGAAGATTATTAAAAAGCACCGGCTCAGGGGTAAAAACACCGTCAACCAACCCCTGAAGCCGTCCGCGTAAGATCGTGACCGGGGTTCTCAGCTCATGCGCGATAGCGGCATTCCAGGATTTCCTCTGAATATCCAGCGTCTGTAATTTTTCCGCCATTTCATTGAAATCCGTCACCAGGTGATTGATCTCACCCAGCCTGGAACTGGCGCAGAATGCCCTGGCGTCCAGATCGCCCTGAGAAATCTTTTTCAGGCTGGACGCTACCGCGTTTAGCGGGGTGAGGATTCGCGATGACAGTTTGACCGTGAAAAAGAGGGCAATAATCAGACTGATCGTTGTCGCGGTCCCAATCCATACCCAGTCCCACATCGTCATCTGCTCGTCATCGCCCGCAGCAGGGCCGCCGGGGAGGTGATCCAGAATAAAGGAGTAAAAAAACCACGAGCCCAGTACGGCGATAGCGATTATCGTAAACGTCAGCAACAGCATGTACGTTAAGATCTGACGACTCAGGACAGACTCTTTGTTCATTTTTTTTCCCCAAGCCGGTAGCCCATCCCTCTGATGCTCTCGGGAACACCATAAAGACCGGCAAGCTCCAGTTTTTTACGCAACTTGCTCATATGGCTGTCGACCGTTCTGTCGAGCGTATCCCCTTCCGGCAGACACGCGTTGAGTAACTCCTCGCGGGAACAAACCTTTCGTGGATATCGCACCAGCCAGGTCAGTAATTTAAATTCGGTCGTCGTTAATACCGGAGAGGTAACCTCTTCGCCAACGGTAACTTCCACATAGAAGTCATCCGGATAGACCGTAATAAAAGGCGTTCTGAGCGGCAGGGAACCCACCTGCTGAAGCGCGGGTTTTGTCCTGCGCAGCACCGCCTCAACCCGCGCGACAACCTCAGAAGGGTTGAAGGGTTTGATCACGTAATCATCCGCCCCCAGTCTCAGCCCCATGAGCTTATCGACATCCTGATCGAGTGCGGAAACCATAATGACGGGGACAGCACTTTCCTGACGAAGCGTGGTAAGCACGCTCCAGCCGTCACATACGGGCAGGTGAATGTCCAGCAATATGAGATCCGGTTTATGCAGGCGATTGAGTGCGATGGCCTGTTCGCCCTGCATGGCTCTGAGCGTTTTCATTCCTGAACGCTCTAAGTAACTCATCAGTATATCGGCGATGTCGTCTTCATCTTCAACAACAAGGATCAGCGTATTTTTGTGCATTTTATCTCCGCGGGTGAAATCCCTTTGAGCTCGCTATCAGATATCTTTAGGACAATAAGACACAGCCTCCGGGAAAAAGTGCCGTAGTTGCGAAAATTTCCCGGCTGATTTACCTGCGCGGTTATTTCTCCATACAGCCTACACATTCCGTCAATAAAGACTCGACAATGTCGGTTCAAAATCGCTATTGGGGTATAACCCTTTTTGCAGTGAGCGTTGCAAATTAATCCTGTTACTTAAAGACTTTATGAAGCTGGCTGGAATAATGAACACGGAACTTTCTAAATATTTCTCTCCCAAAAAACTGGGTATATATTCCCTGTTTCTGCTGCTGTCGTGGGGATTACTTTATACCTGGCTGGTGCTAATACACAGAATGGATGAAAAAGTCGCCTCGACGCTGCTCTCTTCACCCATCATCTATGGCTGTATCGCATTGTCGGTGGTCTCTCTGATGATCCAAAATAAAGCTGGCGCGTTGACCGAGCTGCTTGTCGTCGCCTTCTGGCTAATGGTGATTTTTGTTTATCTCATTATTACGTTCACCGTGCTGTTAAACGCGATGCCCGATATCGAGGATCTGATCTTCTACTACGAGTGTTATTTGATTATATTTTTTGGCGGAGCACCGCTGTACCTCATTCTGAGAATGATTTGAGCCGCTGCTCCACACGTCCTCCATAAACCGCCCATGTCCGCTAAACAGGCTCGCGGTAGACTCTCTACTGACTTATATTCACGTAACTGGACGTTATTTTAATGCCTCATTTTTTTATTGAACGCCCCATATTCGCCTGGGTGGTGGCGCTTTTTATTGTTCTGGCGGGACTGCTGTCTATTCCCCGTTTACCCGTCGCACAGTATCCGGCGGTGGCACCGCCTGGGATCATTATTTCCGTCAGTTACCCGGGTGCCAGCCCCGATATCATGAATACGTCGGTGGTGTCGTTAATCGAGCGTGAAATCTCTGGCGTCGATAACTTGCTCTATTTCGAATCATCCAGTGACACAACCGGGTCGGCATCGATTACCGTCACGTTTAAACCGGGCACGGATATCAAGCTGGCGCAGATGGACCTGCAGAATCAGATTAAGATCGTTGAGCCTCGTCTGCCTCAGGCGGTAAGGCAAAACGGCATTAACGTCGAGGCCGCTAATTCTGGCTTTTTAATGATGGTGGGGCTGAAGTCCACGGCAGGTCAATTTGAGGAAGCCGATTTAAGCGACTATTTTGCCAGAAACGTCAGCGACGAGCTTCGTCGCGTGCCCGGCGTAGGAAAAGTTCAGCTGTTTGGCGGCGAAAAAGCGCTGCGCATCTGGCTGGATCCCATGAAGCTCCACGGCTATGGGCTCTCGGTAAGCGATGTTCTTACCGCCGTTGGCCAGCAAAATGCCCTGGTTTCGCCCGGTAAAACGGGAGACGAGCCCGCAGCGGCAGGACAAGGGGTGACGTATCCCATCACCGTGAAGGGACAACTCTCCTCGGTCGAGGCGTTCAGGAATATCACCCTGAAATCTGACGCATCCGGCGCCCGCCTGAAACTGTCCGACATTGCACGGGTTGAATCTGGCCTGCAAAGCTACGCCTTTGGTATCCGCGAAAACGGGGTTCCTGCGACGGCGGCGGCAATTCAGCTGTCGCCAGGCGCCAACGCAATGAGTACGGCTTCAGGCGTGCGTGCGCGCATCGACGAACTTTCCCGGGTATTACCCGACGGAATGGCGTTTACGGTGCCCTTCGATACCGCGCCGTTTGTGAAACTTTCTATCATGAAGGTTGTTCAGACGTTTGTGGAAGCGATGGTCCTCGTCTTCCTGGTTATGCTGCTGTTTCTGCATAAGATACGCTGTACGCTTATCCCGGCGATTGTTGCTCCCGTCGCGCTTCTTGGCACCTTCGCGGTGATGCTATTGAGCGGCTACTCCATCAATATTCTGACGATGTTCGGCATGGTGCTGGCGATCGGGATTATCGTTGATGATGCCATCGTGGTTGTAGAAAACGTTGAACGACTGATGGAGGAAAAAAGCCTGTCCCCGCGTGACGCCACGCGGCAAGCCATGCAGGAAATTACCCCGGCGATTATAGGGATCACGCTGGTGCTAACCGCGGTCTTTATCCCCATGGGGTTTGCTGAAGGATCCGTCGGGATTATCTACCGACAATTTTGTATTTCCATGGCGGTCTCCATACTGCTGTCCGCGTTTCTGGCCCTGACGCTGACGCCCGCCCTGTGCGCAACGTTACTCAGGCCGCATAAGGCAGGAAAGAGCGGAAGTGGACGGTTCGCGGCCGGGTTTAACGCGCGCTTCCGTTCGCTCACCGTCTGCTACGAAGCCGGGCTGGGTGCCGTTCTGAAGCGAACCGGACGTATGCTGCTCCTGTACGTTGCGCTTTGCGCTGCGCTGTTTTTGGGATTGTCTTCGTTACCGTCGTCCTTTCTGCCGGACGAAGATCAGGGCTACTTTATGTCCTCAATCCAGCTGCCTTCTGACGCCACGATGCAGCGCACCCTCAACGTGGTTAAAAAGTTTGAAGAGGAAATTGCGGCCCGGCCGGATATTGAAAGCAACATTATGATCCTGGGGTTTGGATTCTCAGGTTCAGGACCAAATTCGGCTATGGCCTTCACCACGCTTAAGGACTGGAAAAATCGGCAGGGCTCGACGGCTCAGGGTGAAGCCGACCATATCCAGGCCAGCATGGCCAACGTCTCTGATGCCGTCACGATGAGCCTGCTCCCGCCGGCCATTTCGGATATGGGCACCTCCTCGGGCTTCACCTGGTACGTGCAGGACAGAGCGGGACTGGGCTACGAGGCGTTAAAGCGCGCTGCCGACGCGCTGGTCCTGCACGCTAACCGGCGCCCTGAGCTGAGTGACGTTTACATAGACGGTCTGCCGGAAGGAACAAGCCTTGCGCTCCAGGTGGACAGAGAAAAGGCGGAAGCGATGGGCGTCTCATTTGATGAAATCAACCAGACGCTCTCCGTCACCCTGGGCTCAAATTACGTCAATGACTATACGAACAACGGCCGCGTTCAGCAGGTGATTATTCAGGCCGATGCGCCCTACCGAATGCAGCCTGCGCAGATACTGAATTTATCAGTGAAAAACCGGATGGGTCAGATGGTGCCGGTATCGACCTTTGCCACGCTTTCGTGGAACGTTGCGCCGCAGCAGTTGACGCGTTACCAGGGATATTCTGCGATTCGCATTACCGGAAATGCGGCGCCGGGAGAGTCCAGCGGCACCGCAATGAAGGTTATGGAGGACGTGTCCAGGAGCCTGCCTCAGGGCATGGCGGGCGAGTGGGCCGGGAGTTCATTGCAGGAGAGAAAATCGGAATCTCAGCTTCCGGGCCTTATCGTCCTGTCGATACTGGTCGTATTTATGGTACTCGCCGCCCTGTATGAGAGCTGGTCTATTCCTTTTGCGGTCATGCTGGTGGTTCCGCTGGGTCTTATCGGCGCGGCGATCGCGGTGTCCGTTGCCGGCATGACGAATGACGTTTTCTTCAAGGTCGGCCTGATTACGCTTATCGGCCTGTCGGCCAAGAACGCTATTCTGATTGTTGAATTTGCGAGGCAGCTACATCGCCAGGGGCAGCACCTGCTGTCGGCAACTATCCATGCCGCAAGCCAGCGCCTGCGTCCCATTCTGATGACATCGCTAGCCTTCACCTTAGGGGTTGTTCCCTTGATGCTGGCCAGTGGTGCCAGCGACAGTACGCAGCATGCCATCGGTACCGGCGTATTTGGCGGCATGATCAGCGGTACGCTTCTCGCGATCTTCTTCGTACCGGTTTTCTTTATCGTCATTGCGCGTTTCGTCGACAACATCAGGAAAGTGTAAATACCCTGGCGGAATCGCGCTCCCTCTCTGGTTGGATGAGGCGAAGCTGTTTCCGGGTGATATACTGGACGAATGCTGAAATTTTGAGCCCCCGCGGGTCCTCGGCGCATTCTTCGGGGCAGGCGTCTTCGGAGAAGTGCGAGAAATATCGTGACACAAGGGGCTGTGAGTGGGCTATAATTTCGAGCTAATTTCGAATGATTTTGAAATACTGCCTGTAACGCTATGAATTACAAGGCAAAATAAGCAATGAATATAAGGATTAAAGCTATGGGTTTTCTTTCCGGTAAGCGCATTCTGGTAACTGGCGTTGCCAGCAAACTGTCCATCGCATACGGCATCGCACAGGCAATGCATCGCGAAGGCGCTGAGCTGGCGTTCACCTACCAGAACGACAAGCTGAAAGGCCGTGTTGAAGAGTTTGCCGCGCAGCTGGGTTCCAGCATTGTTCTGGAATGTGACGTTGCACAAGACGAAAGCATCGACGGCATGTTTGCTGAACTGGCAAAAGCATGGCCGAAATTCGACGGTTTCGTTCACTCCATTGGCTTCGCTCCTGGCGACCAGCTGGACGGCGACTACGTGAACGCGGTAACCCGTGATGGCTTCAAAATCGCTCACGATATCAGCTCCTACAGCTTCGTTGCGATGGCGAAATCCTGCCGCGCGATGCTGAACCCGGGCGCAGCCCTGCTGACCCTGTCCTACCTGGGCGCTGAACGTGCTATCCCTAACTATAACGTTATGGGCCTGGCTAAAGCGTCTCTGGAAGCGAACGTACGCTACATGGCGAACGCAATGGGTCCTGAAGGCGTGCGCGTTAACGCCATCTCTGCAGGTCCTATCCGCACCCTGGCCGCTTCCGGTATTAAAGATTTCCGTAAAATGCTGGCACACTGCGAAGCGGTTACCCCGATTCGTCGTACTGTTACCATTGAAGATGTGGGTAACTCTGCAGCATTCCTGTGCTCCGATCTTTCCGCTGGTATCTCCGGCGAAGTGGTTCACGTTGACGGCGGCTTCAACATCGCTGCAATGAACGAGCTGGAAATTAAATAAGCTGTGACTCTCTTCCCGCACGGGAAGAGAGTTTTCCCCCGCCCCCTCCCTCCGTTATTCCGTTCTGCTATTTGTTATCACCTAACAATATTTTTCCCTTTATCTGCCTTACGCCAGGATATTGATCGCCATTTTGAGATCAAGGAACGCACATGGAACAACGCCGTTTTTCCGGCAAAGGCCACTGGTATCACGAGACCCAGTCAAACCACGCGCAGACGGATGTTCTGCCTCTGGTGCCCGAAGCCGCTAACGTCGACGATCGTTTTTTGCTCGATTTAGCCTTGCCTGATGAGATTGTCGCCGCCTGTTCTGGCTGGCTTTCCCCTGCCAGAGCCCTATGCCACCTGTTGTTTCCGCTCTCAATTCCTGTGAACCGCCTGCATACGCTCAGCGCCTACGATCGGCTCAGTACCGCGCTAACGGTCGCACAGGCATGCGGCGTTCAGCGGCTCTGTAACCATTACGCCGCCCTCCTCGCCCCGCTTCCCGGCCCGGACTCCTCGCGCGAAAGTAACCGACGTCTGGCGCAAATTACGCAGTATGCCCGCCAGCTCGCCAGCTCTCCTGACGTGATTGATGATAAAGCGCAGAACCAGCTTGATGAGGTGGGCCTGTCGACGTATGACATTGTGGTGATTAACCAGATTATCGGGTTTATCGGTTTTCAGGCGCGCGTGGTCGCGGTTTTTCAGGCGCTGCTGGGACACCCCGTTCGCTGGTTGCCAGGCCATCATATTCAGCCGCACACGCTGCCCGCGAGCCACGCCGCGTGGGTGCCGCTTTTGCCCGTCGTCGAGCTGCGCTATGCGAGCGCGCATCAGCTTGAGTCGCTGTCCCGCTGGCAGGCAGAACCCGCGCTGGAGGCGCTGACGCCGGTCCTTTGCCATGAGCCGTCGCTGCTCGACCTGACCGGAGAAATCCTGTTAAACACCCGCGAAAAGATCCCGTTGACGTCCCCCGCGCTTTCGGCGGCGGTCGAGCTGCTGACGCGCTCTCCGGACCGCTTCAGCGCCGCGCAGTTTACCCCTCTCACGGATCAAGGACTCTCCGGCGAACATGCCATCACGCTACTTACCCGGAGCGCGTTTGACGGCTGGCTCAATCGTCTGAAAGTCGCGTTTGGTAAAGAGGAATAACCATACTAATTACCCAAAGACCGCTTGCTGAGACAGTGAGAATCGCGTAAAACTGTCAGCCGCTCAATGGCTACGAAAATAGAACATTATGTTTCAGGACAACCCGCTGCTAGCGCAGCTTAAACAGCAACTGCATTCCCAGACGCCGCGTGCAGAAGGGGTCGTAAAAGCCACGGAAAAGGGCTTTGGCTTCCTTGAGGTTGACGCGCAGAAAAGCTACTTCATTCCGCCACCGCAGATGAAGAAAGTGATGCATGGCGATCGCGTCATGGCCGTCATTCATACCGAGAAGGACCGCGAGTCTGCCGAGCCGGAAGAACTGATCGAGCCGTTCCTGACCCGTTTTGTGGGTAAGGTGCAGAGAAAAGACGATCGTCTTGCTATCGTGCCGGATCATCCCCTGCTGAAAGATGCTATTCCCTGCCGCGCCGCCCGTGGCGTTGAGCATGATTTTAAAGAAGGTGACTGGGCCGTAGCAGAAATGCGCCGTCATCCTCTGAAAGGCGATCGCGGTTTTTATGCCGAGTTGACCCAGTTCATCACCTTCGGCGCCGATCATTTCGTGCCATGGTGGGTCACGCTGGCACGCCACAATCTTGAAAAAGAAGCGCCGAACGGCGTAGCGACTGAGATGCAGGACGAAGGTTTGACGCGTCGCGATCTCACCGCGCTGGAGTTTGTCACCATCGACAGCGCCAGCACAGAAGATATGGATGATGCGCTGTATGCGGAAGAGAGCGCCGATGGCAAACTGCATCTGACCGTCGCCATTGCCGATCCCACCGCCTGGATTGCCGAAGGCAGCAAGCTGGATGACGCCGCGAAAATCCGTGCGTTCACCAACTATCTGCCGGGCTTCAACATTCCGATGCTGCCGCGCGAATTGTCAGACGATCTCTGCTCGCTGCGTCCGAATGAAGTGCGCCCGGTGCTTGCCTGCCGCATGACCATCGCCGCAGATGGCGCGATTGAAGACGATATCGAGTTCTTTGCCGCCACCATCGAGTCGAAAGCCAAGCTGGCCTACGATAACGTCTCCGACTGGCTGGAAAATACCGGTAGCTGGAAACCTGAATCGGACGCCATTGCCGCGCAAATCCGTCTGCTGCATCGCATCTGCCTGAACCGCGGCGAGTGGCGTAAAACCCATGCGCTGGTGTTCAAAGACCGCCCGGATTATCGCTTTGTTCTGGGTGAGAAAGGCGAAGTGCTGGACATCGTGGCCGAACCGCGACGCATTGCGAACCGCATCGTTGAAGAGGCGATGATTTCCGCCAACATCTGTGCCGCACGCGTGCTGCGCGACAAGCTGGGCTTTGGCATTTACAACGTCCACACCGGATTTGATCCGGCGAATACCGAAGCGCTGGCGGCCCTGCTGAAGAACCACGATGTGCACGTTGACCCGGAAGAAGTGCTGACGCTGCCGGGCTTCTGCAAGCTTCGCCGCGAACTGGACGCGCAGCCGTCGGGCTTCCTGGACAGCCGCATTCGTCGCTTCCAGTCCTTCGCGGAAATCAGCACCGAACCGGGTCCGCACTTTGGTCTTGGTCTCGACGCTTATGCCACCTGGACGTCGCCGATCCGTAAGTATGGCGATATGGTTAACCACCGTCTGCTGAAAGCGATTATTAAAGGTGAAACCATTGCCCGTCCTCAGGAAGACACCACGCTCCAGATGGCCGATCGCCGCCGTCTTAACCGCATGGCGGAACGTGACGTTGGTGACTGGCTGTACGCACGCTTCCTGCAGGATAAAGCCGGTACGGATACCCGTTTCGCCGCTGAGATCATCGATATCAGCCGTGGGGGGATGCGCGTGCGCCTGGTCGATAACGGTGCTGTCGCGTTTATACCTGCGCCGTTCCTGCATGCGGTTCGCGACGAAATGGTCTGTAGTCAGGAAAACGGTACCGTGCAAATTAAAGGTGAAACAGTTTACAAAGTCACCGACGTGATTGACGTTACTATCGCCGAAGTTCGCATGGAAACCCGCAGCATTATCGCGCGTCCTGTCGCCTGATAACCGCTTCAATTGTCGGTCTTTTCCTTTTCGGAAGGGCCGACAATTTTTCTCTTTACCCCCGCCACAAAATCATTATTTTTCCTTACTATTTTCAGTATCCCTTCGCCCAAAAGCGCCATAATTATCTACAGTAAAAGAGTGTTGTTATATTCGGTTACGTGAATTTATATACGCTCAGTATCCTTTTTAACCTGACTCGTTTTATTATAAGAAAACAGGGAAAAAACAACAGGTTCACTTCGGTTTTGCCGCTGTTTCTCAACGGAAAAGTCGACTGCAAATGAATAATTTGTGCGCTAATGAAAAGCTGCGGGAGAAAACATGATGGACGATCTGGAGCAGAATTTGCTGTTTCGCTACATGGGGACTCACAGCCCGTGGTGGCGCTTGTCAGCTGACAGCAACGCACTGCACCTTTCCACCAGCGAAAATACCGATGTCACTCAGGTCGTGGCGCTGGACGATGAACAGGCCGATCTCATCCGTCATTTAACCGTTATTACCTCCAGCATTTCCATGATGCTCTCCCTGTACGGTGAAGATGTCCCGGTTCATCTTGTGGGCCGTAAAATTACCCGTAACGAGTGGGCAGGAACCGCTTCCGCCTGGAACGATACGCCCTCCGTGGCGCGCGATCTGGCTCAGGGGCTCTCTTTCGCGGAACAGGTTGTCTCGGAGGCCAACTCCGTCATTGTTATTCTCGATCAGCACGGCAATATTCAGCGTTTTAACCGGCTTAGCGAAGAGTACACCGGCCTGAAAGAGCAAGAAGTGATTGGCCAGAACGTGTTTAAGCTGTTTATGAGCCGCAGCGAAGCGGCTGCCTCAAAGCGCAATATTACCGGTTTTTTTCGCAACGGCAGCTCCTACGAAGTCGAACGCTGGATCAAAACGCGTAAAGGGCAGCGGCTGTTTCTGTTCAGAAACAAATTCGTGCACAGCGGCAGCGGTAAAAATGAAATTTTCCTTATCTGTTCCGGGACCGATATTACCGAGGAGCGCCGCGCTCAGGAGCGACTGCGGGTGCTGGCCAATACCGATACCATCACCGGCTTGCCAAACCGCAATGCGATCCACGACCTGATTTCTGACGCCATCGACAACCGCGGCGACACGCAGGTGGGCGTGGTGTATCTCGATCTGGATAACTTTAAAAAGGTCAATGACGCTTACGGGCATATGTTTGGCGACCAGCTGTTACAGGCTGTCGCCCTCGCCATTTTGAGCTGTCTGGATGAGAATCAGGTGCTGGCGCGACTTGGCGGTGATGAGTTTATCGTCATGGCCACCAATACCTCTCAGGGCTCTCTGGAGGCGATGGCATCGCGCATTTTAACCCGCCTGCGCCAGCCGTTCCGAATTGGTCTGATTGAAATTTATACCGGTTGCTCACTGGGTATCGCCCTCGCCCCGCAGCACGGGAACGACAGGGAAAGCGTCATCCGTAACGCCGATACCGCCATGTACACCGCCAAGGAGAACGGCCGGGGCAAGTTCTGCGTCTTCTCCCCCGAGATGAACCAGCGCGTTTTTGAGTATCTTTGGCTGGATACCAACCTGCGTAAGGCCCTGGATAACGATCAGCTTTTGATCCACTATCAGCCGAAAATAACCTGGCGCGGGGAAGTCAGAAGCCTTGAAGCGCTGGTCCGCTGGCAATCACCAGAGCGCGGCCTGATCCCGCCGCTGGAGTTTATCTCTTATGCCGAGGAGTCGGGGTTGATTGTGCCCCTGGGCCGCTGGGTGATGCTCGACGTGGTTCGCCAGGTGGCGAAATGGCGCGATAAGGGAATAAACCTGCGCGTGGCGGTGAACGTCTCTGCACGCCAGCTGGCCGACCAGACCATCTTCAGCGACTTAAAGCAGGCGCTGAAGGATCTGAATTTTGAATACTGCCCGGTCGACGTGGAATTAACCGAAAGCTGTCTTATCGAGAACGAAGAGCTTGCGCTGTCCGTGATCCAGCAGTTCAGCCGACTCGGGGCGCAAATTCATCTGGATGATTTCGGCACCGGCTACTCTTCCCTTTCTCAACTGGCCCGCTTCCCTATCGACGCCATTAAACTCGATCAATCTTTTGTCAGGGATATTCATAAGCAGTCCATCTCCCAGTCTCTGGTGCGCGCTATCGTCGCGGTGGCGCAGGCGTTAAATCTGCAGGTGATTGCCGAAGGTGTGGAAAGTGCAAAAGAAGACGCCTTTCTCACCAAGAACGGCGTCAACGAACGGCAGGGTTTTCTGTTTGCTAAGCCGATGCCCGCTGCCGCATTCGAGCGATGGCTAAAACGATATCAAGCGCGAAATCAACGTTAACTGGCTTTACGCAAGCCCGCCGCATGATGGCGGTTTTGCAGCGTAACCAGACGCTCCATGTAGGCGATATCTTTCGGCTCCAGGCAGAAAGCGGCATCTACCCAGTCTTCCGTGATGTCCATCAGTTCACTGCGGGGCAATTGCAGAACGCGCGTACGGGCGCGCAGCATCGCCCTTACGCCATTCAGTTTTGGCCGCAGCGTATCGATGAAGGTTCGGGTGGAGACATAGCTTTGTCCGGGTTCAAACAGGACATCCACCAGCCCGTGCTGCTCGTACCATTCAGCCGTATGGGATTCCCCTTTGTAGATCAGTTCCTCCGCCAGCTTCATGCCTGAACGGCGTGCAACCAGGGAATATCCCCCCATACCCGGAAACAGGTTGAAGGCAATCTCCGGGAAACCTAAGCGGGCATCACGCTGAGCCAGGACGAAATGGTGCGCCAGAGCGGCCTCAAACCCGCCCCCTAACGCACTGCCTTCGACCATGGCCAGTGAGATGGCCCCCGTGTCAAACCCCCGTGAGGCCGCATGGACGCAATCAACGCAGGCGCGAGCGTACGCCCGTAACGCCTCCCGACGTCCGTTCTGAATGCACTCGACGAAGAACTGTAAATCACCGCCCACATTATACATTTCGGGAACCAGCGATCCGGTTACCCAAAAATCAACCGCAAAACCAGACTGGCGAACCAGCCATGAAAAGTTCATGATCTCCTCGATTAATGCATGGTTAAAGCAAGGACGTGGTTGAGCCCGCAGCATCATCCACACCGTGTGACGCTCCGCCTCGTAATACCCTGACAGCTGCGTGAACCGTTCAGTATCGGTAAACAGTGTGCAGGTAGGCTGATTGATAACTGTCATAGTCTAATTCCTCTTATAAAAAAGCGCCTTGCGCGCAGTTTTAGACTAATCCACTCAATAGGCCCGCTGTATGAGGGGGTATAAATTTATCACTTACGTTTATGTAATTTAGTTATTGCATTTTTTCCCTTCTCTTTTGATCCTAATTTCTGCATCATTGAAAATATTAACTTTTCGCGCCTGGGGTGAGATTATGTCGACTATTGACGCACAAGCTGTAGCACAACGAATTGATACCGTGCTGGATATCCTGGTGGCGGGCGATTATCACTCTGCTATCCGTAATCTCGAGATCCTGAAGTCTGAACTTCTTGCTCAGAATGGTGCTGACAACGCGCCTGAAAACAGACAGCCAAAAGCGCCGTGGGAAGTTTAACCCCACCGTCTCCGACCTCGTTTCGCTTTATTAAATGGATGCTATGAATTCCCGACAACAACTCATTTTGCAGATGGTCATCGATCAGGGACGCGTAAGCGTAGTCGATCTCGCTAAAACCACCGGTGTGTCTGAAGTCACAATCCGTCAGGATCTTAATCTGCTGGAAAAACAGAGCTACCTGCGTCGCGCGCACGGATATGCTGTCCCGCTGGACAGCGATGACGTTGAGACGCGCATGATGAATAACTACGCGCTCAAACGTGAACTGGCGGAGTTTGCCGCGTCCCTGGTGAACAACGGCGAAACCGTTTTTATTGAAAACGGCAGCAGTAATGCCCTTCTGGCGCGCACGCTTGCCGATCAAAAGGACGTGACCATCATCACCGTCAGCAGCTATATCGCGCATTTGCTCAAAGAGACGCGCTGCGAGGTCATTCTGCTCGGCGGTATTTACCAGAAAAAAAGTGAAAGCATGGTAGGCCCGCTGACCCGTCAGTATGTCCAGCAGGTTCATTTCAGCAAGGCCTTTATCGGGATTGACGGGTGGCAGCCGGATACTGGTTTTACTGGCCGGGATATGATGCGCTCTGACGTCGTGAATGCCGTGCTGGAAAAAGAGTGTGAAGCCATTGTGCTCACCGACAGCTCTAAATTTGGCGCCGTTCACCCTTATACGATGGGCCCCGTTTCACGCTTTAGCCGCGTGATTACCGATGAACGGTTGAGCGACGCGCACCGTAATAAACTGGAAGATGACGGACTGATCGTCAATATTATTAAAACAACCGCCTGAGTCCCCTTCGCGCCCGAATAACGGGCGCATACGCCCTTCTTTCTCTGAGATGATTCCTGGTACTTCTTTAAGAGTTTTTACCTGTTTAACCTGCATTAAAGTCGTAAAATTAATGTTAGCGATATAACAGGAAGTGACTATCACCTGCGTGATTACGTAACGCCTGCGCGACCAGCTTTCACGGAGAACAGAATTAAGTATTCGATTCGTCTATACTTAACGTGTACATCTTTCCGTGAATCGATAATTCAGGAGAAAGTATTATGACCTTAACCAGCAAAAAATTAGCCGCCGCTGTTCTGGCAATCACTGTAGCAATGTCCCTGAGCGCGTGCTCTAACTGGTCTAAACGTGACCGTAACACCGCTATTGGTGCCGGTGCCGGTGCTCTCGGTGGTGCAGTATTAACGGATGGTAGTACGCTGGGTACATTAGGTGGCGCTGCTGTCGGTGGTATTATCGGTCACCAGGTTGGCAAATAATTATTATCTAAGCCTTCCCCGGTATTGCGATATTTGAACGCATTTCAGGTCTGACATACGCACGTATATAACACGAGCCACGGCATTTGCCGTGGCTCATTTATTTTAGCCGCCTGCCAGTTTGACTTTCATCCCTTTGGCTTCCAGCAGAGATTTTATTAAATCGCGCTTATCCCCCTGGATTTCAATAATGCCGTCTTTCACGGCACCGCCGCAGCCACATTTCTTTTTCAACTCGGCCGCCAGATTTGCCAGTTCCGCATCGTCCAGGTCAATGCCGGAGATAAGGCAAACCCCTTTCCCTTTTCGTCCACTGGTCTGGCGCTGGATCCGAACGATGCCGTCGCCCTTGGGACGTTCCGCTTTCGCTTTCGGTTCATCTATACGCCCGCTATCGGTTGAATAGACCAGACGGCTGTTGGAATCGGTCATTACGCCCCCTTTTTCAGCGATGCGTTGATAGCCTTAAGCGTCTCTGCCGGGTTTGCAGACTGCGTCACCGGACGCCCGATGACCATGTAGTCAACGCCAGCAGCCAGCGCTTGCTCAGGCGTCATAATGCGGCGCTGATCGCCCACGTCGCTGCCTGCAGGGCGGATCCCCGGCGTGACCAGTTTAAAATCCTTGCCCAGCGCTGATTTGAAACGTACCGCTTCCTGCGCGGAGCAAACAACGCCATCCAGGCCGCAATGCTGCGTCAGCCGCGCAAGGCGTTCCGCGTGCTCGGCGGGTGACAACGTCACGCCCAGGTCGCGTAAATCATTTTCGTCCATACTGGTCAACACGGTGACCGCAATCAGCAACGGCGCATCTTTACCGAACGGCAGGAGCGCCTCACGGGCGGCCGTCATCATTCTTGCCCCACCCGATGCATGGACGTTGACCATCCATACGCCCAGCTCTGCGGCTGCGGCAACGGCGTGCGCCGTGGTATTCGGGATATCGTGGAATTTCAGGTCGAGGAAAACGTCAAAGCCGCGCTGCTGCAGATCGCGTACGATTTGCGGTCCAAACAGCGTGAACATCTCTTTGCCAACTTTCAGACGGCAGTCGCGAGGGTCGATGCCGTCGACAAACGCCAGTGCAGCGTCACGCTTATTGTAATCAAGCGCAACAACAACAGGAGAATCCGTAATTACGCGGGAAGTGGAGGATGTAACAGACGTCATGACCAGCCCTTTTCGTCTATGGGCGCGCAGCGGCGCGGAACAGATAAACGGCCAGCATTCTACCTGCCGACGCCGCAAATTAACAGGATCCATTTACGCGCCTGCCAGGCCAGCAAACCGCACGATGTACGGCGTGTGGTAAAAGCCATCAGTATGTTGTAACTAAAATGGAGTGTTTTAAAAAATTACTGCCCGTCCAGGCCACGAATTGGCTTGATGGTGGACCAGGCGCGGCAGGAAGGACAGTGCCAGTAGAGCGTATACGCGGTAAAACCACACTTCTGGCAACGATAGCGCGGCTTGCTGCGCACCTGCTCGCCAACCATATCGCGCAGCACCATCAGGCTCTCTTTGGCGCGCCCTTCTTCAGCGTCGTTCAGGTGGTAATCCATCAGCTTATGGAACACCCGCATGGTCGGATGGCGCTGCAGCTGACGCGTAATATAAACCTGCGCGGTGTCACTTCCTTCATACTGCTCAACAACGTCTGAGAGCATCAGCTCAGCGGTGGCACCGGTATTTTCTTCCACGCAACGCCGCAGGAATGCTACCCACTCTTCCTGCTTGTCCAGCTGTTGATAGCAGGTTTGCAGCATTTCCAGCGTTTCACTGACCAGCTCTTTGTCCTGGTCGATAACCCGCAGCAGGCTTTCAACGGCTTTGGCGTAGTCGCCATTCGCCATAAAGACGCGCCCCATCATGATGGAGATTCGTGCGCTGTTGCGGTCCGCGGCGGCGCCTTTCTTCAGCAGCGCCATGGCTTTATCCATGTCGTCGTTGCCCATCTGCTGAAGCGCAAGCTCACAGTAGAAATGGGCTATCTCAACGCGCTGCTTATCCTTACCCAGCTTCACCAGACGCTCAGCGGTATCAATGGCTTTCTGCCAGTCGCTGGTGGCCTGATAAATCTGCAGGAGCTGCTGCAGCGCGCCGATGCGGAAATCTGTTTCGTCCACCAGCTGCGCGAACATATCTTCAGCGCGATCGTACAACCCTGCGGCCATGTAATCCCGCCCCAGCTGTTGTACCGCAAGGAGACGTTGATCGTAGGTCAGCGAGGCGCTTTCCATCAGGGTCTGGTGAATACGAATGGCGCGATCGACCTCGCCGCGCGAGCGGAACAGGTTACCCAGGGTGAGATGCGCTTCAACCGTCCCCGTATCCTCTTTCAGCATATCGAGGAACAGGTCTACCGCTTTGTCCTGCTGATTGCTCAGGAGGAAGTTCACGCCCGCAACGTAGTCGCGGGAGAGCCGGTTGGCCTCGTCCTGTTTTGTTTGTTGCGCACTTCTGCGGCCCATATACCAGCCATAGGCTGCGGCTACAGGCAAAAGCAGAAACAACAACTCCAGCATAGTCGATTATTCCTTCACGACCGGCACACCAGAGTTTTCCGGGATGTCAGACGCAGGGGCAATGTTATTTTCGAGTCGCTTAATTTTACGTTCAGCGCGCGCAAGAGAAACACGGACTTTCAGCCAGAACAGACCGCAAACCAGCCAGCCAATGGCAAAGCCAGCAGCAAATAAGACCGCCAGCAGGCTCGAGACGCGATACTCCCCCTGAGCCAGCAGATAGTTAAACGTCACCTGCTGATCGTTTTGTGCACCCAACGTGACTGAAATGACAAAAATCGCCAATACCAGTAAGAAAATGAGTAAATATTTCACATTACTTCCCGTTATGTGGTTCAAGCGAATAAAGTGTGTTCAACTCACCGCAATCAGCCTTATAAACTACCATTTTAGCGACGAGCGCGAAACGGAAAAAGTGACGCGCAGGTCATGGATCTATGGGCAAAATGCGGAATATCAACCGTCAGGCGTCTGTTTCGTCCCTTTCGGCTATTTCTTCTTTCTCTTCTGGCGGTGGCGTTAGTGGGCCGCAGAATCGTTCAGTGAGCCAGGTCGCCAGCACGATCAGCAGCCATGAGATGAGCGTGGCGACGACCAGGTCCCGCGGCCAGTGCATCCCCAGCAGCAAGCGGCTGCCCATGACTCCCGTCGCCCAGACCAGTAATATCACGATAGTGATCGTACGACGCCTTGGCCAAAGCAGCCCAACCCCCAGCAGCGCCCAGCTGGCCGCAAACATGGTATGACCTGAAGGAAACGCGAACCCCGTCTCTTTCTGCCAGTGTTTACGCAAGAATTTCGGGATATCCTGCTGTTCCGCAAGCTGTTCTTTCACCAGCGCGCCGCGATCTTTACGCTTTAAATTGTAGAACTCATCCACCGGAACATGGTGCGTTTTTTCCAGCCAGACGACAAAAGGACGCGGCTCCTGTACGCGATCTTTTACCCAGGACTTCACGCCCTGACCGACAAGGATAGCGCCACCGAGGATCGCAAAGAGCATCAGCGCCGCGCGCAGACGAAAGCGCAGGCACCACAGAAACCAGGCGCAGAGGAGTACGTGGGTAATAATTCCCCACGGCTGGGTCACCGTTTCCGTTATCCAGTATAACGTTTTCAGCCACAGGGCGTTCTGCCCTGGCTGCCACATCCAGCCTGAAAGCCATACGGCCAGGGGCATAATCAGTAAAATGGCCGCGCCTGCTGCCGTACGTCTGCCGATTGAAAGCATGTCTTCTCCTTTTTCGCTAAGCGTCACAATCATAACTGAAATTAATCCTTTGGGTGGAGATGTCGGATCGTGCGTTTAACGTTCATATAGCATGGTGCCCATTAGGCGAACCTGCTGAGCTTGTGGCAAAATGAACTGATACAGAAAGCAAAACAGGGCAAAGACACGAAACGTGTCAGCCTACTCTGGAGAATCACATGCAGCTTAAACGTGTGGCAGAAGCCAAACTGCCAACCCCATGGGGCGATTTCCTGATGGTGGGTTTTGAAGAACTGGCAACCGGACAGGATCATGTCGCGCTGGTGTATGGCGACATTTCAGGGCAGACGCCGGTGTTGTCCCGCGTCCATTCAGAGTGTCTTACCGGCGACGCGCTGTTCAGCCTGCGCTGTGATTGTGGTTTCCAGCTGGAAGCCGCCCTGTCTCATATTGCAGAGGAAGGTCGCGGGGTGTTGCTTTATCACCGCCAGGAAGGTCGTAATATCGGTCTGCTGAATAAAATCCGCGCTTACGCGCTTCAGGACCAGGGCTACGATACGGTTGAAGCAAACCATCAGCTTGGCTTTGCTGCTGACGAACGTGATTTCACCTTGTGCGCAGATATGTTCAAGCTGCTGGGCGTGGACGAAGTTCGCCTGCTGACCAATAACCCGAAAAAAGTGGAGATCCTGACCGAAGCGGGGATCAACATCGTCGAGCGCGTACCGCTGATTGTCGGCCGTAACCCGAAAAACGCCCATTACCTTGATACCAAGGCCGCCAAAATGGGCCATCTGTTGAAAGAGTAATGCTAAAAAGCCCGGCACGCGTGCCGGGCTCGTTTCATCAGTCCAGCATCTTACGAATCACATAATGCAAAATGCCGTCGTTCTGGTAATAGGTCAGCTCGGTTGCCGTATCAATACGGCACCGGCAATCCAGCACCTCGGTTTTCCCGTCTGCCCGCGTTAACTTCACCGGCACCGTTTTACCCGGCTGCAGGTTTTGCAGACCGCTAATGTCAATCTGCTCTTCCCCGGTCAGTCCCAGCGTTTTACGCGTCACGCCCTGCGGGAACTCGAGCGGCAGGATCCCCATACCGATCAGATTCGAGCGGTGAATACGTTCGAACGATTCGGCGATGACCACGCGAACGCCAAGCAGACGCGGACCTTTCGCCGCCCAGTCGCGGCTGGAGCCGGAACCGTACTCTTTCCCGGCGATCACCGCCAGCGGCGTACCTTCCTGTTGATATTTGACCGCCGCATCATAAATCGAAACGACTTCCGTACCCGGCAGATGGCGCGTCATGCCGCCTTCCACGCCCGGCACCATTTCGTTACGAATGCGGATGTTGGCAAACGTCCCGCGCATCATGACTTCATGATTACCGCGACGCGATCCGTAGGAGTTAAAATCACGGCGTTCGACGCCCCGGCTTTGCAGATAGCGACCCGCCGGGCTATCGGCTTTGATACTCCCCGCCGGAGAAATATGGTCAGTTGTGACAGAATCCCCCAGCATCGCCAGTATGCGCGCGCCGTGGATATCCTTAAGCGGCGCCGGCTCGGCAAGCATCTCATCAAAGAACGGCGACAGACGGATATAGGTCGAGTCATCCTGCCAGTCATAGGTATCCGAGCCAATAACGTTGATGGTTTTCCATTCCGGCGTGCCTTCAAAGACCTCCGCATACTCTTTGCGGAACATCTCGGTTGAGACCTTTTCAACGGCCAGCGCGATTTCACGCGAAGATGGCCAGATATCTTTCAGGTAGACAGGGTCATTCTTGCGATCGTGGCCAATCGGGTCGGTCACCAGATTGATATTCATGTTCCCTGCCAGGGCATAAGCGACCACCAGCGGCGGCGAGGCCAGCCAGTTGGTTTTCACCAGCGGGTGAATACGCCCTTCAAAGTTACGGTTGCCGGACAGGACCGCGCCTACCGTCAGGTCGCCCTGCTTGATCGCCGTTTCAATAGGTTCAGGCAGCGGGCCGGAGTTACCAATACAGGTTGTACAGCCGTAGCCCACAAGGTTAAAGCCCAGTTCGTCAAGGTACGGCGTCAGTTTGGCCTTCGCCAGGTAATCCGACACCACTTTAGAACCCGGTGCCAGCGAAGCCTTAACCCATGGCTGAGGTTTTAGCCCAAGCTCTACCGCTTTTTTGGCCAACAAACCGGCCGCCATCAATACGCTGGGGTTCGAGGTGTTGGTGCAGGAGGTGATGGCGGCAATAACCACCGCGCCATCCGGGAGCTGATACTGATGTCCGTTCAGAACATAGTTGACTGGACGATGGTCTTTCTGCGCCACGTTCACTTCCAGCGCATTGCTGGCGGCAAAGGCTTTTGGCACGTCACTCAGCGAAACCCTATCCTGCGGGCGTTTTGGCCCGGCGAGGCTCGCCTCGACGCTTCCCATATCCAATTCAAGCGTGCTGGTGAAGACCGGTTCATCGCCCGGATTACGCCACATGCCCTGCGCTTTGGTATAGGCCTCTACAAGCGCGACCTGCTCTTCGCTGCGCCCGCTCAGGCGCATGTATTCCAGCGTCACATCATCGATGGGGAAAAAGCCGCAGGTGGCACCGTATTCCGGCGCCATATTGGCAATGGTGGCACGGTCGGCCAGCGGCAGCGAATCCAGTCCGTCACCGTAGAATTCTACAAACTTGCCTACCACGCCATGCTTACGCAGCATCTGGGTGACGGTGAGCACCAGATCGGTGGCGGTAATGCCTTCAGACAGTTTGCCGGTGAGCTTGAAGCCCACCACATCCGGAATAAGCATGGACACCGGCTGGCCGAGCATGGCTGCTTCCGCTTCGATACCCCCGACACCCCAGCCCAGCACGCCCAGACCGTTTATCATGGTGGTATGGGAGTCCGTGCCCACCAGCGTATCCGGATAGGCAACCCACTCTTTATCCTGTAATTCACTCCAGACGGCTTTACCCAGATATTCAAGGTTAACCTGGTGACAAATACCGGTTCCCGGCGGGACAACGCTAAACCGGCTAAACGCCTGCTGCCCCCACTTCAGGAACACGTAGCGCTCGTGGTTACGTTCCATCTCCAGACGCACGTTCTCGCCAAAGGCGTCGTCATCACCAAAGCGATCAACGGTTACGGAGTGGTCAATGACGAGGTCAACGGGGGAAAGCGGATTCACTTTGGCCGTATCTCCGCCGAGACGCTTAACGGCCTCGCGCATCGCGGCTAAATCAACGACGGCAGGGACACCGGTGAAGTCCTGCATCAGCACCCTGGCCGGGCGGTAGGCGATTTCTCTGTCAGCATGGGCATTTTCAAGCCACCCTGCCAGCGCCTGGATATCATCGAGGGTGACAGAGTCACCGTCCTGCCAGCGCAATAAATTTTCCAGTAAAACTTTCAATGACTTGGGTAAACGCGAAATGTCCCCAAGCGTTCCGGCAGCCAGCGGCAGGCTGTAGTAATGCCAGGTTTTATTTTCTGCCTGTAATGTGTCCTTACTGGCTTCGCGTAGGGTTAACGACATAAGCTCCTCCTTAATCACAGAGATGTCCCGACAATCATCAGGGCCGTAATTAAAGATAACACAAAGATGCTGTAACGTTTTGATAACAACCCAAATTGATAAATTTAGGATTGGTCCAGAAGGGGAAAACAAAAAACCCCGCCGTAGCGAGGTTTTACAATTTAGTGGAGGGCCAACCAGATGAGCTGACTCCAGAACAGAATCGACACGGTAAAACGCCGATCCATGACCAGTATTTGTGAGACGTCATGTTATTCATCATAGGGACACCAGGCATTATTTATAAAAAGTTCCGAGGTAAGTCCTCAGTGCTATATTGCTGATGTGTATTTATTAAAGAGTACGAAAGTGCAGAGTCGATATTCAGACTATTTGCATCATTACGCAATTAACTAAATTATTGTTTTTTGGGTTCGTCTTCTGCGAACACATCAATAAACGCTTGCTGCTGCGGCGTCAGTTTCCAGGATGCGGGTACAACAGTCGCAGGTGCTTTACGCCCTCTGTGGCCGTTGTCACGATGCTGACACATCTTTTTAACCGTTTCTGTACGTACCGTCACTGCCATATTTAACCCCAATATCTCCAGGCCAGGAGAGCAACCACCACCCAAAACAGGGTAGAGACGAGAAAGACCGCCAGCCAGGCTTTACGCTTGAGCGCAGGATCCCTTTGCGGTTCTTCACTTCCTGAAGGCATTGCTAACCTCATACAATCGACATCGCTTATCATTTAGGACCAAACAATTGGTACAATTAATCATCTGTTGAGATAAATCCTAAAGAAACTTTAGCCGAAAAGCCAGTGAATTTACGCACCGGGAGGTATGAAATATTCAATCTTTTGACCAGAAATAAATAATTGAAAAGAAAAATTTGCGAAGCCGTAAATTAGTTTCTACTTTTGTCGCCAATTCACGACATTATAACCTTACGGATTAAATGGATAATGACATTATATGACAGGGAACGCGTAGATGATGATAATTCTAATTTAGCTTTGAGGCGTTATTTCGGTATCTTTCCCTAAGGGAAAGATACCGGGTGTGATTATTTTTCGGGAAGTTTAATGTCTTTAAACATCTCTTCAATATCTTCATTTGAGCGTAATGCAACGGCGGTATCAACCACGTCACGCGTTAAATGAGGCGCAAAGCGCTGAATAAAATCATACATATAGCTGCGCAGGAAGGTGCTGCGACGGAATCCAATCTTTGTGGTGCTATGGCTGAAAACATCATGTGCATCAAGACGCACCAGGTCAGGGTCTGACACCGGATCCACCGCCATGCTGGCAATGACGCCTACTCCCAGCCCAAGCCGCACATAGGTTTTAATCACGTCGGCATCCGTCGCGGTAAAGACAATGCGCGGCGTTAGCCCTGCCCGGTTAAAGGCCGTATCAAGCTCCGACCGGCCGGTAAAGCCAAACGTATACGTCACCAATGGATACTGTGCCAGCTCTTCGATAGTGACTGACCCTTTACCCGCCAGAGGGTGATCGGGGGTCACCACAATTGAACGGTTCCAGTGATAGCATGGAAGCATCACCAGATCGTCATACAGATGAAGCGCTTCGGTGGCGATGGCGAAGTCTGCATTACCCTTGGAAACGGCTTCAGCAATTTGCGTTGGCGAGCCCTGGTGCATGTGCAAAGAGACGCGAGGATAACGCTCGATAAAGCCTTTGATAACACCGGGTAGCGCATAGCGCGCCTGGGTATGCGTCGTGGCAATATACAGCGAGCCTTTATCCGGCCAGGTGTGCTCCCCCGCCACAGACTTAATCGCATCGACTTTGGAGAGGACTTCCCGCGCAATGCGGATAATTTCCTGCCCCGCAGGCGTCACCTGAGTGAGATGCTTACCGCTGCGGGCAAATATCTGGATACCTAACTCATCCTCCAGCATACGAACTTGTTTGCTGATGCCCGGTTGCGAGGTATATAACCCCTCGGCGGTAGAAGAGACGTTAAGGTTATGATTCACCACCTCAACGATATAACGAAGCTGCTGTAATTTCATGCCAGACCATCCGATTTAGCGCACGCGGTCAATCGCTTAAGACGATTTAATAATAAGAAACAGGTTAACTATAACCACTATATCATTTATAGCCTGACTGTATAGTACGGAACAAAAAATAATAACAAGGCAATAAAAAAGGGCCGGAAATCCGGCCCTTTTACAGGTAAGTTACGGTAAGGGAAGATTATTTCTTGCCTTCAACCCATTTGCCATCGACAAAGAAGGCTGACCATCCGGTCGCTTTACCTTCTTTCTCGGCCGCAACATACTGCTGCTTGGTTTTACGGCTGAACCGTACCACGGTTTTGTTGCCTTCAGGATCCTGCTGTGGCGCATCGGCCAGATAACGCAGTTTCTCAGGCAGACGATCGCGGAAGCGATGCAACTCTTCCACCAGAGGCGCACGGGTTTCACGCGATTTCGGGAAGGTGTTGGCGGCCAGGAAGACACCCGCAGCGCCGTCACGCAGCACGAAGTACGCGTCGGATTTCTCGCACGGCAGCTCTGGCAGCGGAACCGGATCTTCCTTCGGCGGAGCGACTTCACCGTTACGCAGGATTTTACGCGTGTTTTTACACTCGTCGTTGGTACAGGCCATGTACTTACCGAAACGCCCCATTTTCAGGTGCATTTCAGAGCCACACTTCTCGCACTCCACAATCGGGCCGTCATAGCCTTTGATGCGGAACTCGCCCTCTTCGATCTCATACCCGTCACACGTTGGGTTGTTACCGCAGACGTGCAGCTTACGTTTTGGATCGATCAGGTAGCTGTCCATTGCCGTGCCGCATTTTTTGCAGCGGCGTTTGGCACGCAGAGCGTTAGTTTCCGCATCATCACCTTCCAGCACGTTGAGAACTTCGTTCTCAGGCACCAGGTTGATGGTGGTTTTGCAGCGCTCTTTTGGTGACAGTGCATAGCCAGAGCAGCCAAGGAACACGCCCGTGGTTGCGGTACGGATCCCCATCTTGCGGCCGCAGGTTGGACAGTCGATGCTGGTCAGAACCATCTGGTTAGGCAGCATGCCGCCCTCTTCAGGGTCTTTCTCCGCTTTTTCAAGCTGGTCGGTAAAGTCGCTGAAGAAGCTGTCGAGTACCTTTTTCCATTCCGCCTGATGGCTGGCAACCTGGTCGAGACTGTCTTCCATTTGCGCGGTGAAATCGTAGTTCATCAACTCGCGGAAGTTAGCTTCCAGACGGTCGGTGACGATCTCACCCATCTTTTCCGCATAGAAACGGCGGTTTTCAACGCGTACGTAGCCACGGTCCTGAATCGTCGAGATAATGGACGCGTAGGTCGACGGACGGCCAATACCGCGTTTTTCCAGCTCTTTCACCAGGGACGCTTCGCTAAAGCGCGCAGGCGGCTTGGTGAAGTGCTGTGCCGGAACCAGATCGACAAGCGACAGCTCGTCACCTTTGTTTACCGCAGGCAGCGTTCTGTCTTCGTCACCTTTACGCAGCGCAGGCATCACTTTTGTCCAGCCGTCGAAACGCAGGATACGACCGCGTGCTTTGAGACGGAACTCACCGGCACCAACGGTCAGCGTAGTAGAGTCGTACTTTGCTGGGGTCATCTGGCACGCCACGAACTGGCGCCAGATCAGCTGATACAGCTTCTGGGCATCGGCTTCCATGTCTTTCAGCGATTCCGCTAACACCGAGACATCAGAAGGACGAATCGCTTCGTGTGCTTCCTGGGAATTCTCTTTACTGGCGAACTGGTTAGCGCTTTCCGGCAGGTATTTTTTGCCGAAATTATCGCTGATGTAGCCGCGAACCATATTAACAGCGTCCTGGCTCAGGTTGGTGGAGTCGGTACGCATGTAAGTGATGTAGCCCGCTTCATACAGGCGCTGGGCCATCATCATGGTTTTCTTCACGCCATAACCCAGACGCGTGCTTGCAGCCTGTTGCAGCGTAGAGGTAATAAACGGCGCACCCGGCTTGCTGCTGGTCGGTTTGTCTTCACGTTCCAGCACCTGATAGCGTGCTTTTTCCAGCAGCGCTACGGCGGCCATGGTCTGGTCGCGGTTTTCTGGACGGAAAGGCTTATCGTTGTGATAGCTTACCTGCAGCGGCAGAGCGTCACCGCCCGGCGTGGTCACATTGGCGTCAACTTCCCAGAACTCTTCCGGCACGAAGGCTTTAATTTCGCGCTCACGCTCAACGACCAGACGCACGGCGACGGATTGCACACGACCTGCGGACAGACCACGGGCAATTTTTTTCCACAGCAGTGGAGAAACCATGTAGCCCACAACGCGGTCCATAAAGCGACGCGCCTGCTGTGCGTTTACACGGTCAATATTCAGTTCGCCCGGCTTTTCAAACGCCTGACGAATCGCATTCTTCGTAATTTCGTTAAACACTACACGGCTGTAGCGTTTGTCATCACCACCGATCACTTCCCGCAGGTGCCACGCAATGGCTTCCCCTTCGCGGTCAAGGTCGGTTGCGAGATAGATGTGGTCTGCTTTTTCAGCAAGCTGCTTCAGCTCGTTAACGACTTTTTCTTTCCCGGGCAGCACTTCATATTGTGCGTCCCAGTTATGCCATGGGTTAACACCCATGCGGTTGACAAGCGCGCTACGTTCATCCTTTTTAGGCTTTTTAGCCCCTTTGGTGGAGGTAGAGTCTGCGCTCTTTTTGCTGGCTGAGCCACTGGTCGGCAAATCGCGGATATGACCCACGCTGGACTTAACCACGTAGTCATTACCCAGATACTTATTGATCGTTTTGGCTTTTGCCGGGGACTCAACGATGACGAGAGCTTTACCCATATTCACCTTTACCTAATTTAATTCTTCCAGGAATACGCCGCACGTTGATTTCCCTTCCGCTGACGACGAGCCAATGATATTGCGACTGCGTCAGGAGATATCAACCCCTTTGTCTTACCGGGCGTTAATGAAAAGACGCCCAGGTGATTGAGTTTTCGGGTATTTTTCTCACATCTCGTGTAATTCGTGACGAATTCCCGGTTGAATGTCAAGCAATTCTGTTGCCAGAATGACGAAAGCGCACACTCTACCTGATAAAATTCGTTACGCAACTTTATTAGCATGCAAAAGCAAATCCCGCCAGCCAGGCCCCTGCACCTTATCCCCTCACATTACAGGGAAAATTTGCCCCCAAAGCGCCCTCGGCGTAGACTATTGTCACTGTTTAAGGAGTGGATTATGCAGAATACGACCCAACCTATTGACCGAGCCTCTCTGCTTATCGAAGCAAACAAGCTTATCCGTGACCACGAAGATACGCTGGCGGGTATTGAAGCCACCGGCGTCGAGCAGCGTAATGGCGTGCTGATTTTCAGCGGCGAATACTTCCTTGACGAACAGGGCTTACCGACCCCGAAAAGCACCGCCGTGTTTAACATGTTCAAATACCTGGCGCATACGCTTTCCGAGAAATATCACCTGGTCGATTAATGCAAAACGCGAGGCATGTGCCTCGCGTTTTTGTTTACAGCAGCGGTTTTTGTCCGCGCTGTAGCCAGCGCAGCAGCAGGCGGTCCGCGCTTTCTGCCGCGCTGTTGGTAAAGCGATCAAGGAGTCGCTTGCGCTGGGTAAAGCGCACGCCCACCAGCTCCCGCCCTTCCATCAGGTTGAGCAGCAGATCGTCGCTGGTTCCGACTTCATCCACCAGCCCTTTCTCCTGCGCCTGAACGCCGTACCAGTGCTCGCCCGTCGCGACCTGTTCAATATCGAGCGTCGGTCGCATACGGTGCACAAAATCTTTAAAGAGGTGATGCGTTTCGTTGAGATCTTCACGGAATTTTTGACGCCCTTCTTCCGTATTTTCCCCAAGCAGCGTCAGGGTACGTTTGTACTGACCCGCCGTGTGAAGTTCGATATCAATCTCTTTGTTTTTCAGGAAACGGTTAAAGTTAGGAATTTGCGCGACCACGCCGATCGAGCCAATAATGGAGAACGGCGCGGCAACAATTTTGTCCGCCACGCAGGCCATCATGTAGCCACCGCTGGCCGCCACTTTATCCACGGCCACGGTCAGCGGGATCTGTTTTTCACGCAGGCGCTGCAGCTGTGAGGCGGCCAGTCCGTAACCGTGAACCACCCCGCCCGGGCTTTCAAGACGCACGACAACCTGATCCTGCGGTGTCGCCACGGCCAGAACGGCAGTCACTTCCTCCCGCAGAGAGGAAACCTCATGCGCATCCATACTGCCTTTAAAATCGAGCACATAGACGCGTGGCGTGGCCTTACCCTGCGGCGCATTGAGCTTTGCTTTTGCCTTTGCCGCTTTGGCTTCCTGTTTATGCTTTTTCTTCTGCGCTTTCAGCCAGAGTTTCTGTTGATGACTATCAAGCAGCGCCAGAGACATCTCTTCCTGCATCTCTTTATACTGCTCGCTCAGGCGGGTGATGCGTAACTCCCCTCGCTGACGCTTGCGCTGCGTCAGGTTGACAATCAGAACGGCAACCACCGCGATGGCAATCACCACCGTCGCGATTTTGGCCAAAAACAACCCATATTGAGAAAGTAATTCCACGCGTTCCACCTTGATTTAACCACGAATCTTTCACGGCAGTGTACAACAGCCCTGCCCATGCGTCTCGCTCGTGACATTACCTCTGCGAGCCGCCTTCAGGAATCCCCGGTCTGGGGTTTAAATATTTGCAAATTGTTAATTTTACAGTAATGCGTCCTGTAGACTGATTGAATTATCAGGCGAATTCGGGCATAAAGCCGAAAAGTCATCATAAAGGCGCCATTGCGTCACCAGTCGCCTGAGGAGTCACCGTGCATTATCAACCGCAAAAAAATCTGCTGCAAAACCGGATCATTCTTGTCACCGGTGCCAGCGACGGGATTGGCCGCGAAGCGGCCCTGACATACGCCGAATACGGCGCGAACGTCATTCTGATCGGGCGCAACGAAGAAAAACTGAAAAACGTCGCTCAGGAGATTGAGGCCGTATGCGGCACGCCGGCCCCGTGGTATACACTGGATTTGCTGACCTGCACGCCCGCGGTGTGCCAGGAGTTAGCCCAGCGCATCAGCGCCCACTATCCGAGACTCGACGGCGTGCTGCATAACGCCGGCTTGTTAGGCGAAGTGCGTCCGATGGATGAACAGGATCCTGATATCTGGCAGCAGGTGATGCAGGTCAACGTCAACGGCACGTTTTTCCTTACACAGGCATTGCTTCCTTTATTACTGAAATCCGAGTCAGGGTCCCTGGTCTTTACCTCTTCCAGCGTTGGACGTGAAGGACGCGCAAACTGGGGAGCCTATGCCGTATCAAAATTCGCGACCGAAGGTATGATGCAGGTGCTGGCGGAGGAGTATCAGAACCGCCATCTGCGCGTAAACTGCATTAACCCGGGCGGTACGCGCACCAAAATGCGCGCCAGCGCGTTCCCGAGCGAAGATCCGCAGAAGCTGAAAACCCCTGCAGACATTATGCCGCTCTATCTCTGGCTGATGGGCGACGACAGCCGCCGTAAAACCGGGATGACCTTTGACGCCCAGCCGGGCCGTAAACCAGGAATTTCGCAATGAGTGAAGAACGTCATCAGCAGCGCCAGCAGCGTCTGAAAGAACAGGTCGATGCGCGCGTCGCGGCGGCACAGGACGAGCGTGGAATCGTCATCGTCTTTACCGGCAACGGAAAAGGTAAAACCACCGCCGCATTCGGCACGGCGACACGCGCCGTCGGTCACGGGCAGAAAGTGGGCGTGATCCAGTTTATTAAAGGCGAATGGCCCAACGGCGAGCGGAATTTGCTTGAACCACACGGCGTTGAGTTTCAGGTGATGGCGACCGGGTTTACGTGGGATACGCAGAACCGGGAAACGGATACTGCAGCCTGTCTCGCCGTCTGGGAGCATGCAAAGAGAATGCTGGCCGATCCCTCGCTGAATATGGTTCTGCTGGATGAGATCACCTATATGGTCGCCTACGACTACCTGCCGCTGGACGCCGTGCTGGATGCTCTGAAGAATCGTCCTGTACACCAGACGGTTATCGTCACGGGGCGCGGGTGTCATCGGGATATTCTGGAGATGGCCGATACCGTCAGCGAGTTGCGTCCGGTCAAGCATGCGTTTGATGCAGGCATCAAAGCGCAAATTGGAATTGATTACTAAAAAAAAACCCCGGTCACTGACCGGGCTTTCGTTGTTAACCGTTGTTGTTACGGCTGCCGGAGCGGCGACTGCTGCTCACCTGGCTGTGTCGCTTCACCGCGCGGCGGATCTGATTCGCCTTCATGCGACGACGATCTTTTTCCACCGCCACTTTTGAGGTGGTTTCCGGCGTCAGGCCGACAAGCTCGCGCAGGTAGTTGGTTTGAGTCAGATCCAGTTCGGTATAACCACCGCGTGGCAGTCCTTTCGGCAGCAGAATGTCGCCGTAACGGACACGGATAAGACGGCTTACCTGGACGCCTACCGCTTCCCAGAGACGACGCACCTCGCGGTTACGGCCTTCGGTCAGGGTCACGTTGTACCACTGGTTAATACCTTCCCCACCGGTAAACTTGATGGTTTTGAACGCCGCAGGACCGTCTTCCAGCTGAACGCCACGCGACAGATCGCGCAGTTTATTTTCGTCAACCTGGCCAAATACGCGCACCGCGTATTCACGTTCCACTTCACGGCTTGGGTGCATCAGACGGTTTGCCAGTTCACCATCAGTGGTAAACAGCAGCAGACCGCAGGTGTTCACGTCCAGACGACCGACGGCAATCCAGCGAGCGCCACGCAGTTTAGGCAGACGGTCAAACACCGTCGGGCGACCTTCCGGGTCGTTGCGGGTACACAGCTCGCCTTCCGGCTTGTAGTAAGCCAGCACGCGGCAGATCTGCTCAGCGGATTCTTTTACGGAGATAAGATGACCGTCGATGCGGATCTTCAGCCCCGGTACGATTTCAACGCGGTCACCCAGCGTGGCGATTTTACCGTCCACACTCACGCGGCCCGCTTCAATAATGGCTTCGATTTCACGGCGTGAGCCGTGGCCGGCGCGCGCCAGCACTTTCTGTAACTTCTCGCTCATTGAGCTTCCTCAGGTGTCGCCTTCACAGGCGTCTGGTATACTTTCTAAAACAACAAGTTATAACAACTTAACTCACTGATATGTAACTCTCTCATGGTACACAGCATGGCAAACAATATGTCATACAAGCTGTCACACACAATGATTCGTGGGCGCACATATTACACTAACTTTAGACTAAATGATTCAACAAGTTTTGTGCGCTTAAGTCTCGGTACTGATAGTCGAAAGCAAGCGGAAGTGATCATGAATCAGATCCGCCCTTTCATCCCCCTTGTACAGAATGGAGCGATGAGCCTCGAAGAGTTCAAACACAAAATGCAGGGTTACCGCGCCGCCACTAAGCAGGACTTTGATGAATATCTTTTGAATTGGCTTAGAGGCTCGGATTTGTCTAGATTATCCGTGGCGATTCATACAGCAAAAGTTTCGATGCGTCTGACAGTGAGTAAAATTTCGAGGGATGGACCCGGTTTACCGAATGTTACGAAACGCAGTTGCACTTAAGTCTAATACTTGTTGCTCATGCGGTTATTGTTTGTAGAATGACCGCCGTGATTATTTCCATAACAAGTAAAGGGACTTATGACAAGAGCACTGGCAAGGCTCGGAGACAAAACAACGAGCGGTGGATATATTGCTACCGCAACATCGACGATTATTGAAGAACGGAAAATCGCCCTACTCGGTGACACTGCATATTGCCCGAAGGATACTTGTAAGGGTTTCTTCGAAATAAACGGCACCGCTTACCATTTTGCTGAAAACCACCCCTGCGTCGCCACAGGTGATCAGGTGCTGTGTAACTGCAAAAACAATCAGGTATTAGGTAGCACGACAATATGGGCTGAAGATGCGTCAGAAAACCCCTTCGAAGAACATCAAAAACGGGCGGCAGAATGGCCTATTAACAAAGCTAATGCCGCTGCGGCAGCCCTGAGTGCTCTACCCGTTTTTGCAAAATCCTGTCTGCGGGGAGATGGTTGCACTGACGCAGGAACCGATCAGGAATCTGTTGATAACTTCGGTCACGCTGGTTATTACCGTGCAACACCGCAAGCAGAACAACCGAAAGAAGAACCTGTTCAGCACGCACAGGCAGCAAAGAAGCACAAACCAGCCGAACCAATACCGCCGCCGGAAGATAATCGCCCGTGGTATAAGCGCCTTTTCAGTTCCCCCGACACAACCAAAGCCGCTGCGACAGCGGGAATGGCAACAGCAAGATTAGCGACAACTACCGGGATTACGAAAGGTGTAACAACCGAGGCAGGATATTCAGCATTGCAGAAAATCGGCGGGAACTTTGCAACCGCTGGTCGCTGGATTGCACCTCCCCCCTCAACAGTTTTTCTTTTCGGTATGTTTTACTCGCCAAAGCTTAACAGCGGCGAACAGGACTATATCGACAGGATGCGCCTTGAGCAGGCCGCACGAAATAAAGAAGATGTACCGACCCGTGTTCGCTTTCGCTGGGAAGCTGACCAGTTCGGCACCATGAGACCGAAAGGCTTCCACGTCAGCGCCAGAGGCGGAAAGGACAAAGTTCCGGTGCGTATGCTTCAGAAGAACACCACCACCGGGAACTATGAGTTCTGGGAGGATGGCGCAGACAAGCCGACAATCGTCTGGACGCCGGACGATCCGGGATACGCTTCACCTTCCAGCACTGGCAATAAGGATAAAGTCTACATTCCGCCGAACGTGCTGGTTTACCCGGAAAGTGAAATCAACAGCCCGTGGTCAACAGAAACGCCAGCGCCGGGAGAGCGCCCATTCCGGGATTATATTCTCGTGCATCCCACCGGGACGTTTGACCCAATTTATGTTTATCTTCGCAACCTGCCGGGGCAAGTCACAGGCAAAGGCCAGAAAGTGACAGGCACATGGTTAACCGATGCGGGTCAGGGGAATGGCTCTCCTATTCCATCTAAGATCGCCGATAAACTGCGTGGGCGTACATTCTCCAACTTTGACGGCTTTAGGCAAGCATTCTGGCTAGAAGTGAGCAAAGATCATGAATTGAGCCAACAATTTAAACGAGGTAACTTAGGTAATATTCGAGCAGGAAAAGCACCCGTCCCGAGAGAATCTGAACAAGTTGGCGGCAAGATCAAATATGATATTCATCATATTAGACCGATCAGCGAAGGCGGCGAAGTGTACGACGTTGACAACATGGGCGTTGTAACACCGAAACGCCACATTGCGATCCATCGAGGTGAGTAATTGAAAAGCATAAGTGACTACACAGAATACGAGTTCCTGGAGTTCGTCCGTAAACTCTTCAACGTTGCGGACACTTCAGAAAGTGAAGATATAAAAAACATACTGGAGTTTAAGCGCCTGACCGAGCACCCTGACGGGTCTGACCTTATCTACTACCCCCGAGATGACCGTGAAGATAGTCCTGAAGGGGTGGTTAAAGAGGTAAAAGAATGGCGTAAAGCCAACGGTAAACCCGGCTTTCGTGAAGAGTAAACCTCATTTGGAGACTGTAATTAAAATGTGTAATTACCTGATTTTGGTATGTTCACTCCAGTAAAGGAGACAGGCAATTTGCAGCCATTCCAGGAAACTCCCGGTGGGAAATTTCAGCATATCCTTGCAGATGGCATGGCTATTGGAGATTCATTGTCCCCATATTCAGGCGGCACTGTGGGCGGCGTATTAGGTGGTTCTCATGACGATGACGAGTTGAACTAGAGCTATCCTCCGATGGAGCGGAATCTGCATTGTATCGCTTTGTTACTTTATCGGGTTGGCGCTAGCGACATTTTCATTTTCTGCTTTAAGCGAAAATGAAAGTATGCAATTTTCCAACCCTGTACCGTTGAATGAATACCATGCTTCGATTGATTCTATCCTTCAAGCTACAGGCATAGTTTTCGATGCAGCAATTTACAGATTTGTTATTTGTGTCCCTCTGATCCTACTCATCTTCAAGAAGGTGAGATGACTGACAAAGGCTGGAGAGATCCAGCCTCCGCTCTTCCCTGAATATCAGGCATTAAGAACCTTATTTACAAGAAAGGCTTTACATCACCCACGCCTTCACGAATCACTTCCGGTGCATCTTCGGTTAAGTCGACCACAGTGGTCGGCTGCTGGCCAAGATAGCCACCGTGAATAATCAGCTCAACCACCTTCTCCAGACGATCTTTGATCTCTTCCGGATCGGACTCGGTAAACTCACTTCCCGGCAGCATCAGCGAGGTAGAGAGCATCGGTTCGCCGAGGGTTTCCAGCAGCGCCTGCGCAATCGGGTTCGACGGCACGCGCATGCCGATGGTTTTGCGTTTCTCCTGCAGCAGACGACGCGGTACTTCCTTTGTGCCCTTCAGGATGAAGGTGTAGTTACCCGGCGTGTTGTTCTTAATCAGGCGGAACGCCACGTTATCGACATACGCATAGGTCGACAGCTCAGAGAGATCGCGGCACATCAGGGTAAAGTTATGGCCGTCAGGCAGCTGGCGAATACGGCAAATGCGTTCCATTGCCCCTTTATCTTCAATTTTGCAGCCCAGCGCGTAGCCGGAATCGGTCGGGTAGACAATGACGCCGCCTTTGCGGACGATCTCCACGGCCTGGTTGATCAGACGTGGCTGCGGGTTATCCGGATGGATATAGAAAAACTGACTCATACTTCCCTCTCTTCAATTTGCTGCGGCTGTTCCCAGAGCTGCCAGACAGGCTCAACGCCAGCGGGCAACCAGAGCTTGCGCCCCAGTTCGATCCAGGCGCAGGGCTGATGGAAATCAGACCCCTGTGACCCAAGCAGGCCGAACTGGCGGGCATAGGTCGCGAGCTGCGCGCGCTCGTTGGGCGCCTGCTGACACTGGGCGACTTCCATCGCCTCACCGCCGCATTCGGCAAAGTGCGCCAGCAGCCTTTTCAGCCATTTAGCAGAAAGATTATACCGCCCCGGATGGGCCAGCACGGCCTTACCGCCAGAATGATGAATCACATCAATAGCTTGTTTTATTGTACACCACTGTGGCGGAACGTATCCGGTTTTACCGCGTGCCAGATACTTTTTAAAGACATCCGCCATGGTCGTCGCTTTGCCTGCTTCGACCAGAAAACGGGCGAAATGACCGCGAGTGACCGCCCCACCGTTTGCCATCTTTTGCGCGCCTTCCAGCGCGCCCGGAATATGCGCCTTTTCGAGACGCTCGCCGATCATCTCTGCACGCTGGTTACGCCGCGTTTTTTGTTCTTGCAAAAATGCCGTCAGTGCCGGATGGTCTATATCGATATTGAGGCCAACAATATGAATCTCATGGTTTTCCCAGACGGTTGAAATCTCAACGCCGGACACCAGATTCAGCGCCAGCCCGCTGCGCGCGATCTCAGCACGGGCCGCCGGTATGGCATCTGTCGTATCATGATCGGTAATCGCCAGCGTACCGACGCGCATTTCAACGGCGCGATGAACCAGGGCTTCGGGTGTCAGCAGGCCATCAGAGGCCTGAGTATGGCTGTGTAAATCATAAATAATGGCGTAGGTGGTATCGCTCAAAGCACTTCCCATAACAGGTTGGAGACATCCGAAAACACCATGATACCGACTTAACGCGAAATTCTGAAATCAAGGGTTGACAACTCGCCATCGAACTAGTTAACTAGTACGCAAGTTCACACGAGAAAGGTATCTGAAAATGACAGCACATTTCACTCTGCACGGCTGGTGGCGTACTTCCTGATCCTCGGGCCGTGTCACGCGTCTGCGAAATGCAAACAGATACCCAGCCCGCGACTAAGCGGGCTTTTTTTTGAACAAAATATGAGAACAACAACATGCAAACAGCCAAACCTCATCTCGAACTGCTGACCTGCGAGGCGGCCTATCGCCACAACCCCACCGCGCTGTTTCATCAGGTGTGCGGGGCTCGCCCGGCAACGCTGCTGCTGGAATCTGCGGATATCGACAGCAAAGACGATCTCAAGAGCCTGCTGCTGGTCGACAGCGCGCTGCGCATTACCGCTTTAGGTGACACTGTCACTATCAAGGCGTTATCAGAGAATGGTGCATCGCTGTTGCCACTGCTGGACGCCGCCCTGCCTTCTGGCATAGAAAACGAGCGCCACCCGGACATGCGCATTCTGCATTTCCCGCCGGTGAGCCAGCTGCTGGACGAAGACGCGCGCCTCTGCTCCCTGTCCGTTTTCGATGCCTTCCGCCTGCTGCAGAACCTGGTCACCGTGCCGGAAGACGAGCGTGAGGCGATGTTCTTTGGTGGGCTGTTTGCTTATGACCTGGTCGCCGGATTTGAAGATTTGCCGGAAACCGAGCAGGGTAATCGCTGCCCGGACTATTGTTTCTATCTGGCTGAAACGCTGCTGGTGATCGACCATCAGAAGCAATACACCCGAATTCAGGCAAGCCTGTTCACGTCCTCTCCCGCTGAGAAAAACCGTCTCGAGCACCGCATCGCTCAGCTGCAGCAGCAGATGACGGAAGCGCCGCCTGCGCTGCCGGTGCAGCGCGTGGAGAAAATGACCTGCGACGTTAACCAGACTGACGACCAGTACGGCGCCGTGGTTCGCCAGATGCAAAAGGCGATTCGCGCCGGGGAAATTTTCCAGGTCGTGCCGTCCCGTCGCTTCTCCCTTCCCTGCCCGTCGCCGCTCGCAGCCTATGACGTGCTGAAAAAGAGCAATCCAAGCCCGTACATGTTCTTCATGCAGGACAACGAATTCACGCTGTTCGGCGCCTCGCCGGAAAGCTCGCTGAAATACGACGCCACCAGCCGTCAGATTGAGATCTACCCGATTGCCGGTACCCGTCCGCGCGGGCGTCGCGCCGACGGTTCCCTGGATCGCGATCTGGACAGCCGCATCGAACTGGAGATGCGTACCGACCAGAAAGAACTCTCCGAGCACCTGATGCTGGTTGACCTGGCGCGTAACGATCTGGCACGCATTTGCACCCCCGGCAGCCGCTACGTGGCTGACCTGACCAAAGTCGACCGCTATTCGTTCGTGATGCACCTGGTCTCCCGCGTGGTCGGCGAGCTGCGCCACGACCTCGACGTGCTGCACGCCTACCGCGCCTGCATGAACATGGGCACCCTAAGTGGTGCGCCGAAAGTGCGCGCCATGCAGCTGATTGCCGCCGCCGAAGGACGCCGTCGCGGCAGCTACGGCGGCGCGGTGGGCTACTTCACCGCCCACGGCGATCTCGACACCTGCATCGTGATCCGCTCCGCCTATGTTGAAGACGGGATTGCCACCGTTCAGGCGGGTGCCGGGATTGTCCTTGATTCTGTTCCGCAGTCTGAAGCTGACGAAACGCGCAGCAAAGCCCGTGCGGTCCTTCGCGCCATTGCAACCGCACACCATGCACAGGAGATTTTCTGATGGCTGACATTCTGCTGCTCGATAATATCGACTCCTTTACCTATAACCTGGCAGATCAGCTGCGTGCGAATGGCCACAACGTCGTTATCTACCGCAACCACGTTCCGGCGCAGACCCTGATTGACCGTCTGGCCACCATGCAAAACCCGGTGCTGATGCTCTCCCCTGGGCCAGGCGCACCGAGCGAAGCGGGCTGTATGCCGGAGCTGCTGACCCGCATGCGCGGCAAACTGCCGATCGTCGGCATCTGCCTCGGTCATCAGGCCATTGTGGAAGCCTACGGCGGCTACGTTGGCCAGGCGGGTGAGATCCTGCACGGTAAAGCGTCCAGCATTGAACATGACGGCCAGGCGATGTTTGCCGGGCTGCCAAACCCGCTCCCGGTCGCGCGCTATCACTCGCTGGTTGGCAGCAATATTCCCGCCGGGCTGACCATCAACGCCTCGTTTGAAGGGATGGTGATGGCGGTGCGCCATGATACGGATCGCGTATGCGGCCTGCAGTTCCACCCGGAATCGATCCTGACCTCCCACGGCGCCCGCCTGCTGGAGCAGACGCTCGACTGGGCATTACAGAAGCTGGAGCAGACCAACACCCTGCAGCCGATCCTCGAGAAACTGTACCAGGCGCAGACCCTGAGCCAGCAGGAGAGCCATCAGCTCTTCTCAGCCGTGGTTCGCGGCGAGCTGAAGCCTGAGCAGCTGGCAGCCGCGCTGGTGAGCATGAAGGTGCGCGGCGAAAGTCCGCAGGAGATCGCCGGTGCCGCTACGGCCCTGCTGGAAAATGCCGCCCCGTTCCCGCGCCCGGACTATCAGTTTGCCGATATTGTCGGCACCGGGGGAGACGGCAGTAACAGCATCAATATCTCCACCGCCAGCGCCTTCGTGGCGGCGGCGTGCGGTTTGAAGGTCGCGAAGCACGGTAACCGCAGCGTTTCCAGCCGGTCAGGTTCTTCCGATTTGCTCGCCGCATTCGGTATTAATCTCGATATGAACGCCGAGCGTTCCCGTGAAGCGCTGGACGATCTTGGCGTCTGCTTCCTGTTTGCGCCGAAGTATCACACCGGTTTCCGCCACGCGATGCCGGTTCGTCAGCAGCTTAAAACCCGTACGCTGTTTAACGTACTCGGCCCGCTGATCAACCCGGCCCACCCGCCGCTGGCGCTGATTGGCGTTTACAGCCCTGAGCTGGTCCTGCCGATTGCCGAGACGCTGCGCGTGCTGGGTTATCGACGTGCCGCCGTGGTGCACAGCGGCGGTATGGATGAGGTTTCTCTTCATGCGCCGACGCTGGTGGCCGAACTGCGCGACGGTGAAATCCTGAGCTACCAGCTGGAGGCTGCCGACTTCGGCCTTGCGCCATACCACCAGGAAGCGCTGGCTGGCGGTACGCCGGAAGAAAACCGTGACATTCTCACGCGCTTATTACAAGGTAAAGGAGAGGTTGCCCACGAGGCCGCCGTTGCAGCCAACGTCGCCATGCTGATGCGTTTGCACGGTGAGGAAGACCTGAAGGCCAACGTTCAAAAAGTTCTGGATGTACTGCGCTCCGGTGCAGCTTACGATCGCGTTACCGCACTTGCGGCAAGAGGGTAAAGAATGCAGACCGTTTTAGCGAAAATCGTTGCCGATAAGGCCATCTGGGTGGAAGCCCGCAAGCAACAGCAGCCGCTTGCCAGTTTCCAGAATGACGTCGTACCAAGCCAACGTCGTTTCTATGATGCCCTGCAGGGTGCGCGCACCGCGTTTATTCTTGAGTGCAAAAAGGCGTCCCCTTCTAAAGGAGTTATTCGTGACGATTTCGACCCGGCGCGTATTGCCGGCATTTATAAGCATCATGCGTCAGCCATCTCCGTGCTGACGGATGAGAAATATTTCCAGGGCAGCTTCGATTTTCTGCCGATCGTCAGCGGCATCGCGCCGCAGCCGATCCTGTGCAAAGACTTTATTATCGACCCGTATCAAATCTGGCTGGCGCGCTTTTACCAGGCCGACGCCTGCCTGCTGATGCTCTCGGTGCTCGACGACGAGCAGTATCGCCAGCTTTCAGCCGTGGCGCACAGCCTGAATATGGGCGTGCTGACCGAAGTGAGTAACGAAGAGGAGCTGGAGCGCGCAATTGCGCTGGAAGCCAAAGTGGTTGGCATTAACAACCGCGATCTGCGTGACCTGTCCATTGACCTGAACCGTACGCGCCAGCTGGCGCCGCGTCTGGGGTCAGGCGTCACGGTGATCAGCGAATCCGGCATTAACAGCTACGCCCAGGTGCGCGAGCTGAGCCACTTCGCCAACGGTTTCCTGATTGGTTCCGCGATGATGGAGCATGACGATCTCAATGCGGCCGTGCGCCGCGTGCTGTTGGGTGAGAACAAAGTCTGCGGCCTGACCCGCGAACAGGATGCCCAGGCCGCGTATGAAGCCGGGGCGATTTACGGCGGGCTGATCTTTGTGGATTCCTCTCCTCGCGCGGTCAGCGAAGAGCAGGCGCGTAAGGTGATCGCAGCGGCTCCGCTCAGCTACGTGGGCGTTTTCCGCAACGCAGATATTGCAGACGTTGTGGCCAAAGCCGACGCGTTATCCCTGAGCGCGGTGCAGCTCCACGGCGATGAAGACCAGAGCTACATCGATGCCCTGCGCGCCGCGCTGGCACCACAGGTGCAAATCTGGAAAGCGCAAAGCGTTGGCGATACGTTGCCCTCGCGTAACCTGAACCATGTGGATAAATACGTCCTCGATAACGGCCAGGGCGGTACCGGCCAGCGGTTTGACTGGTCGCTGCTGAACGGCGAAAAACTGGACAACGTCCTGCTGGCGGGCGGATTAAGCCCCGATAACTGCGTAGAAGCCGCCAAAACGGGCTGCGCAGGCCTCGATTTCAATTCAGGCGTAGAGTCAGAACCGGGTATTAAAGATGCCAGCAAGCTGGCCTCGGTTTTTAAAACTCTGCGTGCATATTAAGGAAGAGAAGATGACGACATTACTTAACCCGTATTTTGGTGAATTCGGCGGGATGTACGTCCCACAAATCCTGATGCCCGCGCTGCGCCAGTTGGAAGAAGCGTTTGTCAGCGCGCAGAAAGATCCGGCGTTTCAGGCGGAATTTACCGACCTGCTGAAAAATTACGCCGGTCGTCCAACCGCGCTGACCAAATGCCGCAATCTGACGGAAGGCACCAAAACCACGCTGTATCTGAAGCGTGAAGACCTGCTGCACGGCGGCGCGCATAAAACTAACCAGGTGCTGGGCCAGGCGCTGCTCGCGAAACGTATGGGTAAAACCGAAATCATCGCCGAAACCGGTGCGGGTCAGCACGGCGTGGCCTCTGCGCTTGCCAGCGCCCTGCTCGGTCTGAAATGCCGCATCTATATGGGGGCGAAAGACGTTGAGCGTCAGTCTCCGAACGTTTTCCGTATGCGTCTGATGGGCGCAGAAGTGATCCCGGTACACAGCGGCTCCGCCACGCTGAAGGATGCCTGTAACGAAGCGCTTCGCGACTGGTCTGGCAGCTATGAAACCGCACACTATATGCTTGGTACTGCGGCGGGCCCTCACCCGTTCCCGACTATCGTGCGCGAATTCCAGCGCATGATCGGTGAAGAGACCAAAGCGCAGATCCTCGAAAAAGAAGGTCGCCTGCCGGATGCGGTGATCGCCTGCGTTGGCGGCGGATCTAACGCCATCGGCATGTTCGCAGACTTTATCGACGACACCAGCGTGGGTCTGATTGGCGTCGAGCCAGCCGGTCACGGCATTGAATCGGGTGAACACGGCGCGCCGCTGAAGCATGGCCGCGTGGGCATCTACTTCGGGATGAAATCCCCGATGATGCAAACCGATGAGGGCCAGATTGAAGAGTCTTACTCTATCTCTGCTGGCCTCGACTTCCCGTCCGTCGGTCCACAGCATGCGTATCTGAACAGCACCGGTCGTGCAGACTATGTCTCCATTACCGATGACGAAGCGCTGGAAGCCTTTAAAACGCTGTGCCGCAGCGAAGGGATCATCCCGGCGCTGGAGTCGTCTCACGCCCTGGCGCACGCGCTGAAAATGATGAAAGAGAACCCGGAAAAAGAGCAGCTGCTGGTGGTGAACCTTTCCGGCCGCGGTGACAAAGATATCTTCACCGTTCACGATATTCTGAAAGCACGAGGGGAAATCTGATGGAACGCTACGATAACGTATTTGCAGAACTGAAATCCCGCCAGGAAGGCGCGTTCGTTCCCTTCGTCACCCTGGGCGATCCGGGCCCGGAGCAGTCGCTGAAGATTATCGACACCCTGATTGAAGCCGGTGCCGACGCGCTGGAGCTGGGTATTCCGTTCTCTGACCCGCTGGCGGACGGCCCGACCATCCAGAACGCAACGCTGCGCGCATTTGCCTCCGGTGTGACGCCAACCCAGTGCTTCGAGATGCTGGCGGCGATTCGCCAGAAGCACCCCACAATTCCAATCGGCCTGCTGATGTACGCCAACCTGGTGTTCAACCGCGGTATTGATGAGTTCTATGCCGAGTGCGCGCGCGTGGGCGTCGACTCCGTTCTGGTGGCAGACGTGCCGGTTGAGGAGTCTGCGCCATTCCGCCAGGCTGCGATGCGCCATAACGTCGCCCCGATTTTTATCTGCCCACCGAACGCGGACGACGAGTTGCTGCGCCAGATAGCCTCTTACGGGCGCGGTTACACCTACCTGCTCTCCCGCGCGGGCGTGACCGGTGCCGAGAACAAGGCGGCGCTGCCGCTGCATCATCTGGTGGAAAAGCTGGCTGAATACCACGCCGCACCTCCGCTGCAGGGCTTCGGGATTTCATCTCCCGATCAGGTCAGCGCAGCGATTGACGCGAAGGCGGCAGGTGCGATTTCCGGCTCTGCTATCGTCAAAATCATTGAGAGGAACGTCGACAAGCCAGAGCAGATGCTGGCCGAACTGAAAGCGTTCGTCAGCAGCATGAAAGCCGCAACGCGCAAAGCATAACCTCTCCGCCGTCTGGCTCCCTGCCAGACGGTTATCCTTCCTGGTTATCACTCTTCATACTGCTGACGTGCGGGCCGCTATTTAAGAACGTAATAGACAGGCCAATAATGACGACTGATTCAATTGTGCTTTATTAATAGCGTTTCCGGGGCGGACATCGGGACTTACCAATTTGTAAAGTGCCGGCAGCATGGACCAAATCAGCTAAAGTACGAACCTGCATTTTATCCATAACCCGACGTCGATGGACCTTCACTGTAATTTCTGATATGCCCAGTTCAGACGCAATTTGTTTATTTTGCAGGCCATTAATCGCCAACTCAAAAGTCTGCTTCTCACGCCGTGTCAATGCCTGATAGTTTTTACAAAGTTCGAATATTCTTTGCTGCTCTAAAAAATTATTAGTCGCTTCGATTAGCACATCTTTCACGACATTTATAAGGTGTTCTGGTTCGGCTGGCTTCGTCAAAAAATCCCGAACGCCTGCTTTCATCGCTCGTACACAGAGTGGGATTGAACTGGCCTTAGTCAGGATAATTATCGGTATTGTACAGCCACGTTCCTTCAGGGCATCTATCACATCGAATCCGTTAATGTCTGGCGTGTTGATTTCAAGTATTAAGCATGAAGGATGATCGGCTATGGGGCAGGAGAGAAATTCTGCGGCATTTTTGAAGTCAAAAGTCTGATAGCCCTTCGCCATTAACAATTGAACAACAAACAGCCTATATGCATCATCATCATCAATAACATAAACAACATCTTCCATATCACTCTCTCCTTACCTGGCCTCAAACGTACATAATACGAACAGAGGCGTCCATTCACAAAAATTTTAGGGTTGCCAACACCTATGTCTGATATCGCTTAATAACCGAAAGTAACAAAATCAAAGACTAAACAACCCATATGTGAATATTCTAATTTAGCGAAGGCAATTAGCATGAGTATATTCTGAAAAACCAGATACATATAAAAATCGTTTTTAAGCAGCGGTACTGATAAAAATCGGCTTTCAAGAAACCCCTTTTGTCTATATTTGACTCATATCGCGGGAATCCTCTTAGCGCTGTGTTCTTAAAGTGAGATTTTTATACCTGTCAGAGCATCAGTTATATCAACGGCTCTTGCTTCTCTGAATTCCGCAGCCGTTGGAAAAATCAAAACGCAGCACGGTTTAATGACTGAGGTCATAAAAAGGGGTGGTATTTTGGAGAAAAGATTTGGAGAGGTTTTGAGATCAACGAAAAAGATATATATTCCAGTCTGTTAAATTCACTTACACCTTCTGAGTTCAGAGGCTTATTCATGTCATGGCACTCCTTCAAACAGACTTACCTGGTTAAGTTCTGGTCACCCGTTCCGGCCGTTATCGCGGCAGGCATTCTCTCTACTTATTATTTCGGCATTACCGGCACCTTCTGGGCCGTGACCGGCGAGTTCACCCGCTGGGGTGGTCAATTGTTGCAACTCGCAGGCGTGCATACCGAAGAGTGGGGATACTTTAAGCTCATTCATCTGGACGGCACCCCGCTCACCCGCATCGACGGGATGATGATCATCGGCATGTTCGGCGGGTGCTTCGCAGCGGCGCTGTGGGCAAACAACGTTAAGTTGCGGATGCCCAAAAGTCGTATTCGTATTATGCAGGCGGTGGTCGGCGGTATCATTGCCGGGTTTGGGGCCCGTCTGGCGATGGGCTGTAACCTGGCCGCTTTCTTTACGGGTATTCCTCAGTTTTCACTTCACGCCTGGTTCTTTGCCGTCGCCACGGCCATCGGCTCTTACTTTGGCGCAAAATTCACCCTGCTGCCGCTGTTCCGCATTCCGGTGAAAATGACAAAAGTCAGTGCAGCGTCTCCGTTAACCCAGAAGCCAGACCAGGCGCGTCGCCGTTTCCGCCTCGGTATGCTGGTCTTTTTTGCGATGGTCGCCTGGGCACTTTGCACTGCAATGAATCAGCCCAAACTCGGACTGGCCATGCTGTTCGGCGTGGGTTTTGGTCTGCTCATTGAACGCGCGCAGATCTGCTTCACCTCCGCCTTTCGTGATATGTGGATCACCGGGCGCACGATGATGGCGAAAGCGATTATCGCCGGGATGGCGGTCAGCGCCATCGGCATCTTCAGCTATGTCCAGCTGGGCGTCGAACCGAAAATCATGTGGGCCGGTCCTAACGCGGTCATTGGCGGCCTGCTGTTCGGCTTCGGGATCGTGCTGGCTGGCGGGTGTGAAACCGGCTGGATGTATCGTGCCGTCGAAGGCCAGGTGCACTACTGGTGGGTGGGCCTGGGAAATGTGATTGGCTCGACGATCCTGGCGTACTACTGGGATGACGTGTCTCCTGCTCTGGCCACCAGCTGGGACAAGGTTAATCTGCTGAACACCTTCGGCCCCCTCGGCGGCCTGCTGGTCACCTATGCCCTGCTGCTGGTCGCTTTTTTACTGGTTGTCGCGCAGGAGAAACGCTTCTTCCGTCGTGCGAGTGTTAAGACAGAAACCCAGGAGAATGCTGTATGAAAGATATCGTGCCCGATTACCGTCTGGATATGGTTGGTGAGCCCTGTCCTTACCCGGCTGTTGCCACGCTTGAAGCGTTACCGCAGCTCAAAAAAGGGGAAATACTGGAAGTGGTCAGCGATTGCCCGCAGTCTATCAACAACATACCGCTGGATGCGAAAAACCACGGCTACACGGTGCTGGATATCCAGCAGGATGGCCCAACCATTCGCTATCTGATTCAAAAATGATCGCTAAGGGCCTCATCAGGGGCCTTTATCGTATTGAATTATAAGACATCTTGATCCACGGCAAAAACGCGATTTTTGACTTAAGTAAAATCTCACTTCCCTTTTGAAGGAGGTTTTCGCGGTTTGATGTATTTACGAGCTTTACTGGTTTTCGCCTTATTAATTCCTTTCCATGCGCTGTCCCTGAATTTCTCTTCTACCTTCCTGCGCCTTAATTGTCCGCAAAGAGGACTTGTAGAGGTCATTCTGCACGTTTATGACCATACCCAGGAACGATGGCGCGGTCATTTTGAAACCGGCGCGGGACATAAACGTGCGGGTGATACCGAAATTATCCCGTTTGCCAACGGCGATATTCTCTTCCATTCCCTGTCCAGCGACGCTTTCAGCTATTTATATGATGGGGAAAAGGTCCTGAGGCACTGCGTAAAGCTTGATGAGCGGCCGGTTTATCCGTCGTTTTGAAGTGAGCAAAGCAAACTGGCCACCCTGTGGCCAGTTTGACGGCGGATCAGAAGCGATAACCCGCAGAGAACATAAACACCCACGGATCCAGGCGAGTATTGATACTTTGCTGCTGACCGCCCGCCTTGAAGCGTACGTCCGTATCAATATCCATGTACCAGACCGAGGCGTTAATCAACCAGTCGCGGTTAATCAGATAATCCAGACCGACCTGCCCCGCCATACCCCACGAATCTTTCAGGCTGAGGTCAGTCAGACCGGCCTCTTTACCGGTATCGTTAAACTTCTCGTCAAAGAAGGTGGTGTAGTTCACACCGGCGCCAATATAAGGACGCACCTTGCTGCTTGAGTCGCCAAAGTACCATTGCGCCATCAGCGTTGGCGGTAAATGGTGAACCGTGGCGATATCGCCGGTTGGCCCTAAACCGACACGATGACGGAACGGCGTTGCAGCCAGAAGCTCAACACCAACGTTATCCGTCGCCATATAGGTAAAGGTTAAACCTAACTGGGTGTTATTACTGACGTTAAACCCGCCCATTCCCAGCACGTTATCCGATCCTTCAGTTGGGCGAACCGTAGCCGAACCGGCACGAATAAAGAATTCGCCTGCTTCATGCGCATACGCGCCGCCAGAGAGACTGCTTAATACAAGGGCTGCCACCGCTAATTTTTTCATATCCGCTCCATCGTTGTGGTTTTAATCGCGGGTGAGAATATACTCACAAAAGAGTAATAAGTGATCTGCCACAGATCACATTAAAACCAGTAACTTAACATTCATTGATCTGGATTAATTTTTTGTTACGCATTCAAAAGCGATAAGTTGTTTCCATGTCAATTTTTGGCATTTCACGGTTACAAAATTTTCCGTTTTCCCCCTCTTGCTCTTCCTCTGGCGGCTGGATAATTTATCGCTCTCACAAGTTGATTTGATGCGTTCTTCTTTTGCAGGTGTGCCATGAGTGATATGAACCCGTGCATGACGTGCGGAGCCTGTTGTGCGTATTTTCGAGTCTCTTTCTACTGGGCCGAAGCCAGCGATGGCGGCGGTACCGTTCCGGTTCATCTTACTGAGCCGTTAACCCCCTTTTTGCGTTGCATGAGCGGCACGAACCAAAAACAGGCTCGCTGCGTGGCGCTACAGGGTGAGCCCGGGGTCTCTACCCGATGTTCCATCTATGAGGACCGGCCCAGCCCGTGCCGGGAATTTGCCATGTCCGGGGAAGATGGGCATGTCAACGAAGCCTGCAATCGCGCCCGGGCACGCGTTGGATTACCGCCGCTTTACAAAGATATGCTTTTCCATACAAGCCTTGATGCTGCCACAGCAGGCGCATCCGGTGTACAATTGCCGGCTAATTAACACCTGCAATACTCAAGGAGAGTGCATGTCTATCACGGCGAAGTCTGTCTACCGTGACACGGGAAACTTTTTCCGCAATCAGTTCATAACCTTTTTACTGATCGCGTTGCTATGTGCCTTTATCACGGTGGTGCTGGGCCATGCCTTCTCACCGAGTGATGAACAGATTGCCAGCCTGAGCCAGGGCGATCATCTTGCGGGTAGCGTGGGGCTATTTGAACTGGTGCAAAACATGACGCCGGAGCAGCAGCAAATTCTGCTGCGGGCGTCTGCCGCGTCAACGTTCTCAGGCCTGATTGGTAATGCGGTTCTGGCGGGCGGCGTTTTGCTGATGATTCAACTGGTCTCGGCGGGTCACCGGGTCAGCGCCTTACGGGCGATTGGTGCCAGTGCGCCAGTCCTACCTAAGCTGTTTATCCTGATCTTTTTAACCACCCTGCTGGTGCAAATGGGGATTATGCTGGTCGTGGTGCCGGGCGTATTACTGGCTATCGTGCTCTCATTTGCGCCTGTTATGGTTGTACAGGATAAGATGGGGATTTTTACCGCGATGCGCAGCAGCATCAGACTGGCATGGGCTAATATGCGTCTGGTAGCGCCCGCCGTGATCGGCTGGCTGCTCGCCAAAACGCTCCTGCTGTTGTTTGCACCGAATTTTGCGGTATTAACGCCTAATGTTGGCGCGGTGGTAGCGAATACGCTGAGCAATCTAATTTCAGCGGTACTGCTGGTCTATCTGTTCCGCCTGTTTATGTTAATTCGTCAGTAATCCTGAGGCGGAGGACTTCACCGTCTCCCGCCCCGCTCAGAAGATGGAATCACAGAATGAAGCAGTTTCTTGATTTTTTACCGCTCGTGGTCTTTTTTGCTTTTTATAAGCTGTATGACATTTATGCCGCGACCACTGCGCTGATCGTTGCGACCGCCGTAGTCCTGATCTACAGCTGGGTTCGCTACCGTAAAGTCGAAAAAATGGCGCTGATAACGTTTGTCCTGGTCGCCGTATTCGGCGGGCTTACGCTGTTCTTCCACAATGATGAATTTATTAAGTGGAAAGTGACGGTTATTTACGCGCTGTTTGCGGGCGCATTGTTAATTAGCCAGTGGGTCATGAAGAAGCCGCTTATCCAGCGCATGCTGGGCAAAGAGCTGACGCTGCCTCAGGAAGTCTGGTCCCGTCTGAATATCGCCTGGGCGGTCTTCTTTATTCTCTGTGGTCTTGCCAATATCTATATTGCCTTCTGGCTGCCGCAGAATATCTGGGTCAATTTTAAGGTCTTCGGCCTGACCGCGCTGACGCTTATCTTCACGCTGTTAAGCGGCGTATACATCTATCGCCACATGCCGCAGGACGACAAGCACTGATTAATGACTGACCAGAACGTCAACGACAGGCGTTCTGGTCTATTCTCTCCGCTGTGAAATCATAGTAGCATCCCGCCTGAAGTCTTCCGTTACGAGTTAAAACAATGACAACAAATAACGCCCCTCAGGGCGAACTGGTTTTACGCACACTGGCAATGCCCGCTGACACCAATGCCAATGGCGATATTTTTGGCGGCTGGCTGATGTCGCAAATGGATATGGGCGGCGCAATTCTGGCAAAAGAGATTGCCCACGGGCGCGTGGTCACCGTGAGGGTTGACGGCATGACCTTCCTGCGCCCGGTTGCGGTGGGAGATGTGGTTTGCTGTTACGCGCGCTGCGTAAAGCGCGGCAACACCTCTATTTCAATCAACATCGAAGTATGGGTTAAGAAAGTCTCTTCTGAACCTATTGGACAGCGTTATAAGGCCACCGAAGCGCTGTTTATTTATGTCGCCGTGGACAGCGAGGGTAAACCTCGTCAACTTCCGCAGGCCTGATCGACAGGCAAAAAAAAGCCTCCATCAGGAGGCTTTTTTTATTCCATCTGCGCCCCGCCATTCAGGCGGAAAACAATATTCACAATCAGACCACTGCCCGGTTTTCCGGCTTCATAGCGCCATCTGCGCATCGCCGATTTCACTTCGCGTTCAAACATATTCGAAGGCTGAGCGGACAAGATCTCCACGTTATCCACGCGGCCATCCACGGTCACGTCAAATTTCACCCTTACGCGGCCTTCAATACGCAAGGCCTGAGCTCGCGCCGGATACTGAGGCTGATTGCGACTCAGCGCGCGCGGGCCCGCAGGGGCACTGACTGTCGGCTTAGGCGCTGTCGCGGTGTTATTCATCACCGGACGCGAAGGAGCCGCATTCTCCACCGTCTGGGTCGCGCGCGGTTCAACCGGACGTTCTTCGCGTTTTGGACGCTCCTCGACCTTCTTCACCGGCTTTGGCTTCGGCTTAGGTTTTGGCTTCGGTTCAGGCTTGTGGATCACCACCGGCGCTTCCTTCGGTGGCGCCGGAACGGGCTCGGGCTCTGGCTCAGGTTCAGCTACCGGCTGCGGTGGCGGAGGTGCAGCCTGCGGCGGCTCGAGATCCGCTGGCGAGACCATCGTCACCGAAATCGGCTGCGCGGGCGCGGGCATTTCAATAACCTGATGAACCGAGGTATACAGCAAGCCCGCCACAACAGCACCGTGAATCACGACGGAAAGCAGCGTCGGCCAGGGAAAGCGGCGAGGTAAATCAAGGGTCATCGAAGTCATAATCATCAACGTTAAAAAACCGAACACTGATTTTAAATGCAAATAGCAATCATATTCAATAAGACACTTTGTTCTGGCGCAACTTTCGCACATGAGAGGCCAAAAAAGGCGCAGTCAGATCAGGGTATTAACATTGTTTTTATTTTACATTGCAGTCATTTGACCTTTCACATAACGTAACTGACACTTTTACCGGTTAAGGAGCTTCGCCGTGTTTTACGTGATTTACTCTGAAGATGTTGCTGATTCGCTCGAAAAACGCCAGTCTGTGCGCCCTGCGCATCTGGCACGTTTGCAGCTACTCCAGGATGAAGGCCGTTTACTGACCGCCGGCCCAATGCCAGCAGTAGACAGCAACGATCCGGGCGCCGCCGGTTTTGCCGGTTCCACTGTGATTGCTGAGTTTGAATCCCAGGAAGCCGCTCAGGCCTGGGCTGACGCAGACCCTTACGTTGCAGCGGGGGTGTATGCAAAAGTGACGGTCAGACCGTATAAGAAAGTGTTCTGATACCAAAGCGGCTCCGAAAGGAGCCTTTTTTATTGCGGCGGTTATGCGTCTCTATGCCGGGTAAACTGCTGCTCTGTAATCAGGCTTCCCCACTGGTCACCTTCCCACTCTTTTACCAACCTAAACCCAAACGACTCGTACAGACGCCGGGCGGCGGTCAGCTTATTGAATGTCCAGAGATGCACGGCAGAGAAACCCACGCTGTCACAAAAGCGCATCGCTTCGGTCAGCAGTTTTTTCCCCACCCCGTGTCCCCGGCAGCCATCGTCAAGAATAAACCAGCGAAGATGGGCTTCACCCGGCGCTAAATCCTCGCCATCTATCGCCACCGACCCCACTATCCTGCCGTTCATCACCGCCAGCCAGATCTGATTGCACGGTTTATCCAACCGCTCACTAAATTCTGCAACCCCTGTAGCCACTTTGGCCTCAAAAAAACGGCCAAAATGATGCTCGCGCGCGTAATAGACCCCGTGCATCTCCGCGATACGGCCAATCATCCCAGGAATGTACCCCTGTACTATCGTGAGCTCGTCGGGGCGCGTGTCGTTGGCCTTTTCACGGCACGCCAGCAGCGCGTTGGCGTAAAGAGAGAGTCCCTCAGAAATGGTCTGCTGTTGGGCAGGAGCAAGACTCTTTATTGCTGAGACCACGCGCTCGTTGCTAAAGGTATTGATTTTACTGACCGTCTCATGACCTTTCGCGGTCAGCCTGAGGCTCTTCGCTCTCGCATCTTCAGGTGAAGTCACCTCCTCGAGTTCACCCGCGGCAATCAGGCGAGCCAGCATCCGGCTGACGCTGGACTTTTCCAGGCCCAGCAGCTGCACCAGCTGGCTTGCCGTCATCTCTTTGCGCAGGGCTATCTCGACCAGGGTATGGACGGCCGAAGGCGAATAGTTCGTTGAGGCCAGGGTCGAGGCCATAAAACCTAACTCTCGCACCATCAGGCGCGAGGAACGTCGAATAACACTGACTACCGGGGTTTCGCTGTGCATGTTCTGCCCTCATCATTTAGTTGTACTATACAACCAAATGATCAGGGGTTGTCAAACAAAAAAAGCTCCCTCAGGAGCCTTTTTTAACCATCAATGCAGCGACGCTAACCTCGCCGCAAACCCGACAAACAGTAGCCCAATCAGACCGTTCCCCAGCTTTGCCAGTTTCTTTTTGGTTTTCAGATAACGTGTGACAAAGGCGCCTGAGAAAATCAGGAAGCTCATGTACGTAAAGCTTATTAACTCCAGCGTCGTCGCGAGGATCAGGAAAGAAGTGCCGGTACTTTGTGCATTCACGTCGATGAACTGAACGAAAAACGATACGTAGAAAAGAATCGCTTTGGGGTTGGTCAGGCTTAACACCAGCGAACGTTTCATGATCATACTGGCAGGTTCAGGGCCGCTCTCATGGGCATTTTTCTGGCGGTTCACCACCGACCAGAGCATTTTGCCCCCCAGCCAGAGCAGATAGAAGGCCCCGAGATAGCGCACGATATTAAACAGTACCGGCGTAGTCTGAATTAATGCCGCGACGCCCGCCCAGGCCAGAAACATCAGCACCGCATCGCCGATGAATACACCCGTGGCGGCGAGATACCCTTTTTTAACGCCGTGTCCGATCCCGGTTTTTAACACAAACAGGGTATTCGGTCCTGGCACCAGCACGATAAAAAATGCGCCAACAACATACGTCCAGAAATTCAGTACGCCAAACTCCGCAAACACTTCTCCCTCCTTTTGCTAAACGCAACTGGAACAACGCTGCAAATACGCTATTCCCAAAAATCAGACGCTATAAAATCAGCGGGCACCATTACGGTGCCCTCATGGTTTCAGATATCCTGGACTGCGAACAGCAACGCATTGCGGTGCCTGGTCAATCCACATTTTCTGATGGCGTGAATACGCATATTGCGGCGGGATTGTGCTTCCAGCCAACGAGCTTTGCGACGACTCACCTGTCGCAACATGCGCCAGCGCCCTACTTCAGTTCTACTGCGCTTCATGTCTACAACTCTTTCTCTAATACTTTTTCTCTAAAAGAAAGGCCATTATAAACCCAACCCGGCAGCAAACCAGCGCTTTTACCTGGCGTTTTTATTTGCCAGATGAATCCTGATGCGTACACTCATAACAATACGCTTTCAAAAGGATTTTTTTACCTATGACAACCTTCTACACCGTGGTGAGTTGGCTGGTCATTTTGGGATACTGGCTGTTAATCGCGGGTGTGACATTACGCATCCTGATGAAGCGCAGAGCCGTACCCTCTGCCATGGCCTGGCTTCTGATAATCTATATCCTCCCTCTGGTGGGAATTATTGCCTATCTCTCTTTCGGCGAGCTACATCTGGGTAAACGCCGCGCCGAACGGGCCCGTGCCATGTGGCCCTCTACCGCGAAGTGGCTCCACGACCTTAAAGCCTGCAAACATATCTTTGCCGAGGAGAACAGCAGCGTCGCCTCATCCCTGTTTAAGCTGTGCGAGCGCCGCCAGGGAATTGGCGGCGTTAAGGGCAACCAGCTGCAGCTGCTGACCTCGTCGGACGACGTTATGCAGGCGTTAATCCGCGATATCCAGCTGGCGCGTCATAATATCGAGATGGTTTTTTATATCTGGCAGCCCGGCGGGATGGCTGACCAGGTCGCTGAGTCGCTGATGGCCGCCGCGCGTCGCGGTATACATTGCCGCCTGATGCTTGATTCTGCAGGCAGCGTGGCATTTTTCCGCAGCCCCTGGGCGGGCATGATGCGCAATGCCGGTATTGAGGTGGTTGAGGCATTGAAGGTAAATCTCCTCCGCGTGTTTCTGCGCCGAATGGATCTCCGCCAGCACCGCAAAATGATCATGATCGATAACTATATTGCCTACACCGGCAGCATGAATATGGTTGACCCGCGCTTCTTTAAACAGGACTCGGGGGTAGGTCAATGGGTTGATTTGATGGCGCGAATGGAGGGGCCGATTGCCACCTCGATGGGCATCGTGTATTCCTGCGACTGGGAGATTGAAACCGGCAAGCGTATCCTGCCGCCTCCACCGGACGGCAATATAATGCCGTTTGAAGAGGCCAGCGGTCACACCATTCATACCATTGCTTCCGGGCCGGGCTTCCCGGAGGACTTAATTCATCAGGCGCTGCTGACGGCAACCTACTCAGCGCGTGAATATTTGATCATGACGACGCCCTACTTTGTCCCCAGCGACGACCTCCTGCATGCGATCTGTACCGCAGCACAGCGCGGTGTCGATGTGAGCATCATTTTGCCGCGCAAAAATGACTCCCTACTGGTAGGCTGGGCCAGCCGGGCATTCTTTAGCGAACTGCTGGCCGCCGGGGTGAAAATTTACCAGTTTGAGGGCGGATTGCTCCACACCAAGAGCGTTCTCGTCGACGGTGAACTGAGCCTTGTGGGAACGGTCAACCTGGATATGCGCAGCCTGTGGCTAAACTTTGAAATTACGCTGGTCATTGACGATGCTGGCTTTGGCGGCGATCTCGCCGCGGTGCAGGATGACTATATCTCCCGCTCGCGGCTGCTGGATGCCAGACTGTGGGTAAAACGTCCGCTGTGGCAGAGAATTGCCGAACGACTGTTTTACTTCTTTAGTCCGTTGCTGTAAAACGTGCCCAACGATGTTAAACAGGTAGTCATCATGGAAATGGATCTGAACAATCGCCTGACCGAAGACGAAACGCTCGAGCAGGCCTATGACATTTTTCTCGAACTGGCGGTTGATAACCTCGATCCCGCAGACGTGATCCTCTTCAATCTGCAGTTCGAAGAGCGCGGCGGCGCTGAACTGTTCGACCCTTCAGAAGACTGGGCTGAGCATGTGGATTTCGACCTGAATCCGGACTTCTTTGCCGAAGTGGTGATTGGGCTGGCTGATGAAGACGGCGGCGAAATTAACGATATCTTCGCTCGCGTCCTGCTGTGTCGTGAGAAAGACCACAAGCTGTGCCATATACTCTGGCGCGAATAATAAAAAAGGCTGCAATTGCAGCCTTTTTTATTTACTCCGGCAATTCACTGCCGCAGCGGTAACAAAACCGCGCGCTATGTTCATGCTCGCCCTGCTGGCAATGAGGACATTTGCGCTGCTGCTTGCGACTCTGAAAGGCACTGCTCATGTGCGTGGTTATCAGCCCCGTCGGGATCGCAATCACCGAATAACCAATCAGAATCAATACTGATGCAACTATGCGTCCCAGCGGCGTGTGGGGCGTGATATCGCCATACCCCACGGTCGTCACGGTCACTATCGCCCAGTAAACGGAGGCATTCAGCGTCGTGAAGCCATATTTAGGCCCTTCTATTAAATACATCAGCGCGCCAAAAACGATCATGACGATGGCAATAAACGAGTAGAACAAAATAAGCTGATGCCGCGCGCTGACGATCGCACTCCAGAACACGCGTAATGACGGCATAAAGCGCAGTAATTTCAGAATACGTAATACCCGAATCACGCGCATCGCTCGCCAGGCAAAGACATAGCTCAGGCTGATCTCCGGCCACAGCCACATCACGTAGAGCGGCAGGATGGTGGCTAAATCAATACATCCCCAGAAGCTGAAAACATATCTGGCCGGGTTGGGCCAGGCTATTACTCTGAGGAGATATTCGGCGGTAAAGACCAGGGTAATCGCCAGTTCAAGCCAGACAAAGATATGCCATTCGTCAAACGTCAGGTGGTATTGCGTCCCGGCACCGGATTCAATAAAGATGACAACCACGCTGAGGAGCGCAAATAAACCGCAAAGACCTTCGAAGCGTCGCCCGGATACCGTTTCAGGATCGAATAAAAAATGATATAGCCGCCGACGGGCTAACGTGAATACACGCGACACAGTAACCTCGCAAAAAATAAGGGCTGACATCATGTCAGCCCTTGCGATTATAACGGGTCTACTTTCAGGCAGGAAACCGCATGTCGGAAACTACCTTCAAGAACCGGTCGCGTTTTTGCACATTCCGGCCCGGCCATTGGGCAGCGGGTGCGGAAGACGCAGCCCGACGGCGGGTTAATCGGTGAGGGTAATTCCCCTTCCAGAAGCTGGATGGTTTTATTTTTCTCCAGATCGGGATCGGGGATCGGCACTGCGGACATCAGCGCTCTGGTGTATGGGTGCAATGGATTGTGGTACACCTCGTCATAGGTGCCCAGCTCCACCGCATGACCCAGGTACATCACCAGCACGCGGTCAGAGATGTGTTTCACCACGGCCAGGTCATGCGCGATGAAGATCAGCGACAGCCCCATTTCGCGCTGCAGCTTCTGCAGCAGGTTAACCACCTGCGCCTGAATGGAGACGTCCAGCGCGGAAACCGGCTCATCGCAGATAATCAGCTTCGGTTCGAGGATCAGCGCACGGGCAATACCAATACGCTGGCACTGACCGCCTGAGAATTCATGCGGATAGCGGTTGATGAGGTTAGGCAACAGACCGACTTTCATCATCATCGCCTTAACGCGATCGCGCACTTCCTGACGAGACATCTTCGGATGATAGGTCCGCAGCGGCTCGGCAATAATCTCGCCGATGGTCATACGGGGGTTAAGTGACGCCAGCGGATCCTGGAAAATCATCTGGATATTGCTGCGCACCGCACGCCACTCGTCGGGTTTCATGCCCAGCAGATTTTTGCCCAGCCAGGCCACTTTTCCGTCGGTAGCTTTTACCAGACCAATAATGGCTCGCGCGAAGGTCGATTTACCGCAGCCGGACTCTCCCACCACGCCCAGGGTTTCCCCTTCGTACAGGCGCAGCGTGACGCCGTCCACCGCTTTGAGGGTCTTTGGCGGCTGCCAGAACCACTGTTTGCCGTCTTTGATGTCGAAATGCACTTTAAGGTCAGCGATTTCGAGCAGCACGTTGCGTTTTTCATCTAATGCGTTCATACCAGCTCCTCCTGCGGCTTAAAGCAGGCGCGCAGACGGCCTGGTGCAAACTCTTCCAGCGGCGGAGCGCTGTTGCAGATTTCCATCGCGTGCGGGCAGCGCGGCTGGAACGGACAGCCTTTCGGCAGACGCAGCAGGTTTGGCGGGTTGCCCGGAATGGTGAGAAGAGATTCCCCTTCCGCATCCAGACGCGGCACCGCATTCAACAGACCAATGGAGTACGGGTGCGCAGGCTGATAGAAGACATCGCGCGCTTTGCCGTATTCCATGGTACGACCGGCGTACATCACCAGCACTTTGTCACAGATGCCCGCCACCACGCCCAGGTCGTGGGTGATCATGATAATCGCCGTGTTGAACTCACGCTTCAGCTCGTTCAACAGGGTCATGATTTGCGCCTGCACGGTAACGTCCAGCGCGGTGGTAGGTTCATCGGCAATCAGCAGCTTTGGCCGGCACAGCAGCGCCATCGCAATCATCACGCGCTGACGCATACCGCCAGAAAACTCGTGCGGGAACATGCGCATACGCTTACGCGCCTCCGGCATTTTCACCGCATCCAGCATTTTGACCGACTCTTCAAAGGCTTCCGCTTTGCCCAGGCCTTTATGCAGCATCAGGACTTCCATCAGCTGCTCGCCGACGCGCATGTACGGGTTCAGCGAGGTCATCGGATCCTGGAAAATCATCGAGATCTGCTCGGCACGCAGCTTGTTCAGCTCGTGCTCCGGCAGGTTGAGGATTTCGCGACCGTTGAATTTAGCGGAGCCGCCAATCACGCCGTTAGCGGCCAGCAGCCCCATCAGCGCAAAGGCCGTCTGGGATTTTCCGGAACCGGATTCCCCAACGATCCCCAGCGTTTCACCCGCGCGCAGGTTGAAGTTGAGATCGTTGACGGCGGTAACATCCCCGTCCGGCGTTTTAAAGGTCACGCGGAGGTCTTTTACATCCAGCAGAAGATTGTTCTGCTGTTGAACCTGTGGCGCAGTGGCCGTTTCAATAATTGTCATGACGGCGCTCCTTAACGGTCTTTCGGATCGAGGGCATCACGCAGGCCATCGCCGATAAAGTTAAAACAAAACAGGGTGACGACCAGGAAACCCGCCGGATAAAGCAGCAGCCACGGTGAAACTTCCATCGAGTTTGCGCCATCGCTCAGCAGTGCGCCCCAGCTGCTCAGTGGCTCTTGTGTACCCAGCCCCAGGAAGCTCAGGAAAGATTCAAAGAGGATCATGCTTGGCACCAGCAGTGAGGCATAGACCACCACCACGCCCAGCACGTTAGGAACAATATGGCGAACCACGATATTCCCGGTGGATACACCGCCTACCTGCGCGGCTTCGATAAACTCTTTGCGTTTAAGGCTCAGCGTCTGGCCGCGAACAATACGCGCCATATCCAGCCAGGAAACCATCCCGATGGCCACGAAGATCAACAGGATATTCTGGCCGAAGAAGGTCACCAGCAGGATGACGAAGAACATGAACGGGAAGGAGTTCAGGATTTCCAGCAGACGCATCATTACCGAATCAATTTTGCCGCCAAGATAGCCGGAAAGTGAACCGTAGAGCGTACCCACGATCACCGCCACCAGCGCGGCAGCAATACCAACCATCAGCGAGATACGGCCACCGATAGCGACACGCACCAGCAGATCGCGTCCTGAGGAGTCCGTGCCAAAATAGTGGCCTGATTCCATATCCGGCGCGCTGGACATCATGCCCCAGTCGGTGTCGAAATAGGTAAATTGCGACAGCATCGGCGCCAGGGTCACAAACAGCGCGATGATCACCAGAACAACCAGACTGGCAACCGCTGCACGGTTGTGCATAAAGCGACGGCGCGCATACTGCCAGAGGCTACGACCTTCTACTTCCAGTTTTTCACTGAAGTTTTCCAGCGCCTCGCTGTTTTTCTTACTCAACATCATGGCGTGCTCCAGCGTTAGTAACGGATTTTCGGATCGATGACGGCATACAGCACATCGACGATAGCGTTAAAGAGAATGGTCAGCGCACCGACGAGAATCGTCAGGCTCAGTACCAGCGAATAGTCGCGGTTGAGCGCGCCGTTAACGAACAGCTGACCAATGCCAGGCAGGCCGTAGATTGTTTCGATAACCATAGAGCCGGTGATGATCCCGACAAAAGCCGGTCCCATATAGGAGAGCACAGGCAACAGCGCCGGTTTGAGCGCATGGCGGAAGATAATCCGACGCATCGGCAGCCCTTTAGCGCGCGCGGTACGAATGAAGTTTGAGTGCAGCACTTCGATCATTGAACCACGGGTGATACGCGCGATACTTGCGATGTACGCCAGAGATAATGCCACCATCGGCAAAATCATGAACTTCAATGCCCCGCCGTTCCAGCCGCCGCCAGGCAGCCACTTCAGCGTGATGGCAAATATCATCACCAGTAATGGCGCGACAACGAAGCTGGGTATGACTACCCCGGTCATTGCCACCCCCATTACGGCATAATCCCATTTGGTATTTTGTCTGAGCGCGGCGATAACGCCTGCGGTGACGCCGAAAACGATGGCCAGAATGAATGCCGCAGCACCCAACTTAGCCGAAACCGGGAAGCTGGACGCAACCAGGTCGTTAACGGAATAGTCTTTATATTTAAATGACGGTCCAAAATCGCCGTGAGCCAACTGCTTCAGATAATTGAAGTACTGGGTGGAGATAGGATCGTTTAAGTGGTATTTCGCTTCGATATTCGCCATGACTTCAGGCGGCAGCGTACGCTCACCGGTAAATGGACTTCCCGGCGCAAGGCGCATCATGAAGAAGGAAATCGTGATGAGAATAAATAGCGTTGGAATCGCTTCAAGACAGCGACGTAGGATAAATTTCAACATTGCCCGTACCTTCTGGCGTGTGCCTATATTATGTGACGTTGGTTAGACACCGTGGGGCGAGCTCGCCCGCCCCACTCATTGCCATTAATGCTTGATAATATACAAGTTTTTAACGTAGATATTATCCATCGGGTCTTTACCGGTATATCCACCTACCCACGGTTTCACCAGACGGGCGTTAACGTAGTAGTAAACCGGAACGATCGCGGAATCTTTATCCAGCTGCTGCTCGGCCTTAGAGTACAGTTCTGTACGCTGCGCTTCGTCAGTGGTTTTCAGCGTGTCGCCAATCAGCTTGTCGAACGCCGGGCTCTTGTAGTGCGCGGTGTTGTTCGAGCTGTCGCTCAGCATGGTGTTCAGGAAGGAGGTCGGTTCGTTATAGTCCGCACACCAGCCTGCACGCGCCACGTCAAAGGTGCCCTGATGGCGGCTGTCGAGGAAGGTTTTCCACTCCTGGTTCTCCAGCTTCACATTCGCGCCCAGGTTCTTTTTCCAGATGGAGGCGACGGCGATAGCCAGTTTTTTGTGCAGATCGGAAGTGTTGTACAGCAGGCTGAAGGTCAGCGGCTTATCAGCGGTGTAGCCCGCTTCGGCCAGCAGTTTCTTCGCTTCTGCGTTACGCTGTTCTTGAGTCTGTTTGAACCAGTCTGGCTCGGTCAGTTTTGCGCCATCGGTGTACGGCGGGGTATAGCTGTACGCCGGCAGATCGCCCTGGTTTTTCACTTTGTTCACGATGATATCGCGATCCAGTGCCAGCTTCAGCGCGGTACGGACACGTACGTCGGTGAACGGTGCTTTCTGGTTGTTGATTTCATAGTAATAGGTGCACAGGTACGGATCGACGTGAACTTCTTTAGGGATCTCTTTTTTCAGTTTCTGGAACAGTTCAATCGGCATGTTGTTATAGGTCATGTCGATTTCACCGCTGCGGTAGCGGTTAACATCCGTCACTTCGGACGAAATTGGCAGGTAGGTCACCTGGTCAATGACGGTTTTCGCGTTATCCCAATACTGTGGGTTACGGTCAAGCACCATACGTTCGTTGACCACCCAGTCTTTCAGCTTATAGGCACCGTTGGTGACGATATTGGCAGGCTGCGTCCATTTCTCACCAAATTTTTCCACGGCAGATTTTGGTACCGGGGAGACGGACGGGTGAACCAGCAGCTTATAGAAGTACGGAACAGGTTCGCTCAACGTGACTTCGAAGGTATTGGCATCGATCGCTTTAACGCCCAGATCAGTGATCGGTTTTTTGCCCGCGATGATGTCATCAATATTGGCGATGTGGCCATATTGCAGGTAGCTCGCATACGGAGAGGCGGTCGTTGGATTCGCAAGACGCTGCCAGCTATAAACGAAATCTTCGGCCGTGACCGGCGTACCGTCGGACCATTTCGCATCTTTACGCAGATGGAAGGTCCAGACTTTGAAATCTTTGTTTTCCCATTTTTCTGCCACACCCGGCGCCGGGTGGCCGTCTACGTCTGTCACCAGCAGGCCTTCGAACAGGTCGCGGTTAACGTTAGACTCAGGAACACCTTCAATTTTGTGCGGGTCAAGAGACTGAACTTCCGCACCGTTGTTACGCACCAGCGTCTGCTTCTCCGCCAGTTGAACACCTGCAGGAACGTCCGCAGCCATTGCAGCGTTTCCCGCGATTAGCGCAGTTAAAATCCCCGCCGCTACCAGATTTTTTTTTGTGATGATGGACATTGTGTTGGTACTCCACTCATTATAATGACTGGCCTTCGCCAGCTGTGTAATCCCCTGTTGGGGCCTGTACAGCGCAGGAGTTTTTTTTGCTGCTGTCAGGTTCTTCTTTTACTGCTTGCTATCACCGACTTTTTTATTACTGACCGCTCGTATGGCCGTCTTGCGTCGATTCTTTACAGGCCTCCCCTGTTTGAGACCTGCGCTGGATATCTGAGAAGAGAACCATATGAAAATAATTCTCATCTGATTGTTTTATGCTGCAAAATATTAGGCCGGAAAGTATCAAATGGCGTAAACCCGCGCCAATACATTTTGCAAATTTGTTAAGCAATTCTCTTTTACGGTGAGTATCGTATCGTTGAGGGCAGCCCTGCCGGACATCGAATATCAATAAAAAAACATGATATTCAATAAGATAGAGAATTTTTTCTCTACAAGCGCGTCGCTGCGCTATCATCGAGTGATTTTGTACAAAAATTTAACAACTGGTTATTATTTAGCACATTCATCTAGGGGAATGTTGAATTTACTAATATCATTTCGGTTATCTCTCAGCAAGCCCCAGAGTATCATGTGAGTAAAATAACAGTTCGATCGAAGGTTTTCTGCGCAGGCGGGTTTGGCGGGAATTAATAACTTGTTGAAATACAAGCAATGAACATTATTAGTAGAATTTATTATGATATGTGAGCATTTCAACTTTAGTTATAGGATTTACTGATAATGATGTAAAAAAACGGAGCCGTTGCTCCGTTCTTTCATACGAAATTTCAATGCAGCAAACCGGGGAAAATGCTTTTAATACCCGTGACGATGAATTCAATCCCCAACGCCATCAACAGCAGGCCCATGATACGCGTTATGACGTTAATGCCCGTCTGCCCCAACAGGCGCACCAGCCAGGGTGCCATGCGGAATACGCCCCAACAGCAGAGCGCGAAAAGCGCAATGGCGATGGAAAAACCAATCAGGTGCATCAGGCTATGGTAACGCGTGCCCCAGACAATCGTTGAACTGATGGCACCGGGGCCAGCCATCAGCGGTAAGGCCAGCGGTACTACGCCAATACTTTCGCGGATGGCGGTTTCTGACTTCTCCTGCTTGTTCTGTTTATCCTCGCCCAGCTTACCGCTGATCATGGACATCGCGATGGTCACGACCAGGATCCCACCCGCAATGCGGAAAGAGTCAATCGAAATTCCGAAGAGCTGGAGAATGGCATCACCCAAAAAAAGGGAGGTGAGCAATATGATAGCCACTGACAGGTTAGCGGTGAGGTTGGTCTTATTCCTGGCCGCCGCCGTCTGGTAACTCGTCATACTAATGAAGACAGGAATGATCCCCACCGGGTTGACCAGGGCAAACAAACCAATAAAAAATTTAAAATACGTTGGAAAATCAAAGAGCGTTTGGATCACGTTTTGCTCCGCTTATACACATGCCCGGGACTGACAATTTGTCATGAGAATTCGCGCTGAAGATACCCTTTTTATCAGCATACTTCACTTGAAATCTGTACCAAAACGTTATCATTTCAGGATGTTAAACATATGTATAATCAATGATAGCGTCGCTTCTAATACTTACGTAATTATTTAACACTGGAAAAATCAGCACAAAATAACCCTGCTGAAAGGTATCAGCTTGGGAGAAAATTGACACAGATCATGATTTCCGTACTCAGAAGTGAGTAATCTTGGTTACGCCCCCAGGGAGATCGCCTGACAAAAAGGGATGATGCTAAGGTAAGGCTCTTTTAGTAAATTAGTGTGCTGACGCAGAAAGTAACTCTTTGTTTTACTTTGTGTTACGCAAGTCGTATTGGCTCTGTCTATACTGTCTGACGTATCGAGCGCTGGTTTACTAAAAGAGTTTAAACATTATCAGGAGAGCATTATGGCTGTTACTAATATCGCTGAACTGAACGCCCTCGTCGAGCGCGTTAAAAAAGCCCAGCGTGAATATGCCAATTTCACCCAAGAACAGGTTGATAAAATCTTCCGCGCGGCCGCACTGGCTGCTGCAGATGCTCGAATCCCTCTCGCTAAAATGGCCGTTGCCGAATCCGGCATGGGTATCGTGGAAGATAAAGTGATTAAAAACCACTTCGCTTCTGAGTATATCTACAACGCCTATAAAGATGAGAAAACCTGTGGCGTGCTGTCCGAAGACGACACCTTCGGTACCATCACCATCGCTGAACCTATCGGCATCATCTGCGGTATTGTTCCGACCACTAACCCAACGTCTACTGCTATCTTCAAATCACTGATTAGCCTGAAGACCCGTAACGCAATCATCTTCTCTCCACATCCACGTGCGAAAGACGCGACTAACAAAGCTGCGGATATTGTCCTGCAGGCGGCGATCGCGGCTGGCGCACCAAAAGATCTGATTGGCTGGATCGACCAACCTTCCGTTGAGCTTTCCAATGCGCTGATGCATCACCCAGACATTAACCTGATCCTGGCGACCGGTGGTCCTGGCATGGTTAAAGCCGCATACAGCTCCGGTAAACCAGCTATCGGTGTGGGTGCGGGTAACACCCCTGTTGTTATCGACGAAACCGCTGACATCAAACGTGCCGTTGCGTCTGTACTGATGTCTAAAACCTTCGATAACGGCGTGATCTGTGCATCTGAACAGTCTGTTGTTGTTGTCGATTCCGTGTACGATGCGGTTCGCGAACGTTTCGCCAGCCACGGCGGCTACCTGCTGCAGGGCAAAGAGCTGAAAGCGGTTCAGGACATCATCCTGAAAAATGGCGCGCTGAACGCCGCTATCGTGGGTCAGCCAGCGTACAAAATTGCTGAACTCGCAGGCTTTACCGTTCCGGCAACAACCAAAATTCTGATCGGTGAAGTAAAAGTTGTCGACGAAAGCGAGCCGTTTGCACACGAAAAACTGTCTCCAACGCTTGCCATGTACCGTGCGAAAGATTTCGAAGACGCAGTAGAGAAAGCCGAGAAGCTGGTTGCTATGGGCGGTATCGGTCACACCTCTTGTCTGTACACCGACCAGGATAACCAGCCAGAGCGTGTTGCTCACTTCGGTCAGATGATGAAAACTGCACGTATCCTGATTAACACCCCTGCTTCTCAGGGTGGTATCGGTGACCTGTACAACTTTAAACTCGCACCTTCCCTGACTCTGGGTTGTGGTTCCTGGGGTGGTAACTCCATCTCTGAAAACGTTGGTCCAAAACACCTGATCAACAAGAAAACCGTTGCTAAGCGAGCTGAAAACATGTTGTGGCACAAACTTCCGAAATCTATCTACTTCCGCCGTGGCTCACTGCCAATCGCGCTGGATGAAGTGATTATTGATGGCCACAAACGTGCGCTCATCGTGACTGACCGTTTCCTGTTCAACAACGGCTACGCTGACCAGATCACCTCTGTGCTGAAAGCGGCTGGCGTTGAGACTGAAGTGTTCTTTGAAGTTGAAGCTGACCCTACCCTGAGCGTTGTGCGTAAAGGTGCTGAGCTGGCTAACTCCTTCAAACCAGATGTGATTATCGCACTGGGTGGTGGTTCCCCAATGGACGCCGCGAAAATCATGTGGGTCATGTACGAGCATCCTGAAACCCACTTCGAAGAACTGGCGCTGCGCTTTATGGACATCCGTAAACGTATCTACAAGTTCCCGAAAATGGGCGTAAAAGCGAAAATGATCGCGGTCACCACCACTTCCGGTACCGGTTCAGAAGTAACACCATTCGCGGTTGTAACAGACGATGCAACAGGTCAGAAATACCCACTGGCTGACTATGCTCTGACCCCAGACATGGCTATCGTTGATGCGAACCTGGTCATGGAAATGCCGAAGTCACTGTGTGCGTTCGGTGGTCTGGATGCGGTAACTCACGCCCTGGAAGCCTACGTTTCTGTACTGGCGTCTGAGTTCTCTGACGGTCAGGCTCTGCAGGCTCTGAAACTGCTGAAAGAAAACCTGCCAGCGTCCTACAACGAAGGGTCTAAAAACCCGGTAGCACGTGAACGCGTTCACAGTGCAGCAACCATCGCCGGTATCGCGTTTGCGAACGCCTTCCTGGGTGTTTGCCACTCTATGGCGCACAAGCTGGGTTCTCAGTTCCACATTCCTCACGGTCTGGCGAACGCCCTGTTGATCAGCAACGTTATCCGTTATAACGCTAACGACAACCCAACCAAGCAGACTGCTTTCAGCCAGTACGACCGTCCGCAAGCACGTCGTCGTTATGCTGAAATTGCAGACCACCTTGGTCTGAGCGCACCGGGCGACCGTACTGCTGCGAAGATTGAGAAACTGCTGGCATGGCTGGAAAGCCTGAAAGCTGAACTGGGTATTCCTAAATCCATCCGTGAAGCGGGCGTTCAGGAAGCTGACTTCCTCGCTCACGTAGATAAGCTGTCTGAAGACGCATTTGATGACCAGTGTACTGGTGCTAACCCGCGCTACCCACTGATCTCCGAGCTGAAACAGATTCTGCTGGATACCTTCTACGGTCGTGAGTTCAAAGAAAATGACGTTACTGCTGTGAAAACAGACGTTCCTGTCATCAAAGCTGACAAGAAAGCAAAGAAAAGCGCTTAACTGACAGCAAATGAAAAACCCGCCTTTATGGCGGGTTTTTTTATGTCTGGATAACAAGGCTTACGTTATTTCCTGTTGTCGTGCTGAATCGCCGTCAGCGAGCCGACAGACAACGCTTCTTTATAATGCTTACGGCAGACCGATACATAGCGTTCATTACCGCCTATCACTACCTGCTCACCATCCGCATAAGGTTTTCCAGACTGGTCGAGACGAAGCACCATGCTGGCTTTGCGACCGCAGAAGCAGATAGTTTTTAGCTCGACGAGTTTATCCGACCAGGCAAGCAAATACTGACTCCCTGCAAAGAGCTCCCCACGGAAATCCGTGCGCAGCCCGTAACAAAGCACCGGGATATCGAGCTCATCAACCACCTCTGAAAGGGCGTGAACCTGTTCACGCGTCAGAAACTGGCTCTCATCTACCAGGACGCAGTGAATGGGCTGAGCAGCATGTTCTGTGCGAATGTCTTCAAACAGATCGGTTTTCGGGTTAAACAGTCTGGCAGGCGACGAGAGCCCTATTCTGGAGCTTACCTTCCCTGCGCCAAAGCGATCGTCAATTTCAGCCGTATAAACAACGGTACGCATCCCACGCTCCTGGTAATTGTACGAGGACTGCAGCAACGCGGTGGATTTACCGGCATTCATCGCCGAATAGTAGAAATAAAGTTGTGCCATTGGCCGTAAAACCCTAATCAATGTGTAATATTCCCGATGAGTCATTGTACCATATTTTGTCTGGTCATCAGCGATACAGCGCACAGAGGACGCGGTTCAACGCTGAGTTCAGAACCTTCTGTTTTCGAAAATAACCCGTTAAAACATGAAGTAAACGCATTCAGCAAAGCCAATATGTTATAAGCTCAGCCAAACATAACACTTCTTTTTATAGTGGAATCACCGTTCATTAAAATTCACTATTTATTAACTATTTCAGTCTTAACATCACGGGTGGGAACTAATACAAAAGGCTGATATTTATCCGCCGCAACTATAATTCCTGCGGTAAATGTCACAAAAAAAAGATGCAATCGGCCGGGTTAAACAGGTTTACGTGATAACAAGCGAGACTGTCGGGTGATGAAATTTAAGTTAGCGTAATTAATAATAGCGGCATTATTTAGTATTTTTTGAATTCCTTACATTCCTGGCTATTGCACATCTGAATTTATGGCTCTATTATTAGGACAACAAACCACCCCCCATTATAAGTTTGAGATTACTACAATGAGCGAAGCACTTAAAATTCTGAACAACATCCGTACTCTTCGTGCGCAGGCAAGAGAATGCACCCTCGAAACGCTTGAAGAAATGCTGGAAAAATTAGAAGTTGTAGTTAATGAACGTCGCGAAGAAGAAAGCGCTGCAGCTGCTGAAATCGAAGAGCGCACTCGTAAACTGCAGCAATATCGTGAAATGCTGATTGCTGATGGTATCGATCCAAATGAATTGCTGAACAGCATGGCTGCTGCTAAAACCGGTACCAAAGCCAAGCGTGCTGCTCGTCCTGCTAAATATAGCTACGTTGACGAGAACGGCGAAACTAAAACCTGGACTGGCCAGGGTCGTACTCCTGCTGTTATCAAGAAAGCCATGGATGAGCAAGGTAAACAGCTGGATGATTTCCTGATCAAGGATTAATCCCGCCACATTCAGAAAAATCCCGCGTAATGCGGGATTTTTTTTAACCAAAATTTGTCGCAAACATCCCCTTACATTCTGTCATAAAGCGTTGCTGGGCTATTTCACCACGCTTACAACCCTGCTCGTTGCGGGGGGTTTGGGCATAAAAAAAACCGGTGGGCAGCGCCTCACCGGTTTCGAACATTTGCAGCCCTGGCTTATTTCTTAATACCTGCGCTCTCTTTGAGCCAGGCTTTAAATTCTTCACCAAGGGTATTGTGGCGAATACCATATTCAACAAACGCCTGCATATAACCAAGCTTATTACCGCAGTCGTGGCTCTTACCTTTCATATGGTAAGCCTCAACGGTCTCTTTCTCGATCAGCATATCGATGGCATCCGTCAGCTGGATCTCATCCCCCGCTCCTGGAGGCGTTTTCGCCAGCAGAGGCCAGATTTCAGCGCTCAGGACATAGCGACCCACAACGGCCAGGTTTGAAGGCGCTACGTCGGCTTTAGGCTTCTCTACCACGCCAACCATTGGCACGCTTTCGCCCGGCTCAAGGTTAACACCTTTGCAGTCAACCACACCGTATGCCGTCACGTCTTCAACAGGCTCAACCATGATCTGGCTGCTGCCGGTTTCGTCAAAACGTTTGATCATCTCAGCAAGGTTATCCTGAGAAAGATCGGATTCGTATTCGTCCAGAATAACGTCTGGCAGAATTACCGCTACAGGCTCGTCACCCACAACAGGATGTGCACACATGACCGCATGACCCAGACCTTTAGCCAGGCCCTGACGAACCTGCATAATGGTGACGTGTGGAGGACAAATAGACTGAACTTCTTCTAACAGCTGGCGCTTAACACGTTTTTCCAGCATGGCTTCAAGTTCAAAGCTTGTATCGAAATGGTTTTCGATAGAGTTCTTTGATGAATGCGTAACCAGCACAATTTCAGTGATGCCGGCAGCGATACATTCATTAACGACATACTGGATTAATGGCTTATCAACCAGAGGCAGCATCTCTTTAGGAATTGCCTTAGTTGCTGGTAACATCCTGGTCCCCAATCCCGCTACCGGGATGACGGCCTTTCTGACTTTCGAATTTAGGGCAGCCATTCAAATTCTCCTGAGCTGTTCAAGTTTTGAACTTTTATGCAATAAATAACGCGTTGAGTATATCAGTCTCGCCCCGCAGTCCGGGTCTGAAAAGAACGCGTTGCCGATCAATTAGGATAAATACGCATGAAACTGGGCAGCGATAGTAGCACTCCCCGTAAAACACAGGTAAAGCAATCTTAAAATTAAGATCCGATTGCTTATTCTGTGGACAACATTAGGCGTAGCCGTCCCCCGGCGCCCCAAATTTGGCACTGCCAGGAGGAACAGCGGTGGCTAATTTGATTAAGATACGCCGTTCCCAATGTGCCAAGCGGCACACCGTTACTCACCTCAATATGGTGTTCACCGGTATTCAGTGAAGCGTTGAGACCTGCTGAGACCAGAATCAAATTCTTTAAACCGCTGTGGTAATAGCCGACCAGCAGCGGAAACTGTCCGGGCAAATTGGCCTGGCGAAAAAGCTGGTTTACCTGTTTGAGTAGACTGCCCAACTCCGGCAGCCGTTGCCCCTGATGCGATAACTGTTCCTGCAGCAAACCATTAAATAGCGCGCGAAGAAGTAACGCGGCTAATACGCCATTATCCCCCGCTCGGGTGACATCCAGAGAATAAAACGCAAGGTCGGAATCAGACAGTGGTGCAATATCCAGCACCAGTCCTGGCTGATCGGCCGCCACCAGCTGGCGATAATTTACACGACAGTGCGAAATAGTTTGCTGTACGGGCGGCTGGAGTTCTTGCAACAGTTTCGCTGCGGCAGGTGGATTACTCACCAGAGCGTCCCAGTCCTGGAAAAGACGCTCCTCTTCCTCCACCCGGGAATTAAACATATTCGGATATAGGCATGCTAAAACCGTTTCTCGTAGCCGGTTCAGATCCTTGACCGGTTTAAGCAGAATATCCTGTACCCCAAGGCGTAATGCTTTGGCGATATCCGCCATATTCTCTGTGGCAGAAATCACCAGAATCGGCGTCTGATTGCCTTCGTTGCGCAGATGTTCAACCAGCTTCAGCCCATTCATGCGCGGCATCGCAATGTCGCAAATCATCAAATCGGGGGTAATGCTGATCATTTTCTCCAGAGCGTCGATGCCATCTTCGGCCAGTGAAGTGATTGCTCCCAGCGAGGATAACCACGAATCCAGTAGCGATCGGAAAACGGGCTCGTCTTCAACAATCAAAATGTGTTTTCCGGCCAATGGCTGCGTCATGGTTCCTCCCCTGGCTGACAGTAACTAAATAGTGGCATGCGATCGGCACTATCGCCTGTCAGATTTTGCTGAAGTAATCAAAAAAAGGTGCTTAACGTGCTGTTTGCACAAAAGGCAACAATTCGTCCATTTTCTTTTCGACGGCTAACGAGCCCGCTGCGATGGCGGCCTCAGCCCGATGGAAATCAAGGGTAGATATTTGCGGACAGTAAGGCTGAATAAGAATATCTGGCGGGTCGCCTGCCATACGATTGCGCTTAAGGCGATTCTCCAGCACCTGGATTGACGTGGTCATGATTTCTATCGCCGTCGGCGCGGCAACCGAGCGACGTGCAGCCATACGCCCGATTCGTCCTCGCAGGCGTTCATGCCAGGCCAGCTTCTCGCCCTCGGCCTCTTCACTCTGAAGATTGACCGGCATGAGGTCCTGTTGCATCAGGTGGGCGTCGTGCTGCAGGTCAACGGCAATCACGATATCCGCCCCCATAGCACGAGTCAGAGAGATGGGAACCGGATTCACGACGCCACCATCGACAAGCCAGTAACCGTTGTGTGGGACAGGCGCCATGAGCCCCGGCATACTGCAGGAGGCGCGCACCGCAAGGTGAATATCCCCTTCGGTTAGCCAGAGTTCGCGTCCTGTGCTGAGGTTCGTCGCGACGGCGCCGAAAGGCATCTGACAATCAATGAAGTCTTCGAGAGGCATAACCTGGCGGAACTGGTTAAAGACACGTTCCCCGCGCAACAGCCCGCCACGCTGCCATGAAAGGTCCATCAGACGCAGGACGTCCCAGTAGCTGAAGGAGCGCACCCAGGTCTCGAGTTCCGGAAGCTTCCCGCACGCGTAAGCGGAGCCGACAAGCGATCCGATTGAACACCCTGCGACGATATCAACGTCAATGCCCATCTTGTTTAAGGCATTAATTACGCCGATGTGTGACCATCCCCGGGCGGCACCTGAACCCAGCGCCAGCCCAATTTTAACCTTTCTCATTAGTCCTGTTTTACTTCCCCTGGATTCCTGACATAGCGTCAACGCAACGCCTCAGTTAACATAGTGCTACCCGAAGCGTTTTACGCCTTTATATTTTGTTCCAGGAAGAGAATCGTGTCTCAACTCTGCCCTTGTGGTAGCGCTCTGGAGTATAGCCTATGTTGCCAGCGATATCTGTCTGGCGATCAGGTTGCACCAGACCCGTCACACCTTATGCGTTCACGGTACACTGCTTTTGTGATCAAAGACGCAGACTATCTGATTAAAACCTGGCATCCCTCCTGCCGCGCTGCCGAATTCAGACAGGACATCGAAGCCGGGTTTACGAACACGCAATGGCTCGGCCTTACCGTCTATGAATCCTCAACAGGCAGTCATGTCGATGAGGGTTACGTCAGCTTCGTTGCCCGCTTTACCGAGAATAATAAACCTGGTGCCATTATCGAGCGTTCCCGGTTCTTAAAGGAAAGCGGGCAGTGGTATTATATTGACGGTACGCGCCCACAGTTTGGTCGTAACGATCCCTGCCCTTGTGGTTCAGGTAAAAAATTTAAAAAGTGTTGCGGGCAGTAACGCCTGACAACCCAGACTTCGCAAATACAAACAGGATTTCCCGGCGATGCAATCATTACAACGTAAAGTTCTGCGCACTATCTGCCCCGATCAAAAAGGGCTGATCGCACGAATTACCAACATTTGCTACAAACATGAACTGAATATCGTGCAGAACAACGAGTTCGTTGACCACCGAACCGGCCGCTTCTTTATGCGTACCGAACTGGAAGGTATTTTCAACGACACCACCCTGCTTGCCGATCTGGACAGCGCGCTTCCGGAAGGTTCCGTGCGTGAACTGACCCCAGCGGGTCGACGCCGTGTTGTGATTCTGGTGACCAAAGAAGCACACTGTCTGGGCGACCTGCTGATGAAAGCCAACTATGGCGGTCTGGACGTTGAAATTGCTGCCGTTATTGGCAACCATGAGACGCTGCGCACGCTGGTCGAACGTTTTGATATTCCATTCGAGCTGGTGAGCCACGAAGGCCATACCCGCGAAGAACACGACGATCTGATGGCACAGGCCATTGAAGCGCATAACCCGGACTACGTGGTGCTCGCGAAATACATGCGCGTGTTAACGCCATCCTTCGTGGCGCGTTTCCCGAACAAAATTATCAACATTCACCACTCGTTCCTGCCGGCCTTTATCGGTGCTCGCCCATATCATCAGGCGTACGAGCGCGGCGTGAAGATCATCGGTGCGACCGCACACTACGTGAACGATAACCTGGATGAAGGCCCAATCATCATGCAGGACGTGATTCATGTGGACCACACCTACACCGCCGAGGATATGATGCGCGCCGGGCGTGACGTCGAGAAGAACGTGCTTAGCCGTGCGCTGTATCAGGTGCTGGCGCAGCGGGTCTTCGTGTACGGCAACAGAACCATCATTCTTTAATCTTTCGGAAAATGAATTGATTAGCTTTGCGCCTTTACGGATAAAAAGCAGGCAAACAGCTTCATTTACCTAAAGGAATGCTTTACAGGGGCGTCTCATTTGATATGATGCGCCCCGCTTCCAGCAGGAAGCAGGCCAGTAAAAAAGCATTACCCCGTGGTGGGGTTCCCGAGCGGCCAAAGGGAGCAGACTGTAAATCTGCCGTCATCGACTTCGAAGGTTCGAATCCTTCCCCCACCACCATCTCTCAGCATCACCTCAAAATTTGAATTACCCCTGGTGGGGTTCCCGAGCGGCCAAAGGGAGCAGACTGTAAATCTGCCGTCATCGACTTCGAAGGTTCGAATCCTTCCCCCACCACCATCACTTCCAGAATAATCCAAAAAATCATTATAAAACTGAACCGAATCCGCCGTTGTAGGCCGGGTAAGGCGCAGCCGCCACCCGGCGACAGAAGCCAGAACCCTACATCGGTGGCAACCGTCTCTTCACCGGCGAGCTCTTCACAATCGACGTATTGCACTGGGCATGTTCCGCCAGGCCGTCCAGCAGCACATCCAGCTGCTCAATTGACCGCACCACCAGCCGGATAACAAAACAGTCTTCCCCGGTCACCTTGTCGCTCTCAATACACTCCGGCATCGCCTGAATGTACTTGTCCACCTTATGCAACAACCCGGGCAAAGGCCGCACGCGCACCAGCGCCTGCAGCGTATACCCCAGCGCCGCCAGATTCACCCGTGCGCCATACCCCTGAATCACACCGCGCTCTTCCAGCCTTTTCAGGCGTTCTGCCGCGCTGGGTGACGTCAGACCGATACGCCCGCTGAGCACCTTCAAAGACATGCGCGCATCCTCGACCAGACAGGCTAAAATGTGTCGGTCTATATCATCGAGAAGGTATTCCATCGCTTTCACCTAATTTTAAAAAGTCATTAACGTATTCAACCTTATATCACCCCTGTAAAACCCGACAGCAATTTTCGACAATAGCGTCATTAATCAGGAGGTGGGTGATGCGTGATTTACATAAAGGCGTCTGGCAAATGAGCCTGGCGATGTTAATTTCCGGCTCTATCGGTGCGTTTGTTTTACTCAGCGGTCTGCCGGTAACGGAAGTGGTGTTCTGGCGCTGTCTTATCGGGGCAATAGCGCTTTTTATTTTTATCCGGGTAAGTCCAAAGCCCTTTAGTCCCCTCACCCGCACCACGCTGCTGCTGGCCATTCTCGGCGGCGTGGCATTAGTGTTGAACTGGCTGCTGCTCTTCGCAGCCTATGAGCGGATCTCGATTGGTCTTTCGACCGTGGTCTATAACACCCAGCCGTTTATGCTGGTCCTGATGGGGATGTTTTTAGGTGAACGCGTCAGCGTAGTGAAATGGGGCTGGCTGTTTCTCGCCTTTGGCGGCGTGGTGATCTTGCTCTCCAGCGAGCTGACCGGCGCACACGGCAGTGAATGGCTCGCCGGGATCGGTCTGGCGATGGCCGCGGCCTTCTTCTACGCGGTCACGGCCATTATTGCCCGCAAACTCAGATCCGTTGCGCCGCAGCATATTGCCTTTATCCAGGTGCTGACGGGCGTCGTGATGCTTTTACCGTTTGCCAGCATGCCGTCTTTTTCCGGTGATTTCCCCTGGCCGATCCTGCTGACGCTGGGCATCGTCCATACCGGCATTATGTACCAGCTGCTCTACAGCGCGATTCAGAAGCTGCCTACGCCCATTACCGGCTCCCTGTCGTTTATCTATCCGGTAGTGGCGATCGTTGTCGATAATCTGGTGTTTGGACACTCCCTGAACCTGACGCAGCTGGCGGGCGGCGCGCTGATCCTGTTTGCTGCCGCGGGCAACAACCTGGGCTGGGGCGAAAAAAAACCCCGCGAGTGCGGGGTTGGTATCAAAACGGCGAATTAGCGACGGGCGCGCACAATCTGGTATTTGCGCGTCAGGTACTCTACCGGCGCGCTCCAGATATGCACCAGACGAGAGAACGGGAACAGCACAAACAGCGTCATCCCCAGCACCAGGTGAACGCGGAAGATAAACGCCACGCCGTCCAGGTGCACGGACGCGCCGCCGTGGAAGGTCACCACGGACTGCGCCCAGCCGACCAGCTTCATCATTTCGCTGCCGTCCATATGCTGCGCCGAGAACGGAATGGTCAGCAGGCCCAGCGCGCACTGCACCATCAGCAGGGAGAGGATCAGAATATCCGCTGCGGTCGTGGTCGCACGCACGCGCGGGCTGAACAGACGACGTTTTAGCAGCAGCAGACCGCCTACCAGGGTCATCACGCCGCAGGCACCGCCAGCGATCATCGCCATCTTCTGCTTCACCTCGATCGGCAGCCACGCTTCATACATCCAGTGCGGCGTCAGCATCCCCAGGAAGTGACCGGCAAAAATCCCCAGAATACCGATGTGGAACAGGTTAGAGCCCACATGCATCCCTTTACGATCCAGCATCTGGCTGGAGGCAGCACGCCAGGTGTACTGGCCGTAGTCGTAACGCAGCCAGCTTCCCACCAGGAACACGGTGCCCGCGATATACGGGTAAATGTCAAAGAAGAACATATTCAGGAAGTGCATTAGTGCCGTCCTCCGTTAGAGATATTCAAATATTGCGGGGCAACCGCGCCGGCAAAACGACGCTGGTGAGCGGAGATTTCAGACTCGCCGCAGTTCTGGTCAGCAAAGAATTTCACCTGCTCTTCTTCCCAGACCGCATCCAACGCCTGTGGCGTGTCATCGCGGGCTTCATCCGCAATTTTCTCCGCCACTTTTTCACTGTCGACTGACGCGTTGGCCAGCTTCACCAGCAGATCGAAAAGTACCGCGTAGCGGCTCTCGCGCTGCTGAAGACGCGCGCCGAGCAGCGCCAGGATCGGCGCGATGTCCTGCAGACCGCCCAGCGCCTCCTCTTTTGGCAGCTGCGCCAGATATTCCAGATAGAGCGGCAGATGGTCCGGCAGCTCGCGGCTGTCGAGCTGCAGGCCGTGCTGCTCGTACTGCGCCATCAGGTCAACCATCGCCTGACCGCGGTCGCGGGATTCACCGTGCACGTGTTCGAACAGCAGCAGCGAGGTCGCACGACCACGGTCAAACAGCTGGCTGTAGTCCGACTGCGCGTCCAGAAGATCGCGCGCAAGCAGATCGCGGAGGAAAACGCCCAGCTTGTGGGCATCCTCTTTATCCAGGTTTTCAGATGACGCGAGTGCATCAAAGAGTTCCTGCTGATGCTGCGTAAGCGCAGCATCCGGGTACTCGAGCAGACGCGAAACAATGACGAGTTCAATCATGAGTGCGGCTCCGTTTTACTGGTCACATCCATGGCGTCGATGCGGCGGCTGTTGAACAGGTTGAATTTGCTGTCTGACCCGTGGCAGCCGTCGCCAAAGGTAAAGCCACAGCCGTTTTTCTCCGGGAAGGCTTCGCGGGCCAGCTCACGGTGGCTGCTCGGCACCACGAAACGGTCTTCGTAATTGGCAATCGCCAGATAGCGGTACATTTCCTGCGCCTGGGCTTCGGTCAGACCGACCTCTTCCAGCGCGCGGGTATCGGTAACACCGTCTACGGTTTCCGCACGTTTGAAGTGACGCATCGCCAGCATACGCTTCAGCGCCAGCAGCACCGGCTGGGTATCCCCGGCGGTCAGCAGGTTAGCCAGGTACTGAACCGGGATTCTCAGGCTTTCCACGTCCGGCAGAATGCCGTTGCTGCCCAGCTCACCCGCATCCGCGGCAGACTGAATCGGCGACAGCGGCGGCACGTACCAGACCATCGGCAGCGTGCGGTATTCCGGATGCAGCGGCAGGGCCAGCTTCCAGTCCATCGCCATTTTGTACACCGGAGACTGCTGCGCCGCGTCAATCACGCTCTGCGGAATGCCATCCTTCAGCGCCTGCTCAATCACCTTCGGATCGTTCGGATCGAGGAACACGTCCAGCTGACGCTGATACAGATCTTTCTCGTGCTCGGTGCTCGCGGCATTTTCAATCGCGTCCGCGTCGTACAGCAGCACGCCGAGGTAGCGAATACGGCCTACGCAGCTTTCTGAGCAGACGGTCGGCATCCCGGCTTCGATACGCGGGTAGCAGAAGATGCACTTCTCAGACTTGCCGCTCTTCCAGTTGAAGTAGATTTTTTTGTACGGGCAGCCGGTAATACACATGCGCCAGCCGCGGCACTTGTCCTGGTCGATCAGCACGATGCCGTCTTCTTCACGCTTGTAGATGGCGCCGCTTGGGCAGGTCGCCACGCACGCCGGGTTGAGGCAGTGCTCGCACAGGCGCGGCAGATACATCATGAAGGTATTTTCGAACTGGCCGTACATCGCCTTCTGCATGTTCTCGAAGTTCTGGTCTTTGGCGCGTTTCTCGAACTCGCCGCCCAGAATCTCTTCCCAGTTTGGACCGCTGGTAATCTTGTCCATGCGCTGACCGGTGATCAGCGAGCGCGGACGGGCGATCGGCTGGTGTTTGCTTTCCGGCGCGTTGTGCAGGTTCTGGTAGTCGTAGTCAAACGGCTCGTAGTAATCGTCGATGCCCGGCAGGTGCGGGTTAGCGAAAATTTTACCCAGCAGCATCGCGCGGTTACCCATGCGCGGCTGCAGCTTGCCGTTGATTTTACGGATCCAGCCGCCCTTCCACTTCTCCTGGTTTTCCCAGTCGGTCGGGAAGCCGGTGCCCGGCTTGCTTTCCACGTTGTTGAACCAGGCGTACTCCATACCTTCGCGGCTGGTCCAGACGTTTTTACAGGTGACTGAGCAGGTATGACAGCCGATGCATTTATCCAGATTCAGCACCATGCCGACTTGTGAACGAATTTTCATTTTACGCTCTCCTGTACCTGGTCATTGCCTTCGCCGTCTAACCAGTTAATGTTCTTCATCTTACGTACCACCACGAACTCATCGCGGTTCGATCCTACGGTGCCGTAGTAGTTAAAGCCGTAGGCCAGCTGCGCATAGCCACCGATCATGTGGGTCGGCTTCGGCGTAATACGGGTCACGGAGTTGTGGATCCCACCGCGCTGCTCGGTAATTTCTGACCCCGGCAGGTTAACGATACGTTCCTGCGCGTGGTACATCATGGTCATCCCGGCCGGTACGCGCTGGCTCACCACCGCACGCGCCGTCAGGGCACCGTTGCTGTTGAACACTTCGATCCAGTCGTTATCTTCGATACCCAGATCTTTGGCGTCCGTTTCGCTCATCCAGACAATCGGACCGCCGCGCGACAGGGTCAGCATCAGCAGGTTGTCGCTGTAGGTGGAGTGGATACCCCACTTCTGGTGCGGCGTCAGGAAGTTCAGCGCCTTCTCAGGGTTGCCGTTCGATTTCGCGCCCATCACTGCTTTCACGGAGCGGGTGTCGATTGGCGGACGGTAAACCAGCAGGCTTTCACCGAAGTCACGCATCCACTGGTGATCCTGATACAGCGACTGACGACCGGACAGGGTGCGCCATGGGATCAGCTCATGAACGTTGGTGTAGCCCGCGTTATAAGAGACGTGTTCATCTTCGAGGCCAGACCAGGTCGGGCTGGAGATAATCTTGCGCGGCTGGGCCTGAATATCGCGGAAGCGGATTTTCTCTTCCTCTTTATTGGTCGCCAGGTGCGTATGGTCGCGACCGGTAAACTCGCTCAGTGCCGCCCAGGCTTTCACCGCCACGTGGCCGTTGGTTTCCGGTGCCAGGGTCAGGATCATCTCTGCGGCATCAATTGCCGTGTTCAGCATCGGCTGGCCCTTGGCCGGGCCGTCCGCTTTGGTGTAGTTGAGCTTGCGCAGCAGATCCATTTCGCTCTGGGTGTTCCAGGCGATCCCTTTTCCGCCGTTACCGATCTTCTCCATCAGCGGGCCGATAGAGGTAAAGCGCTCATAGGTTGCCGGGTAGTCGCGTTCAACCGGAATGATGTGCGGTGCGGTCACGCCCGGGATCAGGTCGCACTCGCCTTTTTTCCAGTCCTTCACGTCCAGCGGCTGCGCCAGTTCGGCAGCGGAGTCGTGCTGGATTGGCAGCGTCACCACGTCGGTCTCTTTGCCCAGGTGGCCTACGCAGACTTCGGAGAATTTCTTCGCGATGTCCTTGTAGATATCCCAGTCGCTTTTTGATTCCCACGCCGGGTCAACGGCCGCAGACAGCGGATGAATAAACGGATGCATATCCGAGGTATTCATGTCGTCTTTTTCGTACCAGGTGGCAGTAGGCAGCACGATGTCGGAGTACAGGCAGGTGCTGGACAGACGGAAGTCCAGCGTCACCACCAGATCCAGCTTGCCGTCGAGACCGTTGTCTTTCCACTCCACCTCTTCCGGCTTCACGCCGCCCTGCTTGCCGAGATCTTTCCCCTGAATACCGTTTTCGGTACCGAGCAGGTATTTCAGCATGTACTCGTGGCCTTTACCGGACGAGCCCAGCAGGTTGGAGCGCCAGATGAACAGGTTACGCGGGTGGTTTTTACCGTTCTCCGGCTGTTCTGCCGCGAAGCGGATAGAGCCGTCTTTGAGGGATTTCACGGTGTAATCCACCGGTGACATACCCGCCTGCTTCGCCGCTTCCGCAATGCGCAGCGGGTTAGTGCCCAGCTGTGGCGCAGACGGCAGCCAGCCCATGCGTTCAGCACGCACGTTGAAGTCAATCAGGTGGCCGCTGTAGCGGGATTTATCCGCCATTGGCGAAAGCAGCTCCTGCGCGGTAACCGTTTCGTAGCGCCACTGGCTGGAGTGGTTATAGAAGTAGGAGGTGCTGTTCATGTGGCGTGCCGGACGCTGCCAGTCGAGGGCAAACGCCAGAGGCTGCCAGCCGGTCTGCGGACGCAGTTTTTCCTGGCCGACGTAGTGCGCCCAGCCGCCACCGCTCTGGCCAACGCAGCCGCAGAAGATCAGCATGTTGATCAGACCGCGATAGTTCATATCGAGGTGATACCAGTGGTTCAGACCCGCGCCGACGATGATCATCGAACGACCGTGCGTTTTGTCCGCGTTTTCTGCAAACTCACGTGCGATACGGGTAATGTGCGCGCGTGGCACGCCAGTGATCTGTTCCGCCCAGGCCGGGGTGTAGGCTTTCACGTCGTCATAGCCGGTTGCGCAGTTTTCATCGCCCAGACCGCGTTCCAGACCGTAGTTCGCCATGGTCAGGTCATAAACGGTGGTGACCAGTGCGGTAGAACCGTCGGCCAGCTGCAGGCGTTTAACCGGCAGTTTGTGCATCAGAACGTTTTTCAGTTCAACCTTGTTGAAGTGCTCTGAACCTTCACCGCCGAAGTACGGGAACCCGACTTCAGCGATCTCGTCCTGGCTGCCCAGCATGCTCAGGCGCAGCTCCGTCTCTTCGCCGGTGGTGCCGTTGCGTTGCTCCAGGTTCCACTTGCCCTTCTCGCCCCAGCGGAAGCCGATAGAGCCGTTTGGCGCCACCAGCTCGCCGTTGCTGTTATACGCAACGGTTTTCCACTCAGGGTTGTTTTCCTGGCCCAGCGAATCCACCAGATCGGCGGCGCGCAGCGTGCGGCCCGCAGCATAGTAGCCCTCACGCGCTTCCAGCATGACCAGCATCGGCATGTCGGTGTAGCGGCGAACGTAGTCGGTGAAGTACTGGCTTGGCTTATCAAGGTGGAATTCACGCAGCATGACGTGGCCCATCGCCATTGCCATCGCGGCGTCGGTACCCTGTTTCGGCGCCAGCCACAGATCGCAAAGCTTGGCGATTTCCGCGTAGTCAGGGGTCACCGCCACGGTTTTGGTGCCTTTGTAACGGACTTCAGTAAAGAAGTGCGCGTCCGGCGTACGGGTCTGAGGAACGTTTGAGCCCCAGGCGATGATGTAGCTGGAGTTGTACCAGTCGGCGGATTCCGGCACGTCGGTCTGCTCGCCCCAGGTCTGCGGAGATGCAGGCGGCAGGTCGCAGTACCAGTCGTAGAAGCTCAGGCAGGTACCGCCGATAAGAGACAGGTAACGCGCGCCGGAGGCGTAAGAGACCATCGACATCGCCGGGATGGGTGAAAAGCCCGCCACGCGGTCAGGACCGTAGGTTTTGACGGTGTAGACGTTGGAAGCGGCAATCAGCTCGTTCACTTCTTTCCATGAGGAGCGAACGAAACCACCGCGACCGCGAGCCTGCTTGAAGCTTTTTGCTTTGTCCGCGTCTTCGATAATGGACGCCCAGGCATCCACCGGATCGCTGTGCTGCACTTTCGCTTCACGCCACATCTTCATCAGGCGCTTGCGCATCAGCGGGTATTTTAGACGGTTAGCGCTGTAGAGATACCAGGAGTAGCTGGCGCCACGCGGGCAGCCGCGCGGTTCGTGGTTTGGCATATCCGGGCGGGTGCGCGGATAGTCGGTCTGCTGCATTTCCCAGGTCACCAGACCGTTTTTAACGAAAATCTTCCAGCTACATGAGCCAGTACAGTTCACGCCGTGGGTCGAACGGACGACTTTGTCATGCTGCCAGCGCTGGCGGTAACCGTCTTCCCAGTCCCGGTTGGTATCCAGAACCTGGCCGTGCCCATCGGCAAAAGTTTCACCCTTCTGTTTGAAGTAGCGAAACCGGTCCAAAAATTTGCTCATCGGGTATCTCCTGTGTGGAGCCTGTGGCTCTCTAAATCGACATTGCTGATTTGCAGCGAAGGTAACGCCCTGAAAGAGGGGGAGAATTGATAACGATCAAGACGAGAAGGGACTTTCAGGCGAGGGGTTATACCGAATACCACCAAAGCGGTATCTAAGAAAAATTCATATCAATATGAAATATATGACTATTTTTATTTTGTCGCACAAAAAACCAGTCAACATTTAACATCTCAGGTATTAAGGGGTAGAGCGACCTGTAAAGCGATGGCGATCGCAGTGCCGCCGCGGGCGTTAGCCGTAAAAGCCGTAAGTATGTTGTAACTATTATTCAGGCTAAAAAAAACGCGGCCCGAAGGCCGCGTAAACGGATAATCACACTTACTTATTTTTCTTGGTATTACGGCCATATACCAGCCACGTAATCACAACGCAGGCGATATAGAAGACGAGGAAGACTTTCATGGCACCGGCCGGAGAGCCGGTCAGGTCCAGAGAGATACCGAACGCTTTCGGGATAAAGAAGCCGCCAATCGCACCGATGGCAGAGATAAAGCCCAGCGCCGCCGCCGTATCCGTCGCCGCTTCACGCATTGCCTGCTCTTCGCTCCCGCCCTGCGCTTTCACGCGGTCCATGGTCAGCTTGCGGAAGATCACGGATATCATCTGGAAGGTAGACGCACTCCCCAGCCCGGCCGTCAGGAACAGCACCATAAACACGCCGAAGAAGGCGATGAAGTTACCGCCCTGCCCGTCGGCTGGCAGCGTAAGGAACAGCAGCGCGCAGAAGACCGCCATCACGACGAAGTTAACCAGCGTCACGCGGGTACCGCCGAGGCGGTCAGACACCATGCCGCCCAGCGAACGCGCCAGAGCACCAATGAACGGCCCGAAGAAGGCAAATTGCAGGATCTGAATCTCCGGAAACTGCGTTTTCGACAGCATCGCGAAGCCTGCAGAGAAGCCGATAAACGAGCCGAAGGTGGCCAGATACAGCAGGGCCATCACCCAGAGATGCCCACGCTTCAGCACCGGCAGCTGTTCGCTCAGCGATGCCTTCGACGCGGACAGATCATTCATAAAGAACCAGGCTGCGAGGGTAAAGACCACCAGGAAAGGGACCCAGATCCAGGCGGCGTTTTGCAGATAGAGGGACGAACCATCCGCCTGCTCAACGCCACCGCCGCCAAAGGCCGCAAAAATGGAGACCGAGATCGCCAGCGGGGCAATCAACTGCATCACGCTCACGCCCATGTTCCCCAGACCGCCGTTAATCCCCAGCGCGCCGCCCTGCTTGGCTTTCGGGAAGAAGAAGCTGATGTTCGCCATGCTGGAGGCGAAGTTCGCACCCGCAAAACCGCACAGCAGGGAGATAATCACGAACACGTTAAACGGCGTGGAGGTATCCTGCACCGCGAAGCCGAGCCACACGCAAGGGACGATCATGATACCCGTACTGAACGCCGTCCAGCGACGACCGCCAAACACCGGCACCATAAACGCGTAAGGGACCCGCAGCAGCGCGCCTGACAGCGACGGCAGCGCGGTCAGCATGAACAGCTGATCGGTCGTAAACGTAAACCCAACTTTCGGCAGATTGACCGCCACCGCGCTAAACAACATCCATACGCAAAACGCTAATAACAAACACGGCACGGAAATCCATAGATTCCGGCTTGCTACACGATGGCCGCGCTGTTGCCAGAACGCCGGCTCCTCTGGACGCCAGTCTGTAATAACGGCACCATTTTCCCTTTCGGGAGCGGATGAGTGACTCATAGACACCTCTGATTCTCGAATGATGCTGCAAACATTAGGGTTTTAGGGCGGCGGTAAGTTGATATAAATCAAAGGAAAAGTGGGAGGATTTGCGGCGCAAAATAAGGCCTTACCCTTAGTGAGTAGGCTAATTCGGTAAAAAAGACGTGGTTTTTCACGGCACTGACGGTTCCTGGCTACCCCCACCTCCTTCCCCCTACTCCGTTGGCAATTTAGGGGTAATCCTTTATTGGTATGGGTATACTCCAGGGTATGCACCAGAATAGCGCCATTCCTGCAAGCAGGCCACGTCAGGAGCACGCCACCTCTATGTTAAAAAGATGTTTATCTCCGCTGACGCTCGTGAATCAGCTCGCTCTGATTGTTTTGCTGTCCACCGCCATCGGCGTGACCGGCATGGCGATCTCCGGCTGGCTGGTACAGGGAGTACAGGGTAATGCGCATGCCATCAACGAGGCAGGCTCGCTACGCATGCAGAGTTATCGCCTGCTGGCATCGGTTCCCCTGACGCAGGACGATCGTCCTCTGATTGATGAAATGGAGCGCACGGTCTCCAGCCCCGAGCTGCAAAACGCCGCCATCCGCGCCGGTCAGCAGTCCCAGCTTAACGCCCTTCAGGGCTACTGGCACACCCAGCTGGCGCCCGGGCTGAAGCAGGCGCGCAGCACAGAAACCGTTGCGCAGGACGTCGCGGGGTTCGTCTCGCGCATTGATGCGCTGGTCTCCTCTTTTGACCAAACCACCGAATTACGCATTGACCGGGTGGTGATGGTGCACCGCGCGATGGCGCTGTTTATGGGTCTGCTGCTGATCTTCACCATCGTCTGGCTCCGCGCGCGGCTGCTGAATCCGTGGAAACAGCTGCTGGCAATGGCCCGCGCGGTCACCGCACGCGATTTTACCCAGCGCACGCACATCAGCGGGCGCAACGAGATGGCCATGCTCGGTCAGGCGCTGAATACCATGTCGGCAGAGCTGTCCGAAAGCTACGCGGTGCTGGAGCAGCGCGTGCAGGAAAAAACGGCCGGGCTGGAGCAGAAAAACGAGATCCTCTCCTTTCTGTGGCAGGCCAACCGTCGTCTGCACATGCAGGTGCCGCTATGCGAACGCCTCTCGCCGGTGCTGAACGGTCTGCAAAATCTGACCCTGCTTCACGACCTTGAGCTGCGGGTCTACGATGTGGAAGACGAAGATAACCATCAGGAATTTACCTGCCAGTCCGATATGTCCTGCGATGACAAAGGCTGCCATCTTTGCCCTCGCGGCCTGCCGCCGCTGACGTCCGGCGGCACCACCCTGAAGTGGCGCCTGACCGACAGCCACACCCAGTACGGTATTCTGCTGGCAACGCTGCCTGCCGGGCGCCACCTGAGCCACGACCAGCAGCAGCTGGTTGACACGCTGGTCGAACAGCTAACGGCCACGCTGGCGCTCGACAGGCATCAGGAAAAGCAGCAGCAGCTGATCGTCATGGAAGAGCGCGCAACCATCGCCCGCGAGCTTCACGACTCTATCGCCCAGTCGCTCTCCTGTATGAAAATGCAGGTGAGTTGCCTGCAGATGCAGGATGCGGAGATGCCGGAAAGCAACAAGCAGCTGCTCAGCCAGATCCGCAACGAGCTGAACACCTCCTGGATACAGCTTCGCGAGCTGCTGACCACCTTCCGTCTGCAGCTGACCGAGCCGGGCCTGCGCCCGGCGCTGGAAGCCAGCTGCCAGGAATTTAGCGCCCGGCTGGGTTTCCCGGTGAAGCTGGACTACCAGCTGCCGCCGCGGTTTGTCCCCTCCCACCAGGCCATCCATTTACTGCAGATCGCCCGTGAAGCGTTGAGTAACGTGCTCAAGCATTCCGGCGCGACGGCGGTAACGGTCACCGTCAGCCAGCACGGCAGTCAGGTGAAGCTCACGGTTCACGACAACGGCCGCGGCGTGCCGGAAAATGCCGAACGCACTAACCACTATGGTTTAATTATTATGCGAGACCGCGCCCAAAGCCTGCGCGGTGATTGCCAGGTTCGCCGGAGAGAGACGGGCGGCACGGAAGTAGTCGTCACCTTTGTTCCCGAAAAACCGCTTACAACTGCTCAAGGAGAAACCCATGACTAATCAGGAACCGGCATCTATCCTGTTGATCGACGACCATCCGATGCTGCGTACTGGCGTGAAACAGCTGGTCAGCATGGCACCCGATATCACCGTGGTTGGCGAAGCCAGCAACGGTGAACAGGGCATTGAGCTTGCCGAATCCCTCGATCCCGATCTGATCCTGCTCGATCTGAATATGCCCGGCATGAACGGGCTGGAAACCCTCGACAAGCTGCGGGAAAAATCGCTTTCCGGGCGCATCGTCGTCTTTAGCGTGTCAAACCATGAAGAGGATGTGGTCACGGCGCTGAAGCGCGGGGCGGATGGTTATCTGCTGAAGGATATGGAGCCGGAAGACTTGCTTAAGGCGCTGCAGCAGGCCGCGGCGGGCGAGATGGTGCTCAGCGAAGCCTTAACGCCGGTGCTGGCCGCCAGCCTGCGCGCCAACCGCGCCACCTCTGACCGTGACGTCAGCCAGTTAACTCCGCGCGAGCGCGATATTCTGAAGCTGATTGCTCAGGGCCTGCCGAACAAAATGATTGCCCGCCGTCTGGACATCACCGAAAGCACGGTCAAAGTACACGTGAAGCATATGCTGAAGAAAATGAAGCTAAAATCCCGCGTTGAAGCCGCGGTGTGGGTGCATCAGGAACGCATTTTTTAAGGATTACTCCTCCGGCAGAAGCTTCCAGCGCGGATCGTCGTCAGGCAATGCGACCAGCGGCTGCACGACGGTCAGCACGATCTCATTGGACGAGACGCGCTGGCCCTTCTCATCTTCCACCACCGCCGACAGGTGCCAGCGGTTTGTCGCCCCTTCACGGTCATCCCAGGCAGGCATAATCACGCTCCAGCCGTCGCTGCTGTTGCTTTTCGCCGGCGACGTCAGGCTCAGCGCCTGCGTATCCCCCTGCCAGTGGATCTGACGAATGCCGTGTGTACTGCGAACCTGAAGCTTCAGCATAACGGTCTCGCCTCCTTTCAGATCCCACGGCGGCGTGGCCAGCCACACGGACAGCGTTTTCCGCTGGCGGAACTCTATCACCGGCAGGCTATTGCGCTCCGGAGAGTCGTAGCGGCTTCCGCGCAGGGAGCGCGTGGCGGCAACTTCACCGGCGGAAATCTGCTTAACCAGCGGCACGCCAAAGCGGTAGTTGAGCTTCAGTCCGAGGTTATTCTGACTCGCGCCACTTTCTCCCTGCTTATGCGCGGCGGTCAGGGTGACCAGCGGAACGGGGGTATAGTTAAGCCCCAGGTTCACCGCCACCGGGTTGTGATAGCCGGTTCCGCTGTTGAAGAGGTCGACGTTATCGCCAAAGTATTGCTCGAAGCTGACGCTGGTATTGAGATGATGGAACCACGGCAGCCAGGCTTTAGCGGTGACGTCATATCCGCGCGCCATGCGCTGCTCCTGGACGTCAGAGCGATCGCGCCAGCCGGCAAAGGGCTGATAATAGTTGGCCGACAGGCGCAGATTTTCCCCCCACGCTTCCGCGCCCAGCCCGGCACGCTGCAGGTTTTCATCCAGAAGGTTATCGTAAAACGTGTTGTAACCCAGCAGCCATTTTCCGGCGACCCAGCGCTGACCGAGCCCAGCGTTACTCACCAGGCCATCCGTCTGCTGGGTCAGGCCAAGCTGGCTCCAGCTCAGATAGCGGTTGTTATCGTTCCAGGGGATAAACCAGCTCCCACTGCTGCCGTTAAATTTGCCATCGTTATCGACCAGCAAGTTCACGCTGGCGTTACCCCAGGGCGACAGCCAGGATTCTATCTGCTGGTTCACTTCGCCGCTCAACGCGTCGCGCACCTGACCAAACGCAAACTGACGCGCCTGCTCGCCCGTTGTCAGACCGTTGTCGGTCATGCTGGCTTCACCAAACGCTTTCGCCATTTCGGCCAGGTGTTTTTCCCCCTCGCCCGTTGGCGCCGCCATGCCGAGGTCGGGCAGACTGTCCCCATTATTGTCGAAGGGATTCTGTGCCTGATGCATAAAGGAATTCGGCGCACCGTGAACGGCTCCGGCCGCAAGAAGGGGGAGTAATAACAGAAAAAGAATGCGGGACGATACAGCCATCAACGTCGGGATTTGCGCCTGAGTTTTGTAAAAGACTCTCTTACCTTAACGTCATTAGGAAAGAATTGCAGCCTTACGGGACATTTCAGGAATATCCTGAAGTTTATTGTCGGCTGCAAGCAGCGTAAACTCGGTAAACCCTATATTATTCGTGCCTTTATAAGAACAGGAGTCAACATGCAAAAGATTGTGATCGTCGCCAACGGTGCGGCCTACGGCAGCGAATCCCTTTTTAACAGCCTGCGCCTGGCGATTGCGCTGCGTGAAAAAGAGAGCGACCTGGCGTTACGGCTCTTTTTAATGTCGGACGCGGTCACCGCGGGGCTGAAGGGTCAAAAACCGGCAGAGGGCTATAACATTCAGCAGATGCTTGAAATTCTGACCGCGCAAAACGTGCCGGTGAAGCTGTGCAAGACCTGCACCGACGGCCGCGGCATTACCGGTCTGCCGCTGATTGATGGCGTAGAGATTGGTACGCTGGTTGAGCTGGCCGAGTGGACGCTGTCCGCCGATAAAGTATTAACTTTTTAATAATAAACCCGTAAAAATATTATTTTCTTATGGACGCGGTTTCAGCATCAAGTTTACCTGCGGGGTTGCCGATAGGCATGGAAACAACACAGCAGGTATTTCACTTATGTTCAGATCGATTCGTGCACGCATCATCGTGGCGACGGCAGGCTGTCTGGTCGTCGCCCTTCTCCTTAACACCGTTATCAACTTCCAGGTCACGCGCCAGGATAACCAGCAGTCCCAGCGCGATATTCTGACCAGCACCAGCGCCAGCCATAACATGGCGATTGCCGACTGGGTAAAAAGCAAGATGGCGGTGATCGCCTCCGCGCAGACCGTTGCGCTGAGCGACGACCCGGTTCCGGTGTTTAAACAGCTTGCGCAGGCGGGTGGATTCACCAACGTCTATGTTGGCTACGCCAGCAAAACGGCGAAATTCTCTGAACCGGCGGGCGTTCCGGCGGACTATGACCCGACTATTCGCCCGTGGTATCAGCAGGTGGTCAGCACGGACGGTCCGGTTGTCACCGCGCCCTACGTTGACGCGGGTACCGGTAAACTGGTGGTAACCTTCGCCGTGCCGGTGAAAGAAAATGGCACGCTCAAAGCGGTCGTGGCGGGCGATGTGGCGATGGACAGCGTGGTGGCTAACGTGCGCGGGATCCATCCAACCCCGGCCAGCAGCGGGTTGCTTCTGAACAGCGACGGCAGCGTGATTGCCGCTAACGATCCGGCTCTGACGCTAAAACCGTTTGGTGAGACGATCAAAGGCATTGATTTTGCTGCGCTGAAAAGCGGTAACCTCGTCGACGGAACGCTGAACGACGCTGAAAAAACCTTCGTGGCGACAGCCGTGCCGGGCACTAACTGGCTATTAGTCGTGGCGCTCGACAGCGGCGACGCCACCTCCGGGATGCGTTCCATGCTCAAAGCATCCGCAATTTCGCTGGTGATCCTGGCTCTCCTGAGCGCGGCCATTGTTCACTTCCTGATTGCCCGCCTGCTCAAGCGCTTGTCCGACATTCGCGACGCGATGCACAACATTGCTAACGGCACTAACGATCTCTCCCAGCGCCTGCCGGACAGCGGCGAGGACGAGGTCGCGCAGATTGCCCAGGCCTTTAACGCCTTCAGCGATAAGCTGTCGGTGGTGATGGTGCAGCTCCGCGACGCCAGCGAATCGGTAAAAAACGCCGCGCAGGAGATTGCCGCAGGTAACCAGGATCTTTCCGGACGTACCGAGCAGGCGGCATCCAGCCTGCGCGAGACGGCCAGCGCCGTGGAGCAGATCACCGCCTCCGTGACACAGTCGAATGAATCGGCGGCAGAAGCCAACGATCAGGCGAGCAAAGCCTCGGCGGCCGCGGCGCGCGGCGGCGAGGTGGTATCGCAGGCGATCAGCACTATGCAGTCCATTGAAGTCGCGTCGGCTAAAATTGGCGATATCACCAGCGTGATTGACGGCATTGCTTTCCAGACCAACATTCTGGCGCTGAACGCCTCCGTCGAAGCGGCGCGTGCCGGTGAGCAGGGGCGCGGGTTTGCCGTCGTCGCAGGCGAAGTGCGTAACCTGGCGAGCCGCAGCGCCCAGGCGGCGAAAGAGATCAAATCGCTGATTGATTCCACCACCAACAGCGTGGCAACCGGCTCCCGCTACGTGCATCTGGCGGGGGAAAGCATGGATGAGATCCGCTCCAGCATCGGCAGCGTCTCTGGCATCATGCGCGAAATCTCCATCGCCACCAGCGAGCAGATGAAAGGGATTCATGAGATCAACCACGCGGTAACCCATCTCGACCGCATGGTGCAGCAGAACGCCGAGCTGGTGGTGGAATCCGCCGCCGCCGCGGGCGCTCTGCAGAGCCAGGCGGGCGACCTTGCTGAAACTGCCGGCCATTTCCGCATTTAATTTTATTCAGGTGCGGGTTTACTGGCTAAAACCCGCGCCAGCTGAATGCTTTCAGGCATTTTGTCATTTTTGTTTAAACGTTATGCCATTTTTTGATCAAAATCATCATCCCTCGCCCCCCGCTTTGGTGTTATGCAATGAGTAATTTGTGAACAATATCACGCTCGGGATGGGCAAAATCGACGGGGTAAAAAAATGGCACTGGTAAAAACAAGTTTGAAACTGTTTGGCGGGGATACGGTAGTGGTGCGTTGCTCAGAGCGCTGTCGTATTCATCTGATGAGTGCGAAAGCACAAAAACAATCCCAGGCGGATATTCTGACCGTGCAGGATGATAAAGCATGGCTTACCGTGCCGTATACCGGCACGTGGGATGTGCTGATCGACAGCCACAGTCAGTCGCTGGAGCATTCCGTCAGCTACGTGGCCGCATAAAATTAAACGCCCGGCAAGCCGGGCGTATTATCAGGCAAAGCCTGCTCGCAGCGTGCCGTTGAGCGGGTTCCCTTCCAGCAGCGCCTTCACCTTCACCACCAGCTCATTCAGACAGTCGTCCTTCATGCCGAGGCGGGTTAGCTCCTGGTCGAGGGAGAAGAGATACTGCGCGTTGGTGCCCAGCGGCCCGCTCGCGGCGGCAATCAACGGGGCAATCACCTGCGTACGGGTATCCGCTTCATACAGCGGATGGCGCGGGTCCATAATAAACACCAGCGCGTTGACGGTACGACCGTCGTCCAGTTCCAGCTTGCACCAGCTCGGCATATAGCAGCCGGTGATCATCTCGCGCTTCCAGAGCAGCGTGAGCTCCTCTTCCAGCGTGGCATCCGGAAGCCGATACGCCACGCCCGTGGTGCGCCCGCCCTCTTTCAGTGCAAGCATGCGCCCCGGCTGGCACGCGCTGCCGCGTCCGGCCGTCAGTCGCAGGCAAAATGCGCGATGCCAGCCGGGCAGCGTTCCCGTTGCCGATTCGACAAATTCCAGAGCCGGGTTCCACATCAGGGAGCCGTAGCCAAAAATCCATACCGGGCCATCATCCGGGCGGCAGGCAAGCGTGGCAGCGAGCGACGCCGCACGTTGTTCAGCTGACCAGAGAAGCGATTCCTCAATAGCACCAAATGCCGTCTTACAATCTGCCTTCATTAAGAAATCACGCGTTAACACTTTCCACCTCCGCCACTGCATGCTTCCTTGCGACATCTGTAATTCGCCTTCCCGGCATTTTACCCTAAATAATTCGAGTTGCAGGAAGGCGGCAAGAGAGCGAATCCCCAGGAGCTTACATAAGTAAGTGACTGGGGTGAACGAGCGCAGCCAACGCATCTGCAACTTGAAGTATGACGGGTATATGTGCTGGTCATTTTGCCAGCAGTCAAATAACGATAAGCAATTAGCGGACCAGTTGCAATACAGCGGAAGTTCAACCGCCTGAAAAGTCAAAATGAAGGCAGCGAATTATTTCACGGCTATTTCTTTTTATGCCATTTATCGTCGTCTCCTTTCTCATATTCATGTTTTACGGCGGCCCAGGCGACTTTGTGCGCCGTCTCTTCACGGCTGGCATCATCCCGGCGATCGTCCTTGTCTTTGTACTGATCCCAGGCGCTGTTAAACGCCTCTTTGTAGATATCCTGCGCGTGGGCGGGCAGCACGTTTTGCACGTTATCGGGTAATTCGCGTTTCGTTTTATAGGGCATCACTGACCTCTCTTTTGGTTAAAGAGATAAGTGTGGACGACGATACACCATGGTGCCACCCGGCAATAATTTATGAATAAATTACATTTTTAATTTATTGTTATTTAATGAGTAATCAACAAAGAATCTGCATTATACCCATCATCAATGAAAATAATGACAAAGGGTAAAATTAAGTAAAAAATAAAGGGTATTTAACAGAGATCTGTTAATTTAATGACCTCAAAAATCTATCTATAATTACAAGCACCTGCATTGATGGAGAAGCACATGACAGCAACACACGAGGCGGTAAAGACCCGCCACAAGGAGACGTCTCTCATTTTCCCGGTTCTGGCACTGGCTGTGCTGCTCTTCTGGGGAAGCAGTCAGTCACTGCCAGTGGTGGTTGGTATCAATATTCTGGCCCTGGTCGGCATCTTAACCAGCGCGTTTAGCGTCGTTCGCCATGCGGACGTCCTGGCCCACCGTCTCGGCGAGCCGTACGGATCGTTAATTCTCAGCCTTTCCGTCGTGATTCTCGAAGTCAGCCTGATATCCGCGCTCATGGCGACCGGCGATGCCGCGCCGACGCTGATGCGCGACACGCTCTACTCGATCATTATGATTGTGACGGGGGGCCTGGTGGGCTTCTCTTTACTGCTGGGCGGCCGCAAGTTCGCGACCCAGTATATGAACCTGTTCGGCATTAAACAGTATCTGATTGCCCTCTTCCCGCTGGCGATTATCGTGCTGGTCTTCCCGATGGCGCTGCCGGGTGCAAACTTTTCCACCGGGCAGGCGCTGCTGGTCGCTCTGATTTCCGCCGCCATGTACGGCGTATTCCTGTTGATTCAGACCAAAACGCACCAGAGCCTGTTTGTTTACGAGCATGAAGATGACGGCGACGACGATGACCCGCACCACGGCAAGCCGTCGGCCCACAGCAGCGCGTGGCATACGGTTTGGCTGATCGTGCATCTGATTGCGGTTATCGCGGTCACCAAGATGAATGCCAACCCGCTGGAGACGCTGTTAACCGAGCTGAACGCGCCGGTAGCGTTTACCGGCTTCCTGGTGGCGCTGCTGATCCTGTCCCCTGAAGGGCTGGGCGCGCTGAAAGCGGTGTTGAATAATCAGGTGCAGCGCGCAATGAACCTGTTCTTCGGCTCCGTACTGGCGACCATTTCACTTACCGTACCGGTGGTGACGCTGATTGCCTTTATGACCGGCAACGAGCTGCAGTTTGCGCTGGGTGCGCCGGAGATGATCGTGATGGTTGCCTCGTTGCTGCTGTGCCAGATTTCGTTCTCAACCGGACGCACCAACGTGCTGAACGGCGCGGCGCATATGGCGTTGTTTATTGCTTATTTGATGACGATATTTGCGTAGCCTTTTTGCCCAGCGGCGCTTCGCTTGCAGGGCCTACGGGTTTCTAGGCCGGGTAAGCGCAGCGCCACCCGGCAAAATGCCCCATAAAAAAACCCGCCGAAGCGGGTTTTTTTATTAGTTGCTGGTATCCAGCTCGTCGAAGCTCTTCACCAGATCGTCAATCGCTTTGATCTGTTTCAGGAACGGCTCCAGTTTATCCAGCGGCAGCGCAGATGGGCCGTCGCATTTCGCGTTAGCCGGATCCGGGTGCGCTTCAATAAACAGACCTGCCAGACCGGTCGCCATGCCGGCACGCGCCAGCTCGGTCACCTGAGCGCGACGGCCACCGGACGCGGCACCGAACGGGTCGCGGCACTGCAGGGCGTGGGTCACGTCGAAAATCACCGGGGACTGGCCGGAGACATTTTTCATCACGCTGAAGCCCAGCATATCGACAACCAGGTTGTCGTAACCGAAGTTAGCGCCACGGTCGCACAGGATCACCTGATCGTTGCCGCCTTCGATGAACTTATCGACGATGTTACCCATCTGGCCTGGGCTGACGAACTGCGGTTTTTTCACGTTAATCACGGCACCGGTTTTCGCCATCGCCGCAACCAGGTCGGTCTGGCGCGCCAGGAACGCCGGGAGCTGAATCACGTCCACCACGTCTGCCACCGGCTGCGCCTGTGAGGCTTCATGCACGTCGGTGATCACTTTCACGCCAAAGGTCTGCTTCAGCTCCTGGAAAATCTTCATCCCCTCTTCCAGGCCCGGGCCACGGTAAGAGTTGATGGAGGAGCGGTTGGCTTTGTCAAAAGAGGCCTTAAACACGTACGGGATGCCCAGCTTCTGGGTCACGGTCACGTAGTGTTCGCAGATACGCATGGCGAGGTCGCGGGATTCCAGCACGTTCATGCCGCCGAACAGTACGAACGGCAGGTCGTTTGCTACCTTGATATCACCAATGCTAACCACTTTTTGTTTCATAGGATCGCCTTATTCAGGTGTGAATCGGAATTAAGATTAATGCAGTGTAATTTGTTTGTGCGAGATCGCGTTGATCTGAGCACGAATCATTTCGCTAATCGGGTCTTCCGGGCACTGCTCGACGAAATAATTCAGATCATTCAGCGCCACGTGCTCACAGTCGAGCTGCGCATAGATGAGCCCGCGATCGCGAATTTCGTACGGGTCTTCCGGGTTGAACTGCAGCAGCACTTCACTGGCGCGCAACGCCAGCTCCATCTGACGCTCTTCCATTAACGCGGATTTCAGCGTATCCAGCAGCTTGCGAATGACCTCTGCGTTATCCGCCTCGTCGAGATCTTCGTTGAAGAGTTCAGCCACCGGACTGATATTGCCTTTTAGCCACACGTCCAGCGTATGTTCATCCAGCGTGTCGCCGTTGAAGGGATTGATGAGCCACATTTCGCCGTCCAGCCACTCTGCACGCAGAATCATCTGCGTCGGGAAAATGACCGGCACCAGAGGAATATCCAGACGATGCGCAACCCACAGCAAAATAGAACCCAGCGCCACGGCGCTGCCCTGACGATTTTTTAAGACCTGGTCCAGCCATAACGCGTCAGACAGGCGATATACGCCCCGCGTGTCGCAGAAACCCCATTCGCCGTAGAAAAGCTCCAGCAGCTTCTCTAATTGCCAGTCTTGCGGGCGAGCCTGATTAATCTCTTCACGCGCCAGGCTGACCAGATTCTCCAGCTCATCGTAGACAAACTGCGACGTAAAATCGTCGCGAATCATCTCAGAAATCAGGATCATGCCATCGCAAAGCGGCACTTTGTTAAATTCGAAATCGGCTAAGGACCTCATGACTTACCCCAGTAACGACTGAGCGAACAATGACGCTCAGGCGCGATAAAACTCAAAACGATGTAGATGATAACGCCAAACTGCCTTTCAGTCAGCCTTACGCCTTTATCAGTAAATGGCAGATACCCGGAACTCAAGACCATTGCCCCAGCGTCAGGCGGTCGTTGCCGCCGTAGTCGCGGCAGGTTTCGACTGCGGCGTATCCTGCTTGCGTAAACAGCGCCCGCACGGCTTCTCCCTGCGTCCAGCCATGCTCCACGAGCAGCCAGCCGCCGGGAAGTAAATGTTTCCGTGACGTTGTCACAATGTGATCAAGATCGGCTAATCCCGCGTTGGCGGCCACGAGCGCCGTCAGCGGTTCGAAGCGAACATCTCCCTGTGCAAGGTGCGGGTCATGCTCGTCAATATAAGGAGGGTTGCTGACAATCATTGCGTACGTGCGATTCCCAAGCGCGGAAAACCAGCTGCTCTGCAGCACCGTCACGTTAGTTACGCCCAGTCGTTCCACGTTACGCTGCGCCAGCGCTACCGCATCGGGCATAACATCCACCGCCGTTACCGTGCAGTCGGGCCGCTCGGTGGCCAGCGCCAGCGCGATAGCACCTGTCCCCGTCCCGAGATCGAGAATGCTGCAGGCCGCCGCCGGTAAACGCGTCAGCGCCTGCTCGACCAGACACTCGGTGTCCGGACGCGGGATCAGCGTCGCCGCCGAGACGTACAGCGGTAACGACCAGAACTCACGCTCACCGACAAGGTGCGCCACCGGCTCGCCGCTTTTACGACGGACAAGCAGCGCGGCGAGCTGCGTTTCCTGGTCCGCAGTCAGTTCGGTTTCACCGAAGGCCAGCAGATACGTGCGGGCTTTGCCCGTCACGTACCCAAGCAAAATTTCGGCATCGCGCTTCGGGCTTTCGCTTTCTGAAAGCTCTCCGGCCGCCTCACGTAACCAGCGCTGAAAATCCATTAGTCCTGCTCGGACAGCGCCGCCAGCTGGTCGGCCTGGTATTCCTGCACGATAGGCTCAATCAGCATATCCAGCTTTCCTTCCATCACCTCGTCCAGACGGTACAGCGTCAGGTTGATGCGGTGGTCGGTCACGCGGCCCTGCGGGAAGTTATAGGTGCGGTTACGGTCGCTGCGATCGCCGCTGCCCAGCAGGTTACGACGCGTAGACGCTTCCGCCTGCTGGCGTTTCGCCATTTCCGCTGCGTGGATACGCGCGCCCAGCACGGACAACGCTTTGGCTTTGTTTTTGTGCTGTGAACGCTCGTCCTGACATTCGACGACGATGCCGGTTGGCAGGTGGGTAATACGGATGGCGGAGTCGGTGGTGTTAACGTGCTGACCGCCCGCGCCAGAGGAGCGGAATGTATCAATACGCAGGTCCGCCGGATTGATGTCCGGCAGTTCTGCTTCCGGCAGCTCCGGCATCACCGCTACAGTACAGGCTGAGGTGTGAATACGCCCCTGAGATTCGGTGGCCGGTACGCGCTGCACGCGATGGCCGCCGGATTCAAACTTGAGACGACCGTACACGCCGTCGCCGCTGATCTTGGCGATAACCTCTTTGTAGCCGCCATGTTCGCCTTCGTTGGCGCTCATGATCTCCACGCGCCAGCGACGCGATTCGGCGTAGCGGCTGTACATGCGGAAAAGATCCCCGGCAAACAGGGCCGCTTCGTCACCGCCGGTACCGGCGCGCACTTCTACAAACGCGTTACGCTCATCGTCCGGATCTTTCGGCAGCAGAAGCACCTGAAGCTGCTGCTCCATCTCTTCAGAACGCGCTTTCGCATCCTGCAACTCTTCCTGCGCCATCTCGCGCATTTCAGGATCGTCGAGCATCATCTGCGCGGTTTCGATATCTTCCTGAACCTGTCGCCAGTCGGTAAAGCATTTAGAAACATCACTTAACTGCGCGTATTCACGCGAGAGCGCGCGAAAACGTTCCTGGTCCGCAATGGTCCCGGCATCCCCGAGCAGCGCCTGTACTTCTTCATGGCGCTCGTGCAGAGCTTCCAGTTTAGCGACGATAGAAGGCTTCATAGGCGTAAGTGCACCTTGTCTTAGAAAATGGGTAGAGGGCGCTATTCCAGCCCGAGGCTGTTGCGCAGAATAGTCAGGCGTTCATCATCCCCGTCACGGGCGGCCTGCTGAAGAGATTTGGTTGGCGCATGGATCAGGCGGTTGGTCAGTTTCCATGCCAGATCCTGCATAATCGCATTTGCGTCGCCGCCCTGTTCAAGGGCGGCTAACGCTTTGGCAGTCAGGTCATCACGCACCTGCTCCGCCTGCCCGCGGTACTCGCGGATGGTCTCGCTGACGCTTTGCGCGCGCAGCCAGGCCATAAACTCGCTGGTTTCCTGCTCAACGATGGTTTCCGCCTGAACCGCCGCCGCTTTACGCTGGGCGAGGTTGTGCGAAATGATGCTTTGCAGGTCATCCACGCTGTAGAGGTAGGCGTTAGGCAGCTTGCCCACTTCCGGCTCAACATCGCGCGGGACGGCGATATCCACCAGCAGCATCGGCTGATTACGGCGGGACTTCAGCGCACGCTCCACCATCCCTTTTCCGATAATCGGCAGCGGGCTGGCGGTAGAGCTAATAATAATGTCCGCCTCTTTCAGGCGTTCATCGATGTCGCTCAGGGCAACCACCTCTGCGCCCACTTCATCCGCCAGCACCTGCGCGCGTTCGCGGGTGCGGTTGGCGATGATCATCTTTTTCACCTTATGCTCGCGCAGATGGCGCGCCACAAGTTCGATGGTTTCGCCCGCACCCACCAGCATCACGGTGACGGTAGACAGGGATTCAAAGATTTGGCGCGCAAGGGTGCAGGCCGCGAAAGCAACTGAAACCGCACTGGCGCCAATGTCGGTTTCGGTTCGCACACGCTTCGCCACGGAGAACGACTTCTGGAACATGCGCTCCAGCTCGCTGGCTTTAAGATGCCCTTTTTGCGAGTCCGCAAAGGCTTTTTTAACCTGACCCAGGATCTGCGGCTCGCCCAGCACCAGCGAATCCAGCCCGCTGGCGACGCGCATCAGATGGCTGACCGCATCGTTGTCCTGATGCCAGTACAGGCTGTTGCGCAGCTCGTCTTCATTGAGGTTGTGGTAGTCACATAGCCAGCGGATCAGCGCTTCGTGCAGGTTGTCCTGCTCTTCCACGCTTAAATACAGCTCAGTACGGTTGCACGTCGAGAGCACCACGCCACCTTGCACCATCGGCTGTGCAAGCAGGCTGTCCAGCGCCAGGTCAAGCGTATCCGGCGAAAACGTTACGCGTTCTCGCAGCGAAACCGGGGCCGTTTTGTGGTTGATGCCGAGTGCTAATAGGGTCATGTTGAGCGGGAGTAGTACCAGCGTTAATAAGGTTAGCAGAACGCATCATACAGGATGCGCGAGATCAATAAAAGGGACTGCCTCCTTTCGGAGTAATAGGTTACACAACCCTTTGAGATAATTTGAACGTAGACGGTAGCCCCCTTCGACGCTAGCATTAACAGTTATAACTGCAACGTATCTCAAGGATTTGTCCTCATTATGACCCGACTGATTCGCCTGCTGCCGCTGGCAGCACTGGTTCTGACCGCCTGTACCGTCACCCAACCAAAAGGCCCGGGCAAAAGCCCTGATTCACCACAGTGGCGTCAGCACCAGCAGGACGTCCGTAATTTGAACCAGTACCAGACCCGCGGCGCTTTCGCTTATCTCTCTGACGAACAAAAGGTTTATGCCCGCTTCTTCTGGCAGCAGACGGGTCAGGACAACTATCGCCTGCTGCTGCTGAACCCTCTGGGCAGCACCGAGCTGGAGCTTATCGCGAAACCGGGTGAAGCGCAGATCACCGATAACAAGGGCCAGCACTATACCGCGACCGATGCCGAAGAGATGATTGGCAAGCTGACCGGGATGCCTATCCCGCTCAACAGCCTGCGCCAGTGGATCCTTGGCCTGCCGGGAGAGGCAACTGACTACAGCCTTGACGACCAGTACCGTCTGAGCCAGGTGAACTACACCCAGAACGGCAAAACCTGGAAAGTGGTGTACAGCGCCTATGACAGTAAGAGTAAACCCTCGCTGCCGTCGAATATGGAACTGACCCAGGGCAGCCAGCGTATCAAGCTGAAAATGGACAACTGGATCGTTAAATGATGACCCACTGGCCCTCTCCGGCAAAGCTGAACCTGTTTTTATACATTACCGGCCAGCGTGCTGACGGGTATCACACCCTGCAGACGCTGTTTCAGTTTATTGACTATGGCGATACGATCTCTATCGAGCTGCGCCAGGACGGGCAGATTTGCCTGCTCACGCCGGTCGACGGCGTGGCGCATGAGGACAACCTGATCGTACGCGCCGCGCGTCTGCTGATGAAAGCCGCGGCAGACGCCGGACGATTGCCGGCAGGAAGCGGTGCGGACATCCGTATTGAGAAGCGCCTGCCGATGGGCGGCGGTCTGGGTGGTGGCTCATCCAACGCCGCCACGGTACTGGTTGCGCTGAACCACCTCTGGGGCTGCGGGCTGTCGCAGGACGAACTGGCCGCTTTAGGCTTGACGCTGGGCGCGGATGTCCCGGTGTTTGTGCGCGGTCATGCGGCCTTCGCCGAGGGCGTGGGTGAGATCCTCTCCCCGGCTGAACCGCCGGAGAAATGGTATCTGGTTGCCCATCCTGGCGTGAGCATTCCGACCCCGGTCATCTTTAAAGATCCTGACCTGAAAAGGAATACCCCGGTTCGGTCAATAGAAACGTTATTAAATTGTGAATTCAGCAACGATTGCGAGGATATCGCAAGAAAACGTTTTCGCGAGGTTGATGCGGTGCTTTCCTGGCTGTTAGAATACGCGCCGTCGCGCCTGACTGGTACAGGGGCCTGTGTCTTTGCTGAATTTGACACCGAATCCGCCGCTCGTCAGGTGCTTGAGCAAGCGCCGGTTTGGCTGCATGGTTTTGTAGCGCGCGGGATGAACACCTCCCCCCTACAGCAGGCCATTCTGGCGCAGACTGAGTTTCGGTGACAACGTCACCCTGTTCCAGACGTTGCATCGCGCTCTTTAATACACCGCCTGGATAGCCTTCGCCTGGCCCGCACAGTTTGCGGCGAACGCTATCCACCACTGGACGCATGCCTGAGGTTCTTCTCGTGCCTGATATGAAGCTTTTTGCTGGTAACGCCACCCCGGAACTAGCACAACGTATTGCCAACCGCCTGTACACTTCCCTCGGCGACGCCGCCGTAGGTCGCTTTAGCGACGGCGAAGTCAGCGTACAAATTAACGAAAATGTACGCGGTGGTGATATTTTCATCATCCAGTCCACCTGTGCTCCAACGAACGACAACCTGATGGAACTGGTTGTTATGGTCGACGCCCTGCGTCGCGCTTCCGCAGGCCGTATCACTGCTGTAATCCCTTACTTCGGCTATGCCCGCCAGGACCGTCGCGTCCGTTCCGCGCGTGTGCCAATTACCGCTAAAGTTGTCGCTGACTTCCTGTCCAGCGTCGGCGTTGACCGCGTACTGACCGTTGACCTGCACGCAGAGCAGATCCAGGGCTTCTTCGACGTTCCGGTTGATAACGTATTCGGCAGCCCAATTCTGCTGGAAGACATGCTGCAGCTGAACCTGGATAACCCAATCGTGGTTTCTCCGGACATCGGCGGCGTGGTACGTGCCCGCGCTATCGCTAAGCTGCTGAACGATACCGACATGGCGATCATCGACAAACGCCGTCCGCGCGCTAACGTTTCTCAGGTGATGCACATCATCGGTGACGTGGCTGGCCGCGACTGCGTGCTGGTTGACGACATGATCGATACCGGCGGTACGCTGTGTAAAGCCGCTGAAGCGTTGAAAGAGCGTGGTGCCAAGCGCGTGTTCGCTTACGCGACCCACCCGATCTTCTCCGGTAACGCGGTAAACAACCTGCGCAACTCCGTCATTGACGAAGTTGTGGTATGCGATACCATCCCACTGAGCGACGAGATCAAAGCACTGCCAAACGTGCGTACGTTGACCCTGTCCGGGATGCTGGCCGAAGCGATTCGTCGTATCAGCAACGAAGAATCTATCTCAGCAATGTTCGAACACTAATCGAACACGGCCGAAAAACCCGCTGCGGCGGGTTTTTTTGTCTCCGGGTTTTATTTGTATGATTAATGCCTCCTTCACCTGCCATTCACATGACAGATGATGCGCATACGGATGATAGATAATTGTGAAAAACGTAGCCTCCTCACATTTTCTGCCCTTTCGCGCCCTCATCGACGCCTGCTGGAAAGAGAAGTACACCTCGTCACGCTTTGTCCGTGACCTGATTGCCGGGATCACCGTCGGCATTATCGCCATCCCGCTGGCGATGGCGCTGGCAATTGGCAGCGGCGTTGCGCCACAGTACGGCCTGTACACCTCGGCCGTTGCCGGGATTGTCATTGCCCTGACGGGCGGCTCGCGCTTCAGCGTCTCCGGCCCGACCGCCGCCTTCGTGGTGATTCTCTACCCGGTTTCGCAGCAGTTTGGTCTGGCAGGACTGCTGGTCGCTACCCTGATGTCCGGCGTCTTTTTGATTCTGTTTGGTCTGGCCCGCTTTGGTCGCCTGATTGAATATATTCCCCTTTCCGTGACGCTGGGGTTCACCTCGGGGATTGGTATTACCATCGGAACCATGCAGATCAAGGACTTCCTCGGCCTGCAGATGCCCCACGTACCGGAGCACTACCTGCAAAAAGTGGGGGCGCTGTTTATGGCGCTGCCTACGGCCAATCTGGGCGACGCCGCCATCGGGATTGTGACGCTGGGCACGCTGATCGTCTGGCCTCGCCTCGGTATTCGTCTGCCGGGCCATCTGCCCGCGCTGCTGCTGGGCTGCGCGGTGATGGCGATCGTCAATATGCTCGGTGGTCACGTCGCGACTATCGGCTCGCAGTTCCACTATGTTCTGGCGGACGGTTCACAGGGTAGAGGCATTCCGCAACTGCTACCGCAGCTGGTGCTGCCGTGGGACATGCCCGGCTCCAGCTTTACGCTAAGCTGGGATTCCCTGCGTGCCCTGCTTCCCGCCGCGTTCTCTATGGCGATGCTGGGGGCGATTGAGTCCCTGCTCTGTGCCGTGGTGCTCGACGGCATGACCGGCACCAAACATAAAGCCAACAGCGAACTGGTCGGTCAGGGATTGGGCAACCTCGTGGCGCCATTCTTCGGCGGTATTACCGCAACGGCAGCCATCGCCCGTTCTGCGGCAAACGTCCGCGCAGGGGCGACGTCACCGGTTTCGGCGGTCATCCACTCCCTGCTGGTGATCCTCGCCCTGCTGATCCTCGCTCCGCTGCTCTCCTGGCTGCCGCTTTCCGCCATGGCCGCCCTGCTGCTAATGGTGGCCTGGAACATGAGTGAGGCGCATAAGGTGGTGAACCTGCTGCGTCGCGCGCCGAAAGACGACATCATCGTGATGCTGATCTGCATGTCGCTGACCGTGCTGTTCGATATGGTTATCGCCATCAGCGTCGGGATCGTGCTGGCGTCCCTGCTGTTTATGCGCCGTATTGCGCAGATGACGCGCCTCTCCCCGGTTAACGTGGAGGTGCCTGACGATGTGCTGGTGCTGCGCGTGATTGGCCCGCTGTTCTTCGCTGCGGCGGAAGGTCTCTTCAGCGATCTGGAATCCCGCATCGCGGGCAAACGGGTTGTGGTACTGAAGTGGGATGCCGTACCTGTACTGGATGCAGGCGGCCTGGATGCCTTCCAGCGCTTTGTGAAACGTCTGCCGGAAGGCTGCGAGCTGCGGGTGAGTAACCTGGAATTTCAGCCCCTGCGCACCATGGCGCGCGCGGGCGTGCAGCCTATCCCTGGCCGACTTTCCTTCTACCCTAACCGTGAGGCCGCGTTAGCGGATCTGTGAGTGACCTGATGCAGAGAAACGTCTCTGCATCATCACCCCGATCGCCTGCTGGAGCCATGCAAGCACGGCAGGCGTCATCCATGTTCCTTTCATCAGGTGCGGCTCCTGCTGCATGGCCACGCGAAACTTTTGCTGCGTTTCCGGGCTGGTGCCCGCGTAAGACTGGAACAGCGCCAGCCAGTTTTCGGCCAGCTTTTGCGCGTCGTCAGAGGCGGGATCGAGATTTTCCCGCTGCGCCTGGTGCAGCTTCGCCACCAGCGGCGGCCACTCCATCATGCGGTCAAAGTAGTGTTTACGGGTAAAAGCCATCTCTTCGGCAGTGAGATAGTTCTCCCATATGCTGAGCTTAGATTCAGCAAACGCGCGCGTGATGTAATCCGTCATCTCCGGCGTGATGCCTGTCTGCGCCTGCATCTGCGGTTCAACGCTGTGCATCTCGTTCAGCCGGGTGAGAAACTCCGGCTTGCCCGCCGTGTCCTGCTCCAGGCGTTCCATCCAGCGCGTCGCCAGGTCCATCGCCCGCGCGTCCGTAACGGATATATGGTGCTCCAGCAGCGTGTTGGCCTCTGCAACCAGCCCTGACCAGATAGCCGCCAGCGCATCCTTCTGCACCGCAAACGGCAGCTGCTGTAACTCTTCTTTGCTAAACCAGCGATCGTACATATTCATTAACTCCAGAGTCTGTAGCCAGGATTCCAGATCTGGCGTCGCATCGTCGAGAAGCCCGGTGCGTAAATCCATCAGCCGGTCGCGCAGCGTATTTATGCTGCGCAGCTGCTTATCCAGCAGGCTGATTTGCGCATCGAGGAGCTCCGTTAACGACAGCGACTCCTGTTCCAGAAAATCCCTGATTTCAGCAAGTTCCAGCCCCGCTTTTGCCAGCGCCTGAATCATATGCAGACGCTGAACATCCGCCAGGTTGTAAAGCCGGTAACCTGCCGCGCTTCTGGCAGAAGGCAGTAACAACCCTGTTTGCTCATAGTGATGCAATGTCCGCACGGTGATCCCGGCACGTTTCGCCAGCTCACCCACCTGAATCAACATAACTGCTCCTTTTTCTTTGCCAGTGGCATCACTCTGGAGCCTTACGTTACGTGAGGGTCAACCCTTGATGCAAAAAAAAACGACTCCCTCGGGAGCCGTTTCGGTGTTCTTTATCGTAGCACTAGCTGTGCTTATGCTGGTCGCGACGACAGCGTTTGTCGTAGTGGCGCACCCACCAGTATTTATCGCACACTTCCTCATGTCCGCTCATGCGCGCCCCGGCGAGCCACAATACCGCACCGAGGAAGATGCTCAGTATCGCGCCATGGGCGAAGTATTGCGGAAGATCAAGCTGCGGCAACTGGTTTAAAATTGAATAACCCACGCCGGCTACCATCACGAACAGCCCCAATCCCATCAGCACGTTACCGAGTAACGAAGCGTTTTTGCGTTTCATGTGTCACCTCCGGAACTTTGGGTTGTCAGGGGAAAAGCCCCTAATCCTTGTGTGTAAAGTATAGACAACGCCACTTTTATGAGTTGCGTGAATGATCACAATTACAGATAAGTCCCAAACAAAAGTTTACAAATAAGGCTTTGAACAGCTTGAAATTCTAATTGTTCAAATCAGAAATTATTCGTATTTCGCCGAGAAGATCGCAGAATTTTGTCAAGCGGCGCGCCAGACAGTAAACTACGCGCCAGATCTGGAACCCATTAGGAATTGAATCGTGACGATTAAACTGATTGTCGGCCTCGCCAACCCGGGCGCAGAGTATGCAGCCACCCGCCACAACGCTGGGGCATGGTACGTCGATCTGCTGGCCGAGCGCTTACGTGCTCCCCTGCGTGAAGAACCTAAATTCTTCGGATATACCTCACGTATCAATCTTGCAGGCGCGGATGTTCGCTTACTGGTGCCCACCACCTTTATGAACCTGAGCGGTAAAGCCGTGGCGGCGATGGCAACGTTTTATCGCATCAATCCAGATGAAATTCTGGTCGCCCACGATGAGCTGGATCTCCCACCAGGCGTGGCTAAATTCAAGCTGGGCGGCGGGCACGGTGGTCACAACGGTCTTAAAGACATCATCAGCAAGCTGGGCAATAACCCGAATTTTCACCGTTTGCGCGTGGGAATCGGCCATCCGGGCGATAAAAACAAAGTTGTCGGTTTCGTACTCGGTAAGCCCCCGGTTTCTGAGCAGAAACTGATTGACGAGGCGGTAGACGAAGCGGCGCGCTGCACCGAAATCTGGCTGAAAGATGGGTTAACCAAAGCGACAAACCGCTTACACGCTTTCAAAGCGCAATAATCCGCCCGGTACGGCATTTTTACCGCGCGTCATGCGGGTTACGTGTATAATAGGCGTAGTTATTTACTTTTCATCAGTCGGTTATCGTTAACGGATTGATTATCAAGATATTAAGGTGATTTAGAAATGGGATTCAAATGCGGTATCGTCGGTCTGCCAAACGTGGGCAAATCCACCCTGTTTAACGCGCTTACCAAAGCGGGTATCGAAGCGGCGAACTTCCCGTTCTGTACCATCGAACCTAACACCGGCGTTGTGCCAATGCCGGACCCGCGTCTGGACCAGCTCGCGGAAATCGTGAAGCCGCAGCGCATTCTGCCAACCACCATGGAATTCGTGGACATCGCGGGCCTGGTAAAAGGCGCGTCCAAAGGTGAAGGCCTGGGTAACCAGTTCCTGACCAACATTCGTGAAACCGAAGCGATCGGCCACGTTGTGCGCTGCTTCGAGAACGACAACATTATCCACGTTAACAACAAAGTGGATCCGGCTGACGACATCGACGTCATCAACACCGAGCTGGCGCTCTCTGACCTCGACACCTGCGAACGCGCGATTCACCGCGTGCAGAAGAAAGCCAAAGGCGGCGACAAGGACGCGAAAGCGGAACTGGCTGCGCTGGAAAAATGTCTGCCACAGTTGGAAAACGCGGGCATGCTGCGCGCGCTGAAAAACCTGACTGAAGAAGACAAAGCGGCGATCAAATACCTGAGCTTCCTGACCCTGAAGCCAACCATGTACATCGCCAACGTTAACGAAGACGGTTTCGAGAACAACCCGTACCTGGACAAAGTGCGCGAAATCGCAGCAGCTGAAGGTTCTGTGGTTGTGGCAGTTTGCGCTGCCGTTGAATCCGACATCGCCGAGCTGGACGACGCCGACCGTGAAGAGTTCATGGCCGAGCTGGGTCTGGAAGAGCCGGGCCTGAACCGCGTAATTCGCGCAGGCTATGAGCTGCTGAACCTGCAGACCTACTTCACCGCTGGCGTGAAAGAAGTGCGTGCGTGGACCATCCCTGTAGGTGCAACTGCGCCTCAGGCGGCTGGTAAAATCCACACTGACTTCGAGAAAGGCTTTATTCGTGCGCAGACCATCGCGTTTGAAGACTTCATCACCTACAAGGGTGAGCAAGGCGCGAAAGAAGCAGGCAAGATGCGTGCGGAAGGGAAAGATTATATCGTTAAAGATGGCGACGTAATGAACTTCCTGTTTAACGTCTGATTCGCCTTGAATGAAAAAAATCCACGCCAAGGCGTGGATTTTTTTATTGCGGGGTTAAAACACATTTTCTAATAGTTCTGTTTTCATGCTGGGTTCAAAGGGAATGATTTCAACAGTCGCAAGCTTTAACACCTGAAAAGGATCCTCGCGCAAGCGCTCCTCAAGAGAGGCAAGACTCTCACACTTAGCGAGAATGACCCCACCGTTTCTTGGGATCCGTCTACCGGACGCCAGGAAAATCCCCTCTGCGTACCCTTTTTTAAGCCACTCAACATGAGCAGGTATCGCTGCGTCAATCTCTTCGAGTGGTTTGATATAGGTTAAAATGACAATGTAAACCGTGCTCATCCTTTGCCTCTTAGCTCTGTTTTAAACCGCTTGTTGGAACTGCTTATGCAGCCCTCTTTTGCCACCGGTTATTGTTATGATTTTTTGGTGCTTTTGATGTTAATACGCAGGGCCCGATAGAGACAACGCGTTACGCTTCATATCCCAGGAATAAAACCAATCATGCCAGCCGTTTTGCTTTTCCGCATAGCTACAGACCACAACCACTTCCTTTGACAGGTTGAAAGTTAAGAAATAGAAAGCTGCACCTTCAGGAGGCGCAGACCAAAATAGTTTTTCACCCTGCGCATTGAAGATGGTCAAAACGGTTGGTAATGGCTTTGGCTCGCTTAACGCAAAGACTAACTGGCGTGTAGGATCAACCATTGCGAGATCTAAGCAAGATATACTTATGCGTACGCTTCTTGTACAGCACATCCACTTGAGCACCTCTTTTTCTTTAATAAAATTGAAGTCAGCGATCATCTTAGCTCTTAATAAATATTTTTATCACGTTTATAAGAAAGTTTCAGATCATCTCGCTATGTTATAGTTTGAATCCCGAAATATTATATAAAGCTTCACTTACCAAAGTGTTGTGGAGATGCTGAAGAGGTTTGATATCTTTATTTTTGAAAATGACCCCGAAGTTTAATTTAGGGATAAGAATTTTGTCTGAATAATAACAAATATTCATCTTTCCTCATAGATTATTTTGCTCACTCTGTAGTTATATCTTTTCAGAAGAAAGGATTTCATATCTCTAATTACGGCCCATAAAAATGCATCAATGTGTTAAGATCATCTAAATCTTGTTTAGTTGGTTTATTTTTCTCCATTTTATCATATTCATTAATTATTCCTTTCATAGGAATACCAGATTCATGATTAACTGCCAGAACCATTAATGCATCAATATCAGACTGTTTTTTTAAAGTGCTCTTTAAAACTTTATGGAGAAGTTTTTCAGCATCTTTTCTTTCTAAGAAATACATAATGTATATCCCGTGACATTTCAATGGAGTAAATGACTATGTTTACCATCTTCATAAACTAGCAAAATATAATCTTACAATGATCTGAATATTTTAAAGTTTCATACCAAATTAAGAATAGCAAGATGAGTGAACAGATAAATTTTTAGAATCAGTTATAGACTATAGTGACTGCAATGGCCATGAGCAGACAGTTTTAGTACCTAATCTAAATTAAGAACAACAAGGGCAACAAAGCCTCAAAAGGACAGCGTCTAACATCATGGTTTAGTGTAGGAAGTTGTTAAAAAATGGGACAAGACTGCTTCGACGGTTAATTTCGTCAGCACACAGGTGGATTGATTGAAGCTGGCTTCGGTTTAATACATTTAGCCTGTAAATAGTAATCCTTTTGAGTTCTTTTATTAAGAATTATCTGCCTTTGTTGTTGGCGTGAGAGTTTCAAAAACAGACATATGATTAATTACAGTCTCGAAAAATTATTCCTTCTATTTTTTAAGGTCATAGCATGTTTTTTTGGTATCAAGTGCGTAATTAACAACATCATCTAATAGTTTTTCTTCCCTGAGGGAAAAATTTGCGTATTGAGACATTGCCCTGCACGTTGACAGACTTTCAACTATTTCAAATGGAATTTTATCTTCTGATTTTATTATCAGATCATAACGAGTTTGAAAAAAATTTGCTGATTCATGTTTGCCATTGGCATTAAGTTCAAAGATTATTTGTTCAAGCACTTTTTTTAAGTTATTTAAATTCATTACCAGGGAACCCTCAAAGTTTTAACCACTCATGCTCCTGGAAGATTTGACACCACAGCTTGGTATCCATCCCAGGATATCCTAGCCCTTAAGCTGCTGCAGGTCCTTCACTCACACAAGTTCCCTTATATTCACTATAAACACTAAAACTTGCAATCTCAATTCAAAAGGCATGTGGGACAAAAAGCAAATATATCCAGATGCTAAATATCACTACTATTAAAAACACCTATTAAATAAGATTCATAACGAGCTGGTTGTATTTCTTTATAAGTAAAGACAACAGAAATATCATGAATCCCTTTCGAACATTTTCTTTCTGATATCCTTAGGGGGCTCTCTTTGTATCTATAACCAGAAATTAAACCATCTGATAACTTTACGCCTCGCATTTTACCTACCATTTTTATTTTTTTGCAGTACTCAAGCTTATCAAAACTTTTAGAGTTATATAACCCGAAACGAACGACAGCATCACAACATGGACAGGATATTTCTTTTTCGTTCCTTAAGAAGTCATCTTCAAGCCCATCATGGATAAGTTCTTTTTTCTTCTGAAAATTAATTAATGTCATATTTTCCTCAAAAAACCATTTTCAATTAGTGTTTCAATCGCTTCGGATGTTTCGTATTGAGTTCCTCTGCCCGGTTGTCCAAACCATGGTATAGCAGGACCACTATCTACAGGCAACGGTTTTACAACTTCATAAACTGAATATGGTTTGTTTAGAGTATTTTGTTGGAGGGCTCTCCCCTCGAATGAAGATCCCGCAGGGGATATAAACGTACCACTATCGTGGAAACCATCTGCATCAGTCCAACCACCGTAGCGGTCAACTTTTGTGCCAGGCTTAAGAGTCGTTTTCGTTGCGGTAATAAATCCACGATTAGGAGGCCAAGCACCATCGCCCATAAATTTCTCTAATGCCGTCCAATCTTGTTTCTTCCATAACGCATATGCTTTAGATGCTTGTGTTCTTGAAGAGAACTGCCGTTTATTAGATTTTTTCTGAAACTCATTCCAATCATTTTTACAACGACTCAACCCCCACGGATCCACCCACCCCAGCGCATTCGGCGCATACTGGTAAAGGTTTATCCCCCCCGCCAGCCCTATCGGGTCCTGCTGCGTAAACCGTCCGCAGTCCGGGTCATAATACCGGAACAGATTGTAGTGCAGCCCTGTCTCACGGTCCAGGTATTGCCCCTGCATGCGCAGGTTCTGAGAATATCCTGATACCTGCGTCTCGCTTTCCCGCAGCAGCTTGCCCCAGGCGCTGTTCACCCCTTCCCAGCGCACCTGCCCTTCGATATCCGTCATCCGCTCCGGCATGCCGTTCGGCTGGCAGTGGAACCAGAAAATCTCCGGGGCATCCACGCCATCAATACGCGCCAGCGGATCGTAGCTGTCCTGATCGCTGTAGACGTAGGTCAGCGGCACATCTCCGTGCACCTCCTGCAGCAGGCGGAACCCTTCCCAGACAAACCGGGTGGTGACCGGCTTGCCGGTTGGCTGTCCGCCCAGCATCTGGCGTCGCGTTTTGCTGATGCGTCGCCCGAGCGGATCGTAGCGGAAGCTGACCTGCGTCTGCGGCTTGTTGCGGTCCCGCGGCTGGCTGATGACCTCCGTCAGGCGGTGCTCTCCGTCGTAGCGGTAGTGCCAGCGGGTCTGGCCGTTATCTTTCTCCACGGTGCGGCCGTGGATGTCATAACGCCAGCGAATGCCGTTCAGCTGCGTCAGGCGGTTGTGCGTGACCTTCTCAGCAGCCCCTTCCAGCGGGTTACCGGCTGCGTCCCAGCGCCACTGCTCCTGGCCGGGCAGCGTACCGTCCTGGACCAGCAGACGCCCGGCGCTGTCGTACTGCCAGCGGTACCAGCTGAACGGATTATCGTCCCGCTCTTCCCTCACCAGGTTATTGCGGTAGTCGTAATCCCAGCGGCGGGACCAGCGGCGCGGCGACGGGCGCTGGGCGTTGCCGGTGAAGACATCCCGGCGATGCAGTCGGCCAAGACGATCGTATTCGCTGCGGGTGGTCAGCAGCCCCTGAGTGCGGCTGGTCTCCCGGTGGAGTTCGTCGCGGGTAAAATCGGAGACCGACAGCTTATCGAGAGCAATGCTGAGCAGATGCCCGCTGCCGTAGTAAAACTGCTTCAGCTCGCGGCCGTCGGGCAGCGTAATAGAGGTGCGGTTTCCCAGCTCGTCATACTCCCACGCCAGCTCGCCGTGCTCGCCCGCCTCGCGGGTCACGCGACCAAGCGCGTCATACTCAAAGGCAAGCTCCTGCTCTGCCTCGGTGGTCCACGCGTCGGCTGAAAGCGCGGGATGCAGCCCTATCCGGCTTAACAGTCCGGACGGCGTGTAGTGATAGCGGGTCTGCCCCTCCGGCGTGGTGCGGGCGACCAGCTGGCCGCTCGCGCTCCAGGCGAAGGCGTGGGTGATGGCCTCCGGATGACCGGCGGCAAACGTGCGTGCTATCGTGCGTCCGCAGGCGTCATAGCGATATTGCGAGGCTACGCCATCCAGCCCCACCTCTTCCAGCAGCAGCGAGTCCGCGCCCCAACTGAACTGATACGCTTCGCCGTTTTCGTTTTCCAGGACAATCAAACGCCCGCGGCTGTCCCAGCGGCGACGAACCTCTTCACCCTGCGTATTACGGGTGGCGGTTAAGCGTCCCGCCTCGTCGTATCTGAACTCACTTTCTTTCCCGTCGGCGCCCGCATGCTTCACCGGCAGACCGCGTTCGTTCCATTTGAGCGATTCCGTCCAGCCTTCCGGGCGATCGAGCTGCACCGGACGCCCTGCGGCATCGTAGCGATATCGCGTCTCTTCCCCGTCGGCGCCAGTCTCGGCCACCAGCCAGCCCAGCGGGTGATAGCGGTAGCGGGTAATACGCCCTGAACAGTCCGTCGAACGAACAATCTGCCCGGCCTCGTTGTACTCCTGGTAGCGGCTGTTTCCTGCGGCATCAACCTCTTCAACGACCTGGCCGAACGCGTCCCGGCGCAGCTGCGTGGTCCGCCCCATCGGGTCCACCACGCGCTTAAGCCCGTGATGTTCGTCGTACCAGAACCGGGTGGCGCTGCCGTCGGCTTCGATAATGGCCGCGGGGAGCGCGCGGTGCTCCAGCCAGGCGGTGGTGCGGGTATTGCCGTCGGCGTCGATCTCCTGAACCCGGTTGCCCATGTCGTCGTAGACGAAGGTAACGGCATTGCCGAGCGGATCGATGCGGCGCGTCAGAAGCTCGTTCTCGTCCCACTCGTAGCGCCAGTTTTCACCGCGCTCGTCAACGTAGCGGACAATCAGATTTTGCGCGTTCCAGTAGTGGTGGCGCGTCTGGCCTTCGTAATGCTCAACGGTCGTCAGCCCGGCGGCTAAATCGTAGCTAAAGCGGCACCCGTCGCCGGTGCTGGTGCGGTTTTCCACCACGCGCCAGTGGTCGAATTTTTTCCAGCGGTATTCGCTCTCCAGACCACCCGGCAACCGGTGCCAGACCATCAGCCCGTGCTCGTTATAGCGGTATTCACGCGTCACCACGCCGGAGGCATCCGTCGCGCTCGCCAGCTGGCCGCGCGCGTCGTAGCCCCACTGCATCAGCGGCCATGTCTGGCTGCCGTCGAAATGGCTGGCAGCGGTAACGCGATGCGGGAAACGTTCATCGTCATAGCGCAGAGTGACGTCGATCGCCCGCGGCTCGTCGTGAAGACCAACCAGCCTGCCGTGCTCATCCCACTCCGTCAGCAGCGCGTTGCCGTATTCGTCGCTGAGGGAGGCCAGACGCAGAATGGAGGGATTCATCCGGGTTGGTTTATACAGACGCCACACCGCGCCGTCATCGTCGGCAATCGCCACGTCGCCGCTCTCATTGCGGCGGATGATAATGCCTTCGCTGATGCTGTAAAACGCGCGGTCGACAGGCGGCAGCTCGAAGCTCAGCTCGCGCCCGGTTTCGTCGAACCAGGTGGCGTTGTTTTCTTCCAGCGTCAGATAGCTGTCAAAGGTGGTTGCCCAGCCCAGACCAAACAGCCCTTCACGGGTGGTCAGGCTGTTGTAGCTACGCTGCCAGCGAAGCGGGAATCGCCCCGGCAGCGAGAAGTCGAGTTCGTCGTCGTCATTCAGCACCTTCACGCCGGTAGCGGCGTGCACCGGGTGCGAGGAGCCAAACACCGCATTTACCGCCATATCGGCCAGCATCCCGCCGCCGGCCGCCGCCAGCGCACAGGGCATGTTTTTCAGGATCTTGCCCGGACGCCCGCGCAGCAGGGAGAGCGCAATCATCCCCAGCGCCAGCCCCGGCGTTTTACCGCTTTTGATATCGCGGACCGTGAGCGTGTCGCCGCCGATGATCACGTTCGGGGAGACATCGTCGGAAACGGTGCCTTCGCAGGTGGTGCGATCTTTCGCACGCACCGCTGGCTGTCCGTTGATAAAGACGCTTTTAGAGCCTTCCGCCAGATACTGCGGCCCGGAGTGCTTTTCGCACGCCACCTTGTCTTCTTCCAGCGGCGAGGTTCCCGCGGCGGCAGAGGCCACGCTCGGCTGCCACATTTCGCTGCCAAACTGACCGGCAGCGGATAGCAGCATGCCCGCGTAATCGGCAAAGCTGCCCGGCGACTGCGGCTCAGGAGACGGCGGATCGGCGGGCGTCAGCGTGCCTGCCGCGCGCGCGGCGGGGATTGCGTTGGTGAGAACGTTACTGGAACCGGTAGTGATTTTACCCGCAGGCGACGGCGGGAAAAGCGCATTGCCTAACCCCTCAGCGGCGTTGCTGATATCGTCGGTGATCCCCGCCACGTTTGCCAGCACGCCACCGATAATCCCGCTTAACAAACAGCTGGATCCAATTGCCGCCACGCCTGCTGCCGCGGCACCCGCCCCCAGCAATGGCGCCGCTACGGTTGCAGCTGCGCCTACCGCCGCGCCGATCACCGCATAGGCGGCACCTTCCGCCACAATGCTGGTGATGTCAGCAAAAATGCTGGAGTGAATAATCTCGTCGCCCTTACGGGCCGCGTTGTTATCGCTCATGCCTTACACATTCCGGTTGTCGTTTAGCGTCAGACTCTGCTTAAGCGCGCTCCAGCGCACCTCGTCCTCTTCGGTGAATGCCCTGAGCGCCGAGAGGGTAAAAATCATCAAAACCGGTTTGCCCGGCGTCTGCACGGCCAGCTGTTTTTGCCACAGGCGCTGCCCGTTACGGTCAAAGGTGGTCTCAACTTCCAGCCCGTTAATTTTTCCGTCAGGCCCGGCTTTTACGTTCCGGAACTCGCTCTGGGCAATTTCGCCCATCTGAGGACGCAGCACATCCCACTGGCGATGGAACTCTTGTTCATAGTCGCTGCCATCGGGGATAACGCCGCGGCTGACCACCACGGACAGCCCGCTTTCGTCATCGCGAATAATATTCATGCTGTTATCCTGCCAGGCAGCAGGAAAAAGGGAAAACGAACCTTCCTGGAGGGTGTATTTCATAAGTAAACTCGGGATGATTAATATTGTGAGAAACAAAAAGCCAATCCATGCTGGCCCTCTGGCTGGCTGTTTTATTATTTACGCCATTGACCTGACTGTTCGACTAAAACATGGTTGCCTTTGCTGACAACCAATTTCGCGGGGGCATACGTCACGGTATAAACGATCTCGCCATTCTTGTACGTTGAGCCGATTATTTTACCTGCGGAGTCGTGCAATGTTTTTCCCTTTAAGGAGATCGTACTGTTATCACTTTTGCGCACGCCGAGATAAACCATCTGGCCACATTCGCTATCGAAATGACCGCACCTGTTTATCAGCGAAATAGCGAACTTTTCGGTGTCCAGTTTTCTGATTTCAGCGTTATGAACCGAAGCGGCTTTACGTAACGTATAACGCTGCGGGGCATAATAATTTCCATTTTGAGGAGGAGTAGCTAAACGCCATTCCATTTCACTCCCCTTTATTTCCAGAACAGCACGTCCGCCTGGGCCGCCAAACGATGAGTTGAACTCAACGCTGGCACGATTGCCAGCGATCGTACCGGTAAGATTACGCTCATCATCTTCCGGGCAATCTATGCGGTTTCCTTTCTGGGATATATAGCAATAAGACCCGGTGATACGGTTGCCTGATTCAGCTAACCGCAGGGTTAACGTCGAGTCGTTCCCGAATTCGCCAGTCCACTCCCCGTCAAACGCAAGTTCTGATTGGCTGTTCGTTGCAAAATGCATCGCATTGAATCTGGCGGCCCATTGCTGAATATCGGCATTAATAACTGGGCTATTATCAGATGACCGATATTGTATAACGTCCGACTCCGGAACCACCCAGGCCGCAAAGATTTTGCCGTCAGGATCGATGACCAGCGCTGACGCGTTCTCCAGATAGAGATCCTTTAGCCAGCCTTCAACAAACAATCCGCCACCTGCGGTGGTATGCGGTTCACCTAAGACATCAAAGTTATCAATAAAGGTCTGGTAATGATTTCCCAGCAACGCCTTGAGATTGTCTGTCACTTCGCTGTCGTTAACGATGCGGCTAACCGTATCGAGCTTATTGTATTGCGATAATTCAAGCGCCGATGACGCTTCAACGACGCCAGCCAATAAAGCGGTGAACAATACGGCTGCCAGATACTTTTTGGTCATAAATTATTCTGCAGAACCATTTTCGTAATTCATTGTAATTTTCACAACCTTACTGTCTTTAACCTCAAAAGAGAGCAATTTCTTACCCAATTCATAGGAAATCCACTGCTCCCCGGAATCATTTTCAATCTGGCCATCGCCGTATGCATTGTTCAGTGCTCTGATTGTTGAACCCACATGAACTCCACGCGGCGTTAAAATATCTGAGGCAGTCAGCGTAATCTGGGAGACGATATAATCATCAACGCTTCTTTCTGCTTTATCCCACCAGAGATTTGAAGTGAATATTGCTAAACCATCCTTTTGATGCTGGTAGAATTTATAGTTCGTACCGTCAAAAGGAACCTTACCGACAAAATGGCCTTCAAGCGGCACGGCAATTTTACGGGCAATATCAGGCGTCCATCTGTCGCCTAATGCGACGGGCTGGCCTTTAACCTTGACGGAAAAATCCTGTTTTGTCAGAACAGGCGGACTAACCCGCGCCAAAACCACATTGCTGCTCAGACAGGTAAACATCAGGGCAGAACAAAGAAATGTCGGAGTGTGTTTTCTCACATTAATTGTCATTTAATGAATATTTATTGCGCTTCTCACCGCTGGAAACACCGCCAGGAGATGAAAGCAGCGTTTCTTATTCGGCACTTATGACGACTGAATTCAGACAGTCAGGATTTTTCACGGTGAAACTGAAGCTCACCTTTTGTCCATTCATATCTTTTGGCGCTGTATAGCTGGTCACTTCGTTCTCAGAGCGGCCTTGTGGATAATCAGTTAACGTCAGTTGCGGATAATGGTTTTTAACGGTATCGAGAGTGATGCACTGGCCGGACGGTGAAAAATTCAGTAAAGGCGCCATGCCGCCGTTATCTTTGCTTAAACGTAAACCAATTGCGTTTATGTTCGTTCCATCAGCGAGTTTGATATCGTCGGCATTGTAGAAATTGATATATTCATTTTGCCTGGTCATCTTAAACGATAACGGCGCATTACTAAGGGTTGTAACGGATAACGTCTTAAGCGATGCACTCATCCCGGAAATAAACATCCAAAGATCCTTTTTCTGCGCGTCTCCTCCAGCCATTCCCGTCGTTAGTAACGCGATAAGCAACGCACCTGCTTTACTCATCTTTGGCCGTAAATTTCGCCTGCACCGCCGCATCAATATCCCCTTTATGCCCCGATCCCGGTGCCGTAGTGCCCGGCTTGGTGCCAGAGGTATTCAGGTGCAGCTTACCGCCCGTGGTAATATAGCCATCCCCTTCCACGAAGAAGTTAAACTCTTTGCCGATCAAATTAATCTTGCCGTTAGCATTCAGCTCAATGGCGCTTTCCCCTGAGACCAGCCGCAGCTTCGTTCCGGAAGCAATAACGTACTGCTCTACCGCCGCATCCAGCTTGCCTTTCCCCGTCAGGATCTCAGTTCCGCCTTTCACGGCCTGGGTCTGATTCGCTTCCACGCGATGCAGTTCATTTTTCTTCACGTAATGGCTGCGCTCGCCGCCGACGCTGTGCGTTTCATCATTCTTAACGCTGGTGTCCATGTTGCGCTCGGCCTGGATCCACACCTGCTCTGCGCCCGCCTTGTCCTCAAACCGCAGGGCGTTGGCGTTGTCGACGGAACCGTCTTTCGTGCGGCTCATAAAGCCCATCTGCGTCGCCGCGGCAGGCAGCGCCCACGGCGGCATGCTCGCATCGTTGTACACGCGCCCCGTAATAATCGGACGGTCCGGGTCACCGTTGATAAAGTCCACCACCACCTCATCGCCGACGCGCGGGATCTGCACCCCGCCGTAGCCCTGTCCTGCCCAGGCGCTCGACACGCGCACCCAGCAGGAGCTGGTGTCATCGCCCTTCGCCAGGCGGTCCCAGTGGAACTTCACCTTCACCCGACCGTATTTGTCCGTCCAGATACTTTCGCCCTGTGGCCCCACCACTTTCGCGGTCTGCGGGCCGTAGGTGCGCGGCCACGCCGTGCTCTGCGCCGGACGGTACACCACCGCCGACGGAATCACCGTGAAATCCGTGCGGTGAATGGTCTCCCCCTCGCCGCTGGCGTAGCGGTTCTCTTCGAAGTGATAGCCCGCAGCAGTGACCAGATACTCGCCGTTGTCGCTGAAGAACGGCGCGTTGGTTAACGTGAAGGTGTGCCCCGGCGCAATCCCCGCCGCCGTCGCGGTGGCCTGAATCTGCTGGTGCTCCACCTGCCAGCGCTCCTGACGGATACGGGCATAGAACTCCCCGTGCCCCTTGTCCACAAAGCGACCCGGCCAGTCGTACACGTCGATGCTCCCCGGCTTCGGCGACGCCGGGTTCTGCTGTGCCTGGAACAGCCACGCGTTCGGCTTGCGGAAGTCATAGTCGTCGAGGCTGTAAATCCCCGGCGTCACGCTGTCCTCCAGCGCCCACTGGCTGATGCCCTCCTCATCCGTACTGCCGCCGGACGGCGTCTGGTGGTAAGGAATGACCTCATAGCCGCTGAACGGCTGATGCTGCGTCGCGGCGTCGGTCAGCACCAGGGTGTGTTTGTCGGCCTCGTGGCGGAAGTGATAGGCAATCCCCTCCAGCTCCATCAGGCGGCTGATAAAGTCCAGGCTCGATTCCTGATACTGCACGCAGTAGTCCCACACCCGGTAGCTGCCGGTAAGTTTGTCTTCGAGGTTAACCTGATGCTCACCCAGCAGAGTTTTGACAATCTGCGGTACCGTCTGGCCCTGGAAGATACGCAGGTTACGGTCGCGCTTCATCGGCCACAGGTCCGGCTCCACCGTCAGCTGGTACACCGCGTAGCGGGTGCCCGTCAGCTCCACGGCGCTCACCGCCACGCGCGTCACCTTGCCGTTGATATAGCGGGGGGTGAGCAGGTTCTGCGTGGGGATGGTCACCGTGACCGGCTGGCCCAGCAGCTTGCTGCGGTCAATGCGCGCATCCGTGCCGAGCACGGTCAGCGTCAGCGCAAACGACTCGGACATCGCCTCGCGGCCCGTCAGTTTCCAGAACAGAAGCCCCTCCACCGGGAGCTGAACGGTAATTCGGTTGAGCATAATCTTTATTCCACTATGGACTAATCTCAGTGCCAGAAGTTAACTCATTTCAATACGCAAAGCGTAAACGCTGCTGGTTTGATAATGAGTAGCTGTAAGATTGACTTCGCTTGCCGCAAAACCACTTTTCCTGAATTTTCATTGAGATATTTTTAAGTTAATATCGTGCTTATTTAAGCCATAAACCTGAAAACATAAGGACGCTACTCAGGGAAACTACGCATTTAGCAACGATAAGTAAGCCAGGCGCAACGACGCGTGTTATAGACGATATTTTTTCATAATTTCCCGCATTGTATTTTTTGTGCCCCCCTATAATCCCGGAAAAGATCGTGCAGAGCAGCACAACGGTAATTTTTAGCCCCCATACGCACAGAAAAGACATGGAAAAGATAATCGAATATTGTTTCGCCGTTGCGACGGAGAATAATGACATTGACTGAGCGAACCATTTCAACGTAAAACCAATAACAACCGTAGCCACTAGCACCAGAACAAACATCAACCCGGCCAGGAACCATTGTTTTTTGTTGAACAAATCTTTTCCATTCCAGATAAGTGCTAAAGTGATAAGAATGAAAAATATACAACCAGTCCATTTCATCTTTTCATTCTCCACTCAATTTTTATTCATCACAATGCAAACAGTAAAAATAAACCAATCGGGGCTAGAATGCTCAAAGCTTATCAGACATTAAAACAAAAGAATCATAATCACTTGCGATATCTTTTTTGTCTTTTTAAATATTCCACATCGTGTTCATGAGGAAGACTGATCTTTAATCCTTGCCCCATCTGCGAAGCTATATAATTAGCATTAGATAAATGCTCAGCAAGCTCGGAATCTGTTGTATTAAATTCTTTGGACGCCAGTACACCAAGATTCAATGTATGTAATTTACCTTTATCTTTTTCAATACCAATGAGAATAGATTTAATATAGTCTAACTGATTCTTCGCCATAGCATATAAAGAAAATGTAGGATTTTGTTCTAATCGATGATTAATTGCATCAATAGCATCATTGATATAATCCAGCGCAGTGTAATTTCCTTTACTCATGATCCACCTTAAATATATCCTTTTCGCTTGAACGCATCTGTGAAAGCGTGCATTGGCGTAATCCCTGCTGCCGTGGTGGTGGTATGAATTTTCTGATCGCTCCTGACGGATACCGGCATAGCAATCCCTCCCGCGCCATCAGACGGCTGACAAAGTCCAGACTCGACTCCTGATCGTGACGGTTTATGCTGGAGATGATATTAACAATGCAGGGAAATCGACAAAGTCACCGATCATCTAAAAAAGAAAAGCTACGCTTACGCATGAATTTGCCCTGAATACCGAGTCAAAGATTAGACATTTTCTATATGGAATGTTGATAGAATGATTTCGAGGCAGCGCTTATTCGCCTCAAAGTGGTAATCATGATAGTTACGGTGTCTGCCAATCAGTTCAGCATAGCACCAGACTTTGCCCACGCTAAAAATATAGCACTGGTAAACAGCGCGCATTTCTTCCTCTGCGCTGAACATTTCCCCCCGGCATGTCCACAGTTTTTTTCCCAGGGATGGATTAAACTCATTTGGAATAGTAGCAAGTGCTTCAGTCTTAAGCGTAACGGCAGGTTCTCGATCGTGAAACCGTTTAATCGAAACGCTAAAAACATCCTGCGCGATAAACAACATCTCCTGCGAAAAAAAGCAAAGATTAATGACACCGTAGTTAGTGCCATCAAACGAGTGCTCGACCACCAGACGCGTTTCTGTAAGGGGATTCACCTGCCAGGATTCCGGTACTTTAAATCCACTGCTGTTTTTAGCGCTGAGGCTCACGGTCTTAAGCAGTTCAGCCAGAGCCAGGTTACTACGATGCAGTAAATCCCAGTTCACTACCGTAAAGTAAATATCATTCGCCAGCGCAGGGTAGTCACGAGCGGCACAGGCCGCTTTAATCAGGAAATAATTCCCGCCACCTTCTTGCGGATTGTAATCTTTCTGTACGGTATAACGTGAAATGACCTCGTCGCCGGACGAGTGCGTTTTGAGAGTTAGCACATCTGCAAAAAGGCCACTACCGGAAGGATGCGCAATCAAGCGCTGGTTCAACACTTTCTCGCCCATCAGTTCCAGTTTATTAAACAGCCAATCCGAGGGATTCATCTCCCACTGACAGCGTTCATAAGCGGCCCAAACTTCCATATAGGGCTGAGCATCATCGGTGGCATAGCGACCCAAGTTCGTCAAGCCAACGTCAGGAAGGTGTTGCGGTGTTAGTTCAGCTGGCTTAACACGATTTGGCAAAATCACCCAGTACTGAAGCATTTTTTTATCAGCAGAGGTATACAGGCATTTCCAGTAGTTCGCCTTAATCTCTTCATTGCTTGCGGTTGAGACGACGGGAAAAGCATAATTATTATCAGTGTTCATAAAACCTCTTCAACTCAGACCGTGCTGCCAAACCAGATGCCATAGAACATTAAGATACAGCCTAACGATGCCAGACACTTTACTACCAGGCGTGATTTTGCCCCATACTTACCAGATAGTGATAATAACTTTGAATAGTTTGCTGCAGTGTTATAGCGCCTGTGGAATCGCATAATAATATCGAAAATATTATTCAACATCACGACAAAAAATTTCGATAGAAGCACTGCCATAAAAGAAGCAGGTATTATTACTGATAATGACCGTGCAGTTTCTCTGGTAAGCAACGGGATGAACTTAGAAAGACCAACCAAAACAATGACCAATACAAATGCACCAATCAGTACTGAAATGAATTTTATTCCAAAACCACGCCATTCTTGTTTTGTATACAGATCTTTTCCATTCCAGATATAGATCAAAGTGATTAAACTAAAAATCGTTAAGCCAGCCCATTTCATTATTTCATTGTCCTCTCACACCCTTTAATCGCCTATCAAAACAGTAACACACCCGGTAATAATTGTCCCATCTCCGCTTTCTGTCGGAACAGAGGTGACGGCTGGCTCATCCTCTTCGCCATACAAATAGTCAAAGAAATCCAGTATAGGCTTAAATGCCACTTTCAGACTTGCATCACCCTTAAGCCCTACAAGCCCTGCAGCTCCACCAGTCACCCTGACGTTAACGGAATAATCTTTAGTGTCCCAGAAAGCGCTTCCACCTCCCGCGAGACCAGCAGACCCAAAGCTACCGTCGATTTTTGCTTCTCCGGAAACGATGCCCAGAATATCAAGGTTACCCGAAACTTCGCCTTTCACTCCTTTCGCTTCCGCACCGGCGTCAGCAGTCAAACCATACTTCCCATCATTGCCGGTATAAACTTCTAATACGGCTTTAGCTTCTGCTGTACCGATAGTTACATCCCCTGATACTCCACCATACAACGTTCCTTCTTTACCCGCAGCAACCGAACCACCGTATTGCTCACCTGTCGCAGCGGCATTCGCATTCAAGCCATAAATATCGTTGCCGCCACCATACAGAGACCCCGTCGCATTGGCGACGGCGAGTTTATTACGCATTTCTGCCCGCAGCAGATCCTTACTTTTCATATTCCCAATGGTAATATCCGCCAACGCAAAACCAGCTGAAGCGGTATCAAAATCACCGTTGAGGTTTTTATCTTCGAGGCTGGCGTACGCACCCAGAACACGAGCATCAAAATGTTCGCCGTGCATCATCCCATCTTCGCCGGCATTTTTCGCCAGCGTGCCCCCCCAATATTGAGGTGCTGCTGCTTTCGGTATGGCAGGTGCCGGTGAGCCGCTAGCATCACACTTCGTCTTGTCTCCTTGACGTGCAAGTGGCATACCGTTAACGAAGACAGTACCGGAGCCCCCCACAATAATACCGCTGCCGTGCGTCGAGCAGGATAACGTATCACCCTTTCGAGCGGCGGGAAAACCGCCGATGATGACGTCCAGGCTTCCCGACTGTATTGGCCCCGAATGTGCGCTGACATCTATGGTCGCTCTGGCGGCAGGCTGTCCCATGTTCAAAAATCCTTCTACATATTAGCTGTTAATTTTAACAACAGCGCCTTTAATATCTGTCAGGTTTGTACCATTGAGATTAAGAGTATCATTAGCTTTCATCTCGGCATTTATTCCGCCGCCTAACTTCGTCAACTCCGTCCCTTTGAAGGATGCCTCCGTAATACTCTCAGCCTTGAGTGTCCCTTCGGAAACGATAATTTCAATTGTCGATGGCGTGATAAGAATGTAGTTATCATTCACCTTTAACTTAATCGAGGTCGTCGCTTCCAGCAGAGCATTTCCCTCTTTATCCATAGTCAACACGGTTTGGTTTTTACCTACATTGAATTTGTGCTGATTACCCGTGTTGCTGGTTGAATTCGCCCCAACGTTCACGTCGCGGTTACGCTTAACCGTTACGTGCTCATCCCGGCCGATAATTTTTTTACGGTCTACCCCTACGTCATGTGTCTCGCAGTTCTCGATCTCGGTGTCCATGTTTTTTTCAGCATGAATCCAGATCTGCTCTTGCCCGGCCTTATCCTCGAATCGTAGGGCATTGGCATTATCTTTGTGGCCGTCCTTACTGCGGCTCATAAAGCCCATCTGCGTCGCCGCAGCCGGCAGCGCCCACGGCGGCATGCTTGCGTCGTTGTACACGCGCCCGGTAATAATCGGACGGTCCGGGTCCCCGTTGATAAAGTCCACCACCACCTCATCGCCGACGCGCGGGATTTGCACCCCGCCGTAGCCCTGGCCCGCCCACGCGCTCGACACGCGCACCCAGCAAGAGCTGGTGTCATCGCCCTTCGCCAGGCGGTCCCAGTGGAACTTCACCTTCACCCGGCCGTATTTGTCCGTCCAGATACTCTCCCCCTGCGGCCCCACCACTTTCGCCGTCTGCGGGCCGTAGGTGCGCGGCCACGCCGTGCTCTGCGCCGGACGGTAGACCACCGCCGACGGGATGACCGTAAAATCGGTACGGTGAATGGTCTCCCCCTCGCCGCTGGCGTAGCGGTTCTCTTCGAAGTGATAGCCCGCCGCCGTCACCAGATACTCCCCGTTGTCGCTGAAGAACGGCGCGTTGGTTAACGTGAAGGTGTGCCCCGGCGCAATCCCCGCCGCCGTGGCGGTGGCCTGAATCTGCTGATGCTCCACCTGCCAGCGCTCCTGACGGATGCGGGCGTAGAACTCCGCATGGCCTGTCTCCACAAAGCGGCCCGGCCAGTCGTACACGTCGATGCTGCCCGGTTTCGGTGACGCCGGGTTCTGCTGCGCCTGGAACAGCCACGCGTTCGGCTTGCGGAAGTCATAGTCGTCGAGGCTGTAAATCCCCGGCGTGACGCTGTCCTCCAGCGCCCACTGGCTGATGCCCTCTTCATCCGTACTGCCGCCGGACGGCGTCTGATGGTAAGGAATGACCTCATAGCCGCTGAACGGCTGGTGCTGGGTGGCGGCGTCGGTCAGTACCAGAGTGTGTTTGTCGGCCTCGTGGCTGAAGTGATACGCAATCCCCTCCAGCTCCATCAGGCGGCTGATGAAGTCCAGGCTCGATTCCTGATACTGCACGCAGTAGTCCCACACCCGGTAGCTGCCGGTGAGTTTATCCTCAACGTTGACCTGATGCTCACCCAGCAGGGTTTTTACAATCTGCGGCACCGTCTGCCCCTGGAAGATACGCAGGTTACGGTCGCGCTTCATCGGCCACAGGTCCGGCTCCACCGTCAGCTGGTACACCGCATAGCGGGTGCCCGTCAGCTCAACGGCGCTCACCGCCACGCGCGTGACTTTGCCGTTGATATAGCGGGAGGTGAGCAGGTTCTGCGTCGGGATGGTCACCGTGACCGGCTGACCGAGCAATTTGCTGCGGTCGATGCGCGCGTCGGTGCCAAGCAGGGTCAGCGTCAGGGCGAACGACTCGGACATCGCCTCACGGCCGGAGAGTTTCCAGAAGAGCAGCCCCTCGACCGGGAGCTGAACGGTAATTCGGTTGAGCATAATCTGTATTCCATATAGCTTATGCGATTCAGAAAAGAGGTTCGCATCTATGCATGAGCGTCATTTATATATCAAAGTGAATGAGTTCTTTCTCTTTTGCCCATTAAGTAAACAAGAGAATATACTTTCAGCAGTTCCGAGATAACAAACAATCCTAAACTTACCCAGACACTTGAAATACCAAATACACTTATCAGCAGTGGGAAAATAGAAACCGAACATCTGAACGAAATTAGACGAAATATTTCCTGAACAAGGGCAAATTTAATCGCAACGTCTTTTCTTTTAAAAAAGAGCCAGGACGAACCAAAAAGTGAAAGCAACAAGAGCAAATCACATATAAAAAAGAGTGTTACGATAAAGTTGTAACCGCCTCCGGAAACCACACCCGAGGTTTCTGTGAACGCGATTATATCTGAAATGAAGGGAATCCTGTCTTGGCGAAGCGAATTTACACAATAAAGCAAAAGAGCCAGTACATCCATGCATCCCCAGAAATACCATAATTTACTTTTTAAATTCATAATCCTCTTCTCTGACTCCAGGTATCCATTGCCAGGATTTACCGCTTACAGCCCAGGCATCATCCCCTTCCTGATACTTTTGATAAATCGATCGCTGCTCCCCAAATCGCCTGATGACCGACTTTTCAGATAATAATGCGCGCGAATCGCCATCTAAATCGCCGGGTAAAGGAGTCCAGTGTTGGATTTTGTCCCGCGAGGTATTCATATAATCTTTACCATCAGAACCAAATACTCGCCCCTCATCCCCCATACTCGTCAGCCGGTTAATCGCCATAATCACGACATTTTTCGTGCCATGATAATCATTATCCACCGTCTTCCAGTATCCCGGGCCATATTTACCCGTGGAGGGGACAAAAGCATCTCTCGTTGGCGCGGGTTTTCCAAACAGCGCAACATTATGTCGGTATCTTTCGAGGACATAGTTTACAAAAGCCGGACGATACATAGCCTCATCTACACAAAATAACTCTCCTGATTCAGAGATATAAAAGGGGTAGATGGCTTTCGTTCGTTGGCGACGATCGATTAACACAACTTCGCCTGAATCAATTAAGCGTTCAATCTTATTAAGATTCTGCGCGTAAAGCGGATCAAACACCGCGTTAGGGTTAAATTCGAAGCGATGTCGTAACGTCAATCCATCGATGCTGTGAAACGGATTTGATGCTCCGCGCACAACGACAAATTCACGCCCTATATCGCTCCGTGCATAAACAGGAGCGACAATCTTTTCAAATTCTTTTGGCTGAAGCCTTTGGCTTCGAAGATCGTACACTTCCATAAGGATCCCTGTTTATCGTATTTACGGATTCACCAGCCAGGTACCCGGCTTGGCAATATCCAGCGTCTGGCCACGCGTTCTTCCGTTGCCCTGCAGTTCAATCTTCACTTCACCGGCTGGCAGCTTGAGCGATGCATAGCCGTTGGTCGCCGGGCGCAGCGCTTTTGGCTCGCCGTTCACTTTCAGCGTTTCGCCGTCGAGGATGCGGATATAGACCAACGCAACGGGGCTGGCCTCGACAGGCGGTGGAGTCTGTTCCGCCGTCGCCTGCTCGTTAACCTTCGCCGTTTCCGGCTTCACGTCTGGCGCGTTCGCGGCGGTTTCAGTCGGACGCGTCTCTGCCGGTGCTTGTGCAGCCTGCTCGGGAGCATCATTACCGCTGCTGAACAGCATCGCCCCGGCGACAATACCCACCAGCACGCCTGCGGCAACCATGCCCGGGATCTTGTAGCGGCGCCAGTCGAGCAGCGAAGCCGGTTTCTCGTCTTCAACCGGAACCAGCATCGTGCCGGGCTTTTTCGCCGTCAGCACGTCGTTGATACCGGCGACCGGCATCTCTATCAGCGCGGCGAACTCGTCGATTGACTGCGGACGGTCCTCCATGTGCAGCGCCAGCGCGCGGTCGATGGCCTGAAGCAGCGGAATGGAATAGCCCTGCGGCATCAGCTCGACCAGCGGTTTACAGGTGTCCTGAATGGAGCGCACCACGCTGACCGGCGGCGGCGACCCCACAATCAGGGTACGGAGCACGGCGCCAAGGGCGTAAATATCCGTCCACGGACCCTGCTCGCTTTCGTTGTCGTCGGTGTACTGCTCAATCGGCGCAAAGCCCGGGCGCAGCATGGTTTCCGTTTCGTCAGAGAGGTTACCGATGGTGCGGCGCGCAGAGCCAAAATCGAGCAGTACCGGCAGGCCGTTATCCTGGATCTGAATGTTATCCAGAGAAATATCGCGGTGCAGGTAGCCTTCGTCGTGAATGGTCTTGATCGCGCCAAACAGCATCGGCAGCGTGCGGCGGATCCAGGCTTCGTTGATCAGCTCCGGCTTTTCTTCGCGCAGGCGCGAAAGCGTGGTTCCGCTGTAGAACAGCGTCCCCATGTAGGCCGTGTCGTTTTGCACCCAGAAACGCAGGACGTGCAGCAGGTTCGGGTGGTTAAAGCGCGCCAGCAGACGGGCTTCCTGAATAAAGCTGTTCAGACCGGCGGAAAACGCTTTGCCAAAGCGCTCGCTGCGCAGCACCAGGGTCATGTCGTCGCCGCGCACGGCGAGCGAGGAAGGCATAAATTCTTTGATAGCGATAGTGCGTTCGAGCTGGTGATCCCACGCGCGATAGACGATGCCAAAACCGCCGCCGCCGATCACCTCTTTGATTTCAAACTCGTTGAAGCGGTACCCGACCGGGAGCGCGTTTGGGACAGTCCGATTGTTATCATTATCCGTCATCTTTTACAGTTCTCTTGATGATTATTACGCGGCAAACTGACAGTGAAACTCGCCCTGCTCGCAGGTGACGTGCAGACGTCGGTACTGCTCGTCGCTGCGGCTGGCGGTAAGTAAGATCTGGCTCATCTGAGGCAGCAAGGTGTTAGTCAGAATAGCGTCCACCATGCGGCCGCCGGACTCCACCTCGGTACAGCGCTGAACAATCTGTTCCACTACGCTGTCGTCAAACTCAGAAATGATGCTGTGATTCTCTTCCAGACGACGCTGGATGCGCTTGAGCTGCAGGCGAACTATCTGCCCCAGCATCTCGTCGCTGAGCGGGTAGTACGGCACCACCAGCAGACGGCCCAGCAGCGCCGGTGGGAATACCTCCAGCAGCGGCTGGCGCAGGGCGCCGCTCAGGGCGTCCGGCTCCGGCATCAGCTCCGGATCGGCGCACATGGCGCTAATCAGGTCGGTGCCAACGTTGGAGGTCAGAATAATGATGGTGTTACGGAAATCAATGTGTCGCCCCTCGCCGTCTTCCATCCAGCCTTTGTCGAAGACCTGGAAGAAGATCTCGTGAACGTCCGGGTGCGCTTTTTCAATTTCGTCCAGCAGCACCACGCTGTACGGACGGCGGCGCACGGCCTCGGTTAACACGCCGCCTTCACCATACCCTACGTATCCCGGAGGCGCACCTTTTAAGGTGGAAACGGTGTGCGCTTCCTGGAACTCGCTCATGTTAATGGTGATAACGTTCTGCTCGCCGCCGTACAGGGATTCCGCCAGCGCCAGCGCGGTTTCGGTTTTACCGACCCCGGACGGGCCGCACAGCATAAAGACGCCCACCGGTTTGTTCGGGTCGTCCAGCTTCGCTCGCGAGGTTTTCACCCGGCGGGCAATGAGATCCAGACCGTGACGCTGGCCGATAACGCGCTGGTTCAGCGTGTCGGCGAGGTTGAGTACCGCGTCGATCTCGTTTTTCACCATCCGGCCCAGCGGGATCCCGGTCCAGTCAGAGACCACGGCGGCGACCACGTTTTCATCCACCGCCGCAAACAGCAGCGGTTCATCGCCCTGTAAGGCGTTCAGCGCCTGCTGCTGTTCCGCCAGCTGGGCGCGCAGCTCGGCGCTATCTTCATCGCCCGCCGCGAACAGCGCCGCGCGCAGGCGAATAATCTCCTGCACCAGGCTGCGCTCTTCTTCCCAGCGCCGGGACAGGGCTTCGCGTTTTGTTTCATACGCGGCGCGTTCGGCGATTAAGGCCGTCACGCGATCGGCATCACCGGCGCCGACGCGCGCTTCGCGTTCAGCGATCTCAATTTCCACGTCCAGCGCGGCAAGGTGACGCAGGCAGTCTTCCAGCTGCGCAGGCGGCGCGCTCTGGCTGACCGCGACGCGGGCGCAGGCGGTGTCGAGCAGCGCAACGGCTTTGTCCGGCAGCTGACGCGCCGGAATGTAGCGATGCGACAGCTTCACCGCCGCGCTGACCGCTTCGTCGAGCAGCAGCACCTGGTGGTGCGCCTCCAGCGGCGACACGGTGCTGCGCAGCATCAGAATGGCTTTCGCTTCGTCCGGCTCGTGCACCTGCACCGTCTGGAAACGACGGGTCAGCGCCGGGTCTTTCTCGATGTACTTTTTGTATTCCGCCCAGGTGGTAGCGCCAATGGTGCGCAGCTGTCCGCGCGCCAGCGCAGGCTTCAGCAGGTTCGCCGCATCGCCGGTCCCCTGCTGGCCGCCAGCGCCAATCAGGGTGTGGATCTCATCAATAAACAGAATGATTGGCGTGGCGCTGGACTGGACTTCATTAATGAGCGCCTGCAGCCGGGCCTCGAACTCGCCTTTCATGCCTGCGCCAGCCTGCAGCATGCCGATATCCAGCAGCCACAGCTGAATATTTTGCAGCGGCTCCGGGACGTCGCCGTCGGCGATACGCAGCGCCAGCCCTTCCACCACCGCCGTTTTGCCGACCCCGGCTTCTCCGGTCAGCAGAGGGTTGTTCTGGCGGCGACGCATCAGGATATCCACCATCTGGCGGATCTCCTCGTCGCGCCCGACAACCGGGTCAATCTTCCCTTCGCGGGCTCGGGCGGTCAGATCCTGGCCGTACTGGGCCAGCGTCCCCTGCGCCGCCGGTACCGTACCCGCCGGTGCGTCTGCGGCGGCAGCGGCCTGCTGCGTCTCTTTGCTGTTGACGCAAATCGCGTCGAACTGCTCAATCAGCACCTCGACGTTAAGGCGGGTGAACTGCGACGAGATACTTTTCAGCACGTTAGCCAGGTTCCAGGTTTTCAGCATGCCGATCAGTAAATGGCCGCCGCGAATACGGCTAACGCCAAACTTCAGCGAGCCGAAGACCCAGGCGCGCTCCACGGCGCTGTCAATGTGTTCGGAGAGATCGGAAACGGAACTCGCCCCGCGCGGAAGGACATCCAGCGCGGCCACGATATCGCGCGTCAGCTGCTGTTCATCAAGGGCAAAGTGGCGGATGACCTGCTGCAGATCGCCATCCTGCTGCTGCATCAGCTGATGCAGCCAGTGTACCAGCTCAACATAGGGGTTGCCGCGCAGCTTGCAGAACGCAGTCGCGCTTTCCAGAGAGGTAAATAACAGCGTATCCAGTTTGCCGAAAAGCACGGCACGGCTAATTTCTGACATGTTAGTTTCCATTAACAATGATTCGATATACGGAAGGATTGCCGCTCTGCGCGATACACCAGTTCGCCACGCGGGACAGGCCGCGGCTGAAGGCCCAGCCAGGTGTTGTAGCCTAACCGCCCATTGCTGCCGAGCGTGGTGCCCTGCACCGCGTCTTCACGCAGGATAACCCGCGTTTCCCATTCAAACTCCACCCCGGCGTACTGACGCACCCAGTCGCGCAGCTCGGTGACCCACGCTTCCCCCGGCAGAAAACGGTTGTACTCCTCCGCGCTCAGCGGGCCAATTTCGATGCGAAACTTGTGCTGCACGTCTCGCACCGCAACGCCGAGAAAAGCGGACTCACCCATGCGCGGCATGCGGCGTCCTGCGCCAAGCTGCGCCTGCTCGCGCGTGGAAAGCGGCATCCACTGCGGTACGTTGCTCACCAGTTTGACCGGTGCTTTAAAATAGTTGCGCAGGATCTTCTCCAGGCCCTCCGGATCCCGCCCGTGACGGGTCAGGTGTCCGGCGTGGGTAAAGCGGGCATGCGGGCTCAGGCTGCCTTTGTTCATCTGCCCCGGCTGGCCCATGCCAATCAGCGACGCCAGGTAGCCCTCAAAGCGCCTGTTATCGGCGCGATCCAGAGAGACAGCCGGCTGCGCATCCGCCCAGGCGCGGTAAAACAGCAGCGCCAGGCGATGATGGAACAGGTCGGCAAACGCGCTCAGGCTGGTGTCCTGATGATGATAAATACGCTCGCGGGCGTATTCGGTCATGTGGACCGGCAGCGGGCCGTTCGGGCCAAACAGGCCAAAGCTGAGGATAGACACCTCATGAAGCCCGCTCTCCTCCCGCTGGCGGACCTGAGCCACCGTCGACGGTGCAAAACTCATCGACGGCTGCTGGCCGATGCGCAGCGGTTCGAATTTCGGCAGCGGCGCGCGTCCCAGCGGGTAGCGCTCGCCGCCCTGGGCATCAATGCGCCTTAACAGCTGAAACAGATCGTAGCGCCAGGGCGTCTCGCGGACGCCGCTCCAGAACGTATCCGGCAGCCGGGTCAGACGATGCACGCGCAGCGGTGCAGTGGCAGCCTCACTCATATCAGCGCCCTTTTACCCATCCGCGGCGCCCAGTAGCCAATCTCGCCGCGCTGCTGACTTTTCAGGGTGAACTCCGTAAAGCTGTTGATGGACACCAGACGGGCAAAGAGACGCTCCATCACGCTGCCGAATAGCCACGGACTGGCGCCGGAAAAGGCTCGCTCATCGACCGTCAGGGTAATGCCGATCCCACGGGCGAAAACGACCGGGCCAGGTTCAGGCACGCGGCGGTGAACCGGCTCCAGCACGCAGTGGCGTACCCCCTCTACCTGGCGCGCAACGGGCGTTTCTGCCAGGTTGGCGTACAGCCCTAACAGCTGGCGCAGCGCGGCCGCGCCGTCTTCGTTTTCGCTGTCCATCAGGCTGAGGTAGTTCATCTGCAGCTGGCTGATGAGCCGCCAGGTGCTGAACCCTTCCGCCAGCGCCGGGCGCGGCGGCGTCGGGCCTTTGCGCAGGGTGAGGGATTTCACCGGCATGGAGTCGGCCATAATGAACTGCCCGAGCTCCTGCTGCAGCATCAGCGGCAGGTCGCGGCTGGTGCAGAGCACCTCGGCAGAGATATAGCGCAGGTTTTCCTGCCACGGGGCGTGCTGTTCATCCACCAGCGAAACAAACACCTCTGAACCGATGTAACCGGTGCGGGTACCGTAGCGCAGGGCGTGTTCGGACAGCACGCGCTGTTCGCGGCGCAGGGAAAAATAGGCCCCGTAGTTGCCCGCATCACCGCTCCAGGTGCTCCAGAATGGACGAAACGTCTGGTCATCACGCTGGCCGTCGGCGCTGCCATAGATTTTTTTGACCGCGTAAATTTCATAATCCAGCGGACGGATGTTATCCACCACCAGATGGTATTCATGCTGGCCTTCATTCAGCTTCTGACGCGCCGCGACCTTAGGGAACAGGTTAATGACCGGCGTACAGTGCAGCGCCAGATGGCTGGCATCGACCACGCGCTCCAGCTGTTCATCCGACTTATCCAGCAGAATGAAGATGTCGAAGGCTTTTTCGCCTTCACAGCGTTCGATAAGCGTGCTCAGGCCGCTCAGGCTGATGAAGCGGAAGCGGGCCGGAAACGCGAAATACTCCTGCAGCAGGCGGTAGCCGTCAAAGTTGCGCAGATCGTCAGGAAGCAGGGCCTGGTCTGGCTCAAAGCCCTCCTGGCGCAGCGCGTCAGACGTCAGCAGCTGTCGCTGCGGCTGCGGGCTGACCGTCTGACAGACGATCCCGGCGTGGTGCTCCATCACCAGCTCCAGCAGCTTCAGCGCTTCAATGTCCGGACCACCGAGGAAAAATTCCAGACGGTCGAAATCCAGGTGCCCGAGGTTTTGCGGGCCGTCGCAGGCGATGCGGATCCGCAAGGCGCTGCCGATCCCACGCTGGCTCAGCCCCAGCTGCGCCAGCGGCAGATCGGCGGGCACGCCGCCCAGCTCGACCTTGTCGATTTTCAGCGGCAGCAGGTTGACCTCGTGCGCCGTGGTATAGCTGCAGGTCACGCCGGTTTTTTTCAGCGCCAGGCTGTCCATCATGGTGCCGCGCGGCACGATAAAGCCCTTGCTCAGGTCGCCCCGGCTGCTGTCGGGCTCAATCTCGGCAATCGCCATCGACGGGGTGGGCGCGAGATAGTTAGGCGCAATCATCTCCAGCAGACGCTGGGAGAAGCGCGGAAACTCCGCGTCCATTTTCATCTGCACGCGGGAGGTCAGGAAGGCGAAGCCCTCCATCAGACGTTCGGTATACGGGTCCGCTACTTCGATGCCGCGCATGCCCAGCCGTCCGGCGACCTTAGGATAGCGTTCGGCAAACTCGGCCCCCATTTCGCGCAGGTAGGCCAGCTCGCGGTTGTAGTATTCGAGCAGTTTACTTTCCATGATTACCCCGCATCTTTCAGTTCAAAATGGCCGTTTTCCAGATCGACATCGGTACGAAACAGAAACTCCAGCGGGTACGGCACGCACCATAAACGCCCTTTGATCTCGATGGAGAGCACGTTGTGCAGATCCAGCGAGGAGGTATCCGAGACGCAGCGGACCTGCAGCCCCTGCGGCAAAATGCGTGGTTCGAAATTGATGATGGCCTCGGTGAGCTTGCGCTGAATATCGTGCCATTCGATATCCGACATTCTTTTCCCGGCCAGCGGCGCGACGCCGAAGTTGACCACCGAGCGGTTCACGTGCGGCAAGGCGCTCAAATCGCCGGAGGCATCGTGGTTAATGGTGTTAAACAGCCACTGCAGATCGCGCAGCACATTGCGGCGCAGGGCGGCGTGGGTGATCAGATTGCTGTTGGCCGACTCGCGTTTTTTTTCCGGGTCATTATCGGTGAGGCGATCCAGCAGCGAGGGCTGCATTTTGTCGCGCGCCCCCACCTTCTCCTGCTTGCTGCGGGCTTGCCAGCCGCTGCGCAGCAGATCGCCTTCGCCAGCGGGATTACTCATCGGCTCCATCCGTCGCAAACGTCACGAGGCTTAAGGACAGAAGCGGGCTTTCGCTTTCCTCGCTCAGCCAGGCTTTCTGGCCCATACCTTCGTAAAGGGTGCCGTCTTCGTCGAGCGGCTGCCATTCGGTGACGCGGCCCAATTTAAGCGCATCAGGGGCATCGGCAGCAAACGGATAACGCGCCGGGATCTGACACACCTGCTCCGTACCGTCGGTCAGGCGCACCAGCGCGTGACGCCAGACCAGATCGGTCACGCTGGCAGGGGCCTGGAAACGGATCTCCGCGATAGCGCTAAACGGCAGCCAGAAATAGCGGCCGTTGACGATGGTTTCGCAGACCGGGCCGAGACGGGCATCGCCATCCATCAGCCAGTCAAAGGCCTGCGTCTCCTCGTTTTCGAGGGCGATGCGGCCTGGGTTTGCGTGAGCCTGTTCAAGGGCTTCAAGACGCAGCGCCTGCGCGCGCTCGCCCTCCTCGCCCAGCGCCGCGGCCAGGGCAGTCAGCCACGGCCACTGGGTTTCAGGCATGGACGGACGCGCCTGTCCCGCCATCACCTGCGCGCGCTGCAGCTCGCCCTGAATGGATTGCTCCAGCAGCGTGACGGTGGGCTTCGCCTGGGGCTTGAGCGCCAGCCAGCTTTTCAGCTGGGTCAGCGCACGCGTCCAGTTGCCGCTGAGGGTTAAAAACTGCACGAACGCGGCGCGAAGGTCGGCATCCGCCGGACGGGCTTTGATTTCAGCTTCAAGGCGCGCCAGGGCGTCGTTGAGCGACTCGCCCGCCAGGTGTTGATAGAGCGTATTCATAGCCACTCCTTAATTCGCCGCGCGCCATGCGCCGACGGCCGGATCGCGCAGCTGAGGACGCAGGGTATCAATCAGAACGATATTCAGCGGCGTGCCGGGTGCGACCCAGGCGCTCCACGTTTTTTTCACCGCCGCGATACGCGCCTGCAGTTTTGCGTCATCGCTGGCGATTTCACGGGAAATCTCCACCGCTACGGTACCGTTGCTTTTCCAGCTGTTCAGGGCGTTATCGTAAGGCAGGATCATCCAGCTCTGGTCGCTGTTTGGCGTGCTGAATACCATGCGCTCTTTGTTGACGGAGGTGATCAGCGCGTTTTCAGGATCGGCGCTTTGATTCAGCCCCGTCACCGGGAAGCCATGGATGTAGGTCACCGCCATCTCTTTCTGTTCACCGTTGCGGGACTGCGAAACAACGGTGTGTCCGCTCAGCCAGCTGCCGTTACCGCAGCGGGTGGTGTCAGAATCCGGAATAAAGAGCGCCGGAGCGGAAGCGCCCCCTTCCCAGAAGGTGCGAAGATGACAGCCGTCCTGCAGGGTAAATTCCTGCCACGGCGTGCGGTCAGCCGCGACAGTGCGGGAAGCCACGTTCTGGTCCGGCGGCAGTAACGCGCCGCTGGCTGGAGTTGCGGTGACGGTCGCAGCAGGCGCCGCCTCCTCCTGCTTCACCACCAGCGCCCAGTCCTGCGCTTTGCCTGCAGTGCCCTGCGCCAGCGTGGTACCCGCCGGATCGTTGAGCGTCCAGCTAAGCTTATTCACTTTGCTGCACTGGTGTTCCAGCAGGGAGCCAAGACGCGGCACAAAGTTCTCCAGCACGGAGACGTCTTTCTTGCCGTTCGCCACAATACGCAGCGCCACCTCAGGCTTACACCAGCTCTGCGGCGTGTTGTCTTTGATGTTGTCGATCCAGATATCCAGCTTCTGCGCAGGAGACTGCACGATGCGGAAATTCTCAGCCTGCGCGGTGGAGGTGACCGCCAGAAGTGCCAAACCCGATAGCCAAAGTTTCATATCGTTCCTTGTGTGTCTAATCAGTTCCGCAGGGAAGAAATTGTGCTGCATCAGAGAGGGTGTGCAGCAAAGTGGTGTCCTGAGGGTTGCCCATCCATACCGCCAGGGCAGTATAGTTATCCTGAGCATTCCCCTCCTGTTCGCCATTCTTTTGAATGATTTGGTTCATTAAGGTCAGCCACTCCTGCGGCGTATTGACCATATGCAGCGACTGCTTCATTTGCTCTTCGCTGACGCCGTGCCAGAACCCGTCGGTACAAAGTAAGAATGCATCGCCGTCTTCAACCTGCACCACGTCGCTGTAGCTCGCTTCCGGCCCGCCGTTTTCAATCCCCAGCGCGAGGTACAGCAGGTTGCTGTTGAGATCGTCGGTCTGGTGTCCGGCGTCTTTCATCTGCTGCACCAGGCTGTGGTCGGTGGTCACATGCCACAGCCATCCCCGGCGAAACAGGTACAGGCGGCTGTCTCCGGCGTGCGCCCAGTAGGCCAGCCCGTAATCACGGTCAATGAACAGGCTGACCAGCGTCGTGCCCATCCGGCGATAGTCCTGTACGGCCTGCTGTTCGCTGAGGATCGTGCGGTTCGCCGTCTGCACGTAGTCGCGGATGTGCTGCGCATTAAGGTGTTTGTCGCCATCGAAGCGGGAGATAATGCTGTTGCGGGCCAGCTCTGCAGCCACCTCACCGCCCGGCAGGCCCGCGATGCCGTCGCAGACGACAAAGCAGGCCGAACGTTCCCCTATGGTTTCTCCCGTCTGATCCTGGTTGCTGGCGCGCGTCCCCTGGCGGGAGAGAGAAGCCGTTGCGATATTCATTTGTCTTCCGATCCGCTCTGTGAGTCTTTGTACTGATTCACCTCCATGTCATACGCATGAAGGAAGGCCTCGCCGAAGAGGGTGTGGAAGTCATCCTCAATCTCGCCAGCCGTCTCGCCATAGCTGCGAACAAAATAGTCCCACAGGGCGGCTTTGCGGCTGCCCGGCAGCGCCAGACGAGAGGTCATCCCGTTCTGCTTCGCCTGCTCTTCCAGCTGTTCCGGGTTAAAGGATTGCAGCATCGCGGCGATAATGGCGCGGATACCGGAGATCATGCCCAGCTGGTGCGCCTGCAGATCGATCAGCGCGTCGCGCACGGATTTTGTTGGCGGCATAAAGCCCGGCATCGGGGTGCCGAACATCTGGATCAGCACGGTTTTACCGGTCGGCAACAGCTTGAACGGGTTGTTGGCATCATCCAGCACCATGGTCATATCGGCTTTTACGCCACGCTTGAGGATGGAGCGCGAGGAGAGCAGCGCCACGGTCCCCTGAGAGAACATGCCGAGGATTTGCCCCAGCTGACGCATATTTTCCCGGTCAAACTGCGGGACGGGCTGCATTTCACTCAGGCCCATGCCTTCCAGCAGCGCCTCCAGCAGCTCGCCCTGCAACACGTCGCCCTTCTCACCGCTGTTCGCCGTGGCGGTTGGGGCGGCGGCGTTATTGACCGGGTCGATGCGCAGGCGGCCCTTCGGGGCCTGAGCGCTGCTGCGCGCAACGGCCTGTGGCGTAGGCATGGTGAAGCCTGCGTAATCCGGTCGCGCGGGCTCTTCTTCAGCACGCGGTTCTTCCTGCGGCTCGGGGGCGAACAGCGGAGAATCGGCCAGCACGTCCTCTTCCTGCTCAGGTTCCGGCACTGGCGCAGGCTTTTCATCAATCATGTCTTCCGGATGGGTTAATGGCGCGCCGCCCATCAGCCCGAGCGGGTCGTCATTACGCGCGGCTGGCGCGCTGGCCTTACCGCCAAACAGGGCCAGCGGATCGAGCTCGTCCGTCGCCTCGTCTTCTGGCTTGACGGGGATATTCTCGCCCGGCGGCACCAGCGTTGACGGGGTAACGTCGTCAAAAATACTCTCTTTTTTGAACAAGGCTTCGTCGCTGAACAGCGTGTCCGGGTCAACATTCTTACGCTCGAGCTTTGGATCGCTGTCGTTGAACATCGCCAGCGGGTCTTCAGCGTTACGCTCCGGGGCCGCAGGCTGGGAGAACGGGTCGTGCGATGCAGCAGGCTGCGGTTTTGTACGGTTGCTGGAGATGCTGTCGGAGATGGAGAACTCCTGCATCAGGCTATCCCAGATCTCAGTTGGCACGGCGGTCGGCTCGGCTTTCCCGCGCGGTGCAGCACTCGCCGGTTTGGGTTGCGAAGTGGCCGCAGGCGCGGCTGCCGGACGCGCCTGTTGATGCATGCTGGCGGCCATACGGCTCACGGGCTGGGTGTCGTGGATCAGTTCGGTCACTTCGATGCGGTAATCATCAATACCGAGAATGTCGCCGTCCTGCAGCTCAACCTGACGCCCTCGCTCCAGCGGAATATCATTTAATACCACGCGGGTGACGCTGCCACGGTTGGTCACGCGGCATTCGCCCTGGGCGTCCACGTGAACAATGGCCTGCAGCCGAGAGATGGTGCGGTCATTATCCGGCAACACCAGATTGTTATCCGTACCGCGCCCAATGGTGCCGCCCGGGGCGTAAAAATCACAGCTGCTCTGCGGCGGCTGATGACCGGGTTTCGTAGAAATAATCGTGAATCGCATGGCGTATTCCTGCTGGTATGATTAGCGCTCAAACGCTGCCGCTCTCGGGGCGAAAACGGCGGCGTTTGGGGTTAACACATTCATTCAGTCTGCGTAAGCTTAAACTGGCCTGAAGGACCTTCTTGTAAGGTGAAACGGGCAGCATAGCGAATAGAATCGTTTTTAGCCGACACTGTCTGTGCCACATCATATTCTCCGGTTTGCCACGCGATACCACGCCACTGGTTGCACTGCTGAGAATTTAACGTCACTACAGGGATATATGTTGATGGCGGCGATATCGTTTTCCATTCCTTTCCCGCTCTTTTCATAATGGTGGGTGTATGGCTGATGACCGGCGCTTCTAACCCGGAATTAGCAGGGATAGCAAAGCAGGGTTCATTGTTTTTCAGCGTAACCGAAAGCGACTGATATTGTGCTGGATGCGACACACAGGTGCTGACCATTAACGTGACTGCAAACACACCGAATAACTTTTGCATAACCATGCCCGCCAATCCTTAGGGCGCTTTAGGTTGATAAAGACCGGGGAAAATTCCCCGGCCATATACGCTATTACGCTTCTTTGTTCTCTTTGATGTTCCAGCCAGCGCTGCTTTCAGCACCTTTACCACCCGCAGTGGTCTGCTCCCAGTACTGCTGTTTCACTTTCGCAGCCTGGAAGGCATAGGTCACACCAACGGTATCGCCATTGTCGGCACCGGTGTACTGAACAGAAGTGACCAGCACATCTTCCAGCGTGATACGGGTATATTCCACCTGCTGGCCGCCAGCTTTACAGACGGACAGCTCAACTTTAGTCAGGTGTTTGCCGCTGGCGCAGTGTTTCAGGACAGCGGTGGTGGATTTGTCGATCAGCGCGTTAACGTGCAGGTCGTTAAAGTTAACTTTACCGGCACCGCCGCCACCGCCAACGCTCATATTACCCGGCTGGGAAGCGCCCCAGGAGAAGGAGGTAATATCAGTCCAGCCGGTGTGGTTAGAATCTTTAGATTCGCCCGTAACACCCTCGACCTTCAGAAACATATCAATAGCCATAATATCTACTCTTCGTGGATGAACAATATTGCTTTCGAAAAAGCACTTATATGGCAAACAGGAAAGCATGGGGCTGAATAAAACCGTCCATATTTTACCTCTGCCTCACATCAAATGACCCGTGTCATTTGACAGTCTTACATTCTCCCGGAATAAATGGAAAGAATGTGAAGTCTTTTACTACTGCGGGTTATCCTGAATCCAGGTGCGATCAGGATTTCCGATGATTAATTGAGGAGCAAGTTTATTAAGTTCGTCACTATAATAAAGTCGCAGGCAGTTTAAGGTCACACCTTGTACTTCTGGTTTTCTCTCAGAATGGAAGGCATTGGTTGCGCCCTTGTATTTATTAATGAGAGCGTTAATTTTGTCATTACCATTCTCAATATCGAAAGGCACCCACTCCAGTAATGCATTACTGCTACGCGCTGCATCCAGAGAAAACTGGCTTTTATCATCAGCCACTTGTGCCAGACAGCGAGAAAGAACAATGTCTTTAACAACTTGCTTATAAGGCAATTTTTTGACAAATGACACCGGATCGTCAGTTGCATAAACAGAGGCGGAACTGGTGAGCAACAGTAGACTAGCAATTATTTTTTTCATGGCAACTCCCAAAAATTGGCTTTGGTCGTCGTGTAATTTGTATCCGGCGCATTGAAATAACAGTGATCCGAACAGGTTAAACCATTCCAGAATGTGGCATGACCGGCGGCATCATTCCAGCCCTGTACCTCAAACAGAATTACGCCCTTTTTGTTGGCCAATTGCTGTACGGGTATGGAAGGATAACTCACGATCATGTCAGGTTTACCCCACTGGCGCGTCAACCAGGCAATAACATCTTTTACGCGGTAGAAGTACCATTTATTATCAGCACCGGATACTGTGAGATTTGCAATACGCGGAACGGGATGCCCGGTATAATTCAGAACATAACTCATGCGAACGGCACAACTGTTTGACCAACCGCCCTGATTTTCGGGTATTTCGAAGTTGTGCTTAACCTTGCCGCCGATAACTTGCTTAACTTTACCGATAGAATCATTTGCATCGTAAATACGTGTTGCCGCCGCCCAGGCAGCAACAAACGAAGGTCTCGCTGTCATATTTCCTCTCAAATTTCCATGCTATAAAGCCAGCGCCGGGCACGGTTTCCCGGCAGCCATTATCATTACGCGTCTTTCGTCTTCAGCGACGGTAGTTTAGAAACCAGACGCAGGGAAACGGTCAGACCTTCCAGCTGGTAGTGTGGACGCAGGAAGAACTTCGCGGCGTAGTAGCCCGGGTTATCTTCAATCTCCTGCACCTGCACTTCCGCAGCCGCGAGCGGTTTGCGGGACTTGGTCTCCTGAGAGGAGTTCGCCGGGTCACCGTCGACGTAGTTCATGACCCAGTCGTTCAGCCAGCGCTCCATCTCTTCGCGCTCGCGGAAGGAGCCGATTTTGTCGCGCACGATGCACTTCAGGTAGTGGGCAAAACGGCAGCAGGCGAACAGGTACGGCAGGCGAGAGGCCAGACGCGCGTTAGCGGTCGCATCCGGGTCGTGATACTCCGCCGGTTTTTGCAGCGACTGCGCGCCGATGAAGGCGGCAAAGTCGGAGTTTTTGCGGTGAACCAGCGGCATAAAGCCGTTTTTCGCCAGCTCGGCTTCACGACGATCGCTGATGGCGATCTCGGTCGGGCACTTCATGTCCACGCCGCCGTCATCGCTCGGGAAGGTGTGGCACGGCAGGTTTTCCACCGCCCCGCCGGACTCCACGCCGCGAATCGAGGTGCACCAGCCGTACTCTTTGAAAGAGCGGTTGATGTTGGCGGCCATCGCATAGGCGGCGTTCGCCCAGGAATAGCTGTTGTGGTTTGCGCCGTCGGTCTGCTCTTCAAAATCAAAGCTGTCCACCGGGTTGGTGCGAATGCCGTACGGCAGACGCGACAGGAAGCGCGGCATCACCAGACCCAGATAGCGGGCATCTTCGGATTCACGCAGTGAACGCCAGGCCGCGTATTCGGTGTTCTGGAAGATCTTGGTCAGGTCGCGCGGGTTAGCCAGCTCCTGCCATGACTCCATCTGCATCACGCCCGGTGCGGTACCGGTGATAAACGGACAGTGCGCCGCAGAGCCGATGCGCGCCATTTCACCCAGCAGCTCAACGTCCTGCGGGCTGTGGTCGAAGTAGTAGTCGCCCACGATGCAGCCAAACGGCTCGCCGCCGAACTGACCGTACTCCTGCTCGTAGATTTTCTTGAAGATCGGGCTCTGGTCCCAGCCCACGCCCTTGAAGCGCTTCAGGGTGCGGCCCAGCTCCTGCTTGGAGATGCTCATAAAGCGGATCTTCAGCATCTCGTCAGTTTCAGTGTTGTTCACCAGGTAGCTCAGACCGCGCCAGGCGCTCTCCAGCTTCTGAAACTCGTCGTGGTGAATGATCTGGTTCACCTGCTGCGACAGCTGCTCGTCGATACCGGCAATCAGGTTCTGAATGGTGCGGTAGGTGTCGTTGGAGAAAGTGACGGTATTTTCCAGCGCCTGCTGCGCCAGCGTTTTGACCGCGCTCTCTACGGCTGAACGCGCCTGATCGGTTTTCGGGCGGAACTCTTTGTTCAGCAGCGCGCTGAATTCATCCTGGCTGAACGCCTGACCCGCCTGCTGCTCATGTTGTTGAGTCTGGTTGCTCATTGATTATTCCTCGCTACCTTTCGCACTTTCGTCATTTTTCGGCAACTGGCTCAGGGATTTGAGCAGCGTCGGATCCTGCAGAATTTTAGCGATCAGCTCTTCCGCACCGTTTTTGCCGTCCATATAGGTCAGCAGGTTGGAAAGCTGGGTACGCGCCTCCAGCAGCTTGTTCAGCGGCTCAACCTTGCGGGCCACCGCATCCGGCAGGAAGTCGTCCATGCTGTCGAAGGTCAGATCGACGTTGAGCTTACCTTCGCCGGTCAGGGTGTTATCCACCTGGAACGCCACGCGCGGCTTCAGCGCCTTCATGCGTTCGTCAAAGTTGTCGATGTCGATTTCGAGGAATTTACGCTCGTCGACGGCCGGCAGGTTTTCAACCGGTTTGCCGACCAGATCGGCCATGACGCCCATCACAAACGGCAGCTGAATCTTGCGTTCTGCACCGTAGATCTCTACGTCGTACTCGATCTGCACGCGGGGGGCACGGTTACGTGCGATGAATTTCTGCCCACTGTTACTCATTGCCATGATGTTCTCCATCAAAGATGCGCGGTGAAGGTGAAACGGCAGGCTCCATGCCTGTCGTCATAATGCCTGGACGCGTTATTCGCGGCGCCCAAAGATGTTTTCCAGTTGGTTAACGCCGTCTGGCGCCAGGTCGCGAATAATGTCCATAAAGTTAAGTTCTGACAGCCGCTGCACCCGTTCAATCATCAGCGGTGCGGGGTGGCTCGGTTCGTACTGCGCAAAATACTGCTTCGCTTTTTCCAGCATCAGCTGCGCGTCGGCGCGGCTGGTGACCTGCACGCTGCGCCAGTCGGTGACCGGCTGAACGGGCTGCGCTGCCGCCGACTGCTGCTCGGCCTGTGGTTCTGCCTGCGCCTCGCGGTTCGGCAGCAGCTTGCTGATGTCGGTCACCTGACAGGCGCTGGCCACCAGCCCCACGGTTTTCAGCAGCTGTTCCATCTCGGGCACGCCGCTTTCACCGAGATGCCCGGTGAGCAGTTCGCGAATCGCCAGCAGACGTTCGTTGATGACGATAACCGCTGCGGTTCCCGGCTGGTCGCCGCGGGCCAGCTCGTCAATCAGCCGAGGACGGCCGCCGGGATAGTCCGGACATTCCGTCTTGCTGCCGTCCAGCAGGGCCTGGGCATCCCGGAGCGAAATTTCATCGCCGTTTGAACGCAGAAGCGAGGCGTTTCGCACGGCGACGGTGAGGTCAGATTTATCGCTCAGCCCTGCCAGAGCGTTAATGCGATAGAACGGGTCGGTTTCGCCATACTCTTCCAGCAGCGGATAGAGCGGCTCCCAGTAACGGGCGATCGCCTCCTGAACCAGCAATAATCCGTCCGCGTAGCCCGCAAGCCCGCGGCGGCGCGTCCAGGCATGGGTTAACGCCAGCAGTACGCGAAGGTCTTTGGTGCGGGTCAGCAGGCTGGTGGCGTATTTTTCTACCGTGTTCCAGTCAGCGGGCTCTGCCGGGATAATGGTGTCGCCAAACTGCTGTTCCGCTTTCCCCTGACTGGCCTGATTCATGATCTGGAAGTCGGCGTCGTACTCCAGGTTTTCGCCGCAGGGTTTTTCGGGGCTTATTGGCGCAAGAAATTCTTCGATATTCATGAGATCCCTGCTTAATCAAACATGGGCGGATAGAGACCGTGACGCCCCGGACGGGCGCCCCCTGCCGGGTCGAACAGCAGGGTGAAAAGCTGCCCGGTAAAGTTACCGCTGTGCACGTGGGTGTACAGCGGGTAGCCGTCGCAGCGGTTGGTCCACCAGTAGCTGGTCTGACGCAGCGGATCAAAACACTCCGCCGCCTGAGGCCAGCCCAGCGTGCTCTGGCCATCCTCGTCATAGCCAATTACATCAAGGATGTCGGAACGCTTTTGCGGCTCGACGGGCTGCGGCGCCGGAATGGTCATCAGCATCTCATCGAGCTGCGAGGCGGAAAAACTGTTGCGCACCGCGTGCAGCCCCAGACGCCCAATCTGCTGATACCAGCTTTCGGCCTGGCTGAGCAGGCTGGTCGACCACTCTGACGGGGTGAAGCTCAGCTGAAGGCAAACCGGGTATTGTCGGCCAACGCTGTCGCGGCCAGGCAGCAGACAGCCCATCTGGATCATCTGGCTGCCCAGCATCGGCGGTACCACAAAATTCCACACTGGCGCTTTGTGAAACTGGCGCTCGCCGCTGCGCTGCTCTTCCTGCTGCCAGGCCAGCAGACCAACCTGGAACCAGTGTGACCACTGGCGCTGTAAAGTGTCAGGAAAGCGACGCTGCAAAAAATCTCCGGCGCTGGGTAATTTGCCATACCAGCTGTAGCGGTTCATCGCAGGGGTATTCGTCATACGGCTGTCCTTGCGGTTATGGGCATGAGAAACGGGGAAGCTGGAACGGGTTACGAATGCTGTTCGGCGCAAACTCCAGCGTGACCTGATGTCCGTCAACGCTGAAGGTGGCCTGACGGCTCAGGCTCCCCGCGCCCGGGCTGGTGCTCGCTTTATCGAAGAAGCGGTTGAGCGCCCAGGCGCCGTTGGTGACCAGCGTCGCCGTGCTGCCGTTAGCCAGCCCCAGCTGCATGCGTACCTGGTTGGTGCCGCCCGGCCCCGGCCAGTTCATGATCTGTACGGCCTGCGGACCGTGGCTGTAGCGCAGTATCTGGCCGTCAACGTCCAGCGTCAGGTTCAGAATGGTGTTATCCATCCGCACGGTGCGTACCGTCACCTTGAAGGACGGCGTGGTTGCGCCATTAGCAAAGAAGGCGTCGCGAATCGACTGGGCCTGCTGGAACGGTCTCAGCAGTCCTTCACTTCCCGGCAGCGTTTTACCGTCGATGCCCGGCATAAAGCGCCAGTTTGCCTGCGTGGTATCCACTTTATTGGTCAGATTGTCGCGGAAGAAAGCGTCCATCAGCCCGGTCCCCGGCGCAAACATACGCGCGAGATCGTCGGGGGTGACCTCGGTGCTGGCGCTGCGCACCAGCGGGTAGCGACCGGCAATCGCCTGACGGCAGAAACCGCCCACCTCAACGTTAATCCGCTTACGCACGTTTTCCAGGTCACGGCGCTGGGTATCGCTGCTGGCGCCCACCGCCATATTGCTGAACATGGTTTGCAGACCGCCCGGCAGACGACCGGCGCTGGCCTGCAGACGGCTGATCGCCTCGCCGCCCGGTGCCGGCATGCCGCTGTTGGCGGCGTCCTGGACGGCGGTCAGGTAGCGATAGAGCTCATCCACCTGCTTGAGAAAATCATCAAACACGATGGTCTTTCCGCCCTTCTCCAGCGGCTGCGCCAGCTCAATCATCGGCGCGTAGTGGTCGGTAACCAGCTGCTCCGGCGCCTGGGTGACCACGGCGGCCTGAGACGGGGCAGCGTCATTGTTGCTGAACAGCGCTTCCAGCGTACGGGTGGCTCGGTTGCTCTGCGCCTGCGCTTTATCCGCATCTTCCGGGGCTGGCGTATTGCGTGACAGCGTCAGGACCTGGCTCAGGTTCTGCACCAGACGGCGCAGCGGCGAGTTTGCGCCGGAGAGCAGGCGGGCGGTGTTGATGCGCTGGGAAAGATCGGCGCTGTTATTGAGCTGAATGTCGGCGAGGAAGCGATCCCAGTTAGCGATAAAGTCGCGCATGTAGAGCTGGCGCACGGCGTTATCGATCTGCTGTTTATCCTCCTGCGCCGTAGCTGCCCCCAGCACCCAGGCGTCGTCCTCGTGCAGGGCGGTGGTTACGCTGTCAATCTGGCCGTTAAAGCTTTTCCAGTAACCGTCCGGGGTATACAGCCCCGGCACGCCTTCGCTCACCGGCTTGCCGCTTTTGCGGGAAAACACCAGCTCGCTCTGCGGTCCGCCCAGGTCGGAAAGGGAGACCGGCTTCAGGTTGTCATCATGTTCCAGCAGGCGCTTGAGACGACCGTACACGCGCGTGGAGAGCGGCTGCTGGCCGATCAACGCTCTTTCGCGGGCAACCAGCGATTCATCCTGGGCATACGGCGAGGCCTGAATTTTCGGCTCCAGAAGCTGCGTCAGGTGCCATTCAAGCTGCTCCAGCTGCGCCTTCGTGACGTTCTGCGGCAGGTTGCGCTGCAGGTTGAGCATCACCCACGAATGCAGGAATTTACCGTCGTAGTGCTTCGGCTGATACAGCATCTGATAGGCTTTCAGCGCTTCATAGCTGTATTCCACATCGCTACCGTTGTCGTTACGAAGCCAGGTGGTAATGTGCATGGCGACGGCAGGCAGCAGCATCTGATCCAGCGCTTTCTGGTACAGCGACTGCGAGGCATCGCTGACGTCATCCCCGCGATAGAGCCCCATACGGCGGGTTACGGGCGGATCGTTCACATCAAACGCGTCGCTTTTCGGCAGGTCAACCAGACCGTTCAGCAGCGGCAGCAGATCGAACAGGTCACGCTGGGTCTGGTTCTGCAACGCCTTGCTCTGCTGGTCGATCAGCGGCACCTTCGCATCCACCTCTTCCAGATAGGCCTTGTTTTTGGCATAGCTGGTCAACCACAGCCCGCCGAGGATCGCCAGCAGGGCCAGCAGCGCCGCGTAGCCGGACCAGATCACCGCCCGGTTGCGCAGTTCCCACCAGCGGTTTTCACCCGCGATCCCGGCTTCCTGGAAGATGACGTTTTGCAGCAGGTTCTTAATGAAGAAACTCTGACCTTTAGCGCCCGGAATAGGCGCTTCTTTGCTGACCGAATCCCAGTTATCCGCCTCTCCCCCTTCCGGCAGCGACAGCGCGCGGTTCAGTTCGCCCATTACGCGGTCGAACGGCATGCCTTCCTGCGTCCCGCTGGCGAAGTAGATCCCGCGCGGAGAGAATTCGGTTTCGAAGTTAGAGCGGGCGAAGACCGTGCTCAGGTAGTCCGCCAGCAGCGGACGCAGCGCGGCGAACTCCTGCGGGAAAAGATACGCTTCCGCGCGGGTTTTCGCGTCGTGCTCTTTCAGCATGGTTTCCGGCAGCCCGGCATCGAGGCGCTGCTGGAGCAGAGAAAACTCCTGCTGGAAGTTGCCCATCAGGTCGTAATCGGCATGTTTTGTTTGCTCCCACGGCAGCGTAAAGCCCCAGATCTGCTCGCGCTGCGCTTTATCGTAGTCGGCAAACCAGGCGCGGAAGCCTTTAAGCAGGTCGGCCTTGGTCACCATCACGTACACCGGGAAGCGGATACCCAGCTGTTCATGCAGCTCGGACAGACGCTGGCGCAGGTTCACCGCCTGCTGGCGGGACGCCTCGGCGGACTGGGTGAGCAGGTCAGAAATGCTGATGGTGATGATAACGCCGTTGATCGGCTGGCGGCGGCGATACTTACGCAGTAACCCCATGAACTCCAGCCATTCGCCGGCGTCCTGCACCTGCTCGCTCTCCTGGGTGGTATAGCGGCCCGCCGTGTCCAGCAGCACCGCCTCATTGGTGAACCACCAGTCGCAGTTGCGCGTGCCGCCGATGCCCCGCAGCGCGGTTTTACCGAAGCGATCGGCCAGCGGGAACTGCAGCCCGGAGTTAACCAGCGCCGTGGTTTTACCGGAGCCCGGCGCGCCGATAATGACGTACCACGGCAGCTGATAGAGATATTGCGTGCTGAAGCGCTGCGTCCACTGGGCGCCCTGACCCGCTTTGCTGAAGTGCGCTTTTTTAAGCATCTGCGCGGCTTCATCAAAGCGGCTGGCGAGGATCTGCTCCTCGCTGTTCAGCCGCTTCTGCGGATCCGCGGCTTCCGGGCTGGCGGTATTCTCTTTGAGCTTGTCCATCAGCTTGCGGTTCAGCCAGGCATTGTACAGGCGCGGCAGAATGTGGCCCTGTGCCCAGAGCAGATAGACCACGGCGATGCTGATAATACGGTTCTGTTCAGACTCAAGCGGTCGGGTGTCCACGATGGACAACAGGGGACCAATCATCCAGATCACCGCCGCAAGCGCCGTTACGCCGAGGAAGCTCCACAGAATGCGGTTGGTCAAAATGGAAAGAAGTGTAGTCAGCATTCCTTAGTTTCCTTGCGGCAATCCGTTCAGCTCGGCCTGAGTGTTTTCAGGCGACACCAGCAGAGTAATTTCCACACGGCGGTTACGGGCGCGATTTTCAGGCGTCGTGTTCGGTGCCACCGGGTTAATCTCGCCCCGCCCTTCCGCTTTCACGCGGCCAGGCTGAGAGAGGCTTCCCTGCAGCATTTTCTGTACCGAGCGGGCGCGTTCCAGAGAGAGTTCATAGTTAGAGGCAAAGCGCGCGCTGCGAATTGGCACGTTGTCGCTGTAGCCCACCACCAGAATTTTGCCGCTGACGTTATTCATCGCCTGCGCAATGCGGTTGATGACCGGTTCATAGCGGTCGCGCACGACGGTAGAGGCAGAGGCAAACAGCCCGTCGCCCTTCAGGATAACGACGCTGCGATCCGCTTCGTCTTTAACCGCGACCAGGCCAGCCTCGATTTCAGGCTTCAGGAAGCCGCGCAGGTTCAGCACCGCCGGTAGCTGACGGGCCGGTTGCTGAATAGTGGTTTCCGGCAGCTGGGACTGATAAATCTTCGCCAGCACCGGGCTGGTGTTATCGCCAAGACGCCAGTTAAGTACGATATAAAACAGACAGGCGATAAACCCGGCCAGCGCCACGCAGGCCCACAGGGGAACCATCGGCCGCCAGAGCTTGCGCAGCACCGGACGATCTTCCGGATGGGGAGAAAGCGGTGGCGGATAGCTGCCGCGCACCCCGCGGATCATCTGCCACAGGCGCTGCTTGATGGTTTCAAGCTGGGTGCGGCCATTATCCAGCACCCGATAGCGTCCTTCGAAGCCCAGCAGCAGGCAGTAGTTGATCATCTCCAGCAGCAGAATGTGCTCGCGCGGGTTCTGCGACAGGCGCGCCAGCAGCTGGAAGAACTTCTCGCCGCCCCAGGTTTCGTTGTGGAACGTCACCAGCAGACCGTTGCTTGACCAGACGCCGCTGCTGCCCCAGGGGGTGAGCGCGGCGGCCTCATCGAGCGCCGTACACAGGCAGTAACGCGCCCCGACGATCACTTCGTAAGGCAGCCCCGCCTGCTGGCAGCGGACTTCGAAACGGCGAATCTCATCGATCAGGCGCTGGCGTAACGCCACCTGATCGTCATGGGAGACCGAATGACGGATCTGCGGAATCGCGTTGAGCAGCGGATTGGCGGCCGCCACCAGCTGATTGTTACTACTGGCTCCGGTAAACCCGGCATCGCTGCCGGTGTCCTGTCGTTCCTGCATATTAAGCGCTCGCTTTATTATTCTGTCGGGCTACGGATGGCCCAAAACTCCATATCCAGCCCCGGGAACTCCCCTGCAAGATGCAGGGCGAATGCGCCGGACTTATCCATCTCGTGCCAGAGCTCGCTGCCCTTCTCCAGTTCAAAGTAGCTGTAGCCGGCATGCCACGGGATCTGCGGCGGCGCAACGGGCATGGCGCGCAGCATAATGCCCGGCAGCTGAAGCTGAACCAGATCGCGGATTTTCGAGACCGGCGCGACCTTCATCTGCGCCGGGAAATGGGTTTGCAGATGTTCGCCTGGCACATTGGCTTTGACCGCCAGCACGAAGCCGAACTCACGTACCATGCTGGTTTCAGGCACCGTGGCGATGTTCAGGCCGTGAGAGCGTTCGTTAAGCGGCAGCTGGATCGCGTGGTCTTCCATCACCAGCGACAGCCCCTGGCGCAGCATCAGCATCAGCTTGCTAAAGCAGTTTGCCAGATCGTCATGATCGTAAATCGGCAGCACGCTCTCAGCGTTACGCTGCGACGTCCAGGTGGCGAGCTCGGTGGCAAACGGCAGCCAGCTGCGCCAGAGCGTTTCCGGATGCAGCAGCGGGAGGGTTTTTAAATGAGACACCTCGCCCAGATGACGGTTAACCAGCGACAGCAGCGTGAACTCAATCAGTTCGGAGGTGTTAAAGCGGCCGGGCTGGCGCAAACGGCCGCCAATCTGCTGGCTGCGCTGCACCAGCAGACCGTGCAGATCGTTGATCATGCTGTAGATCTGCGGGCTGTTGTTGGCGTTGAGCATCGGCGGGATGTAGCTGTTGTCGAGCCGCACGTGGTTGTCGTTACGTTTCTCCGTCACAAACGCCACGCCGATAGCGGTCCATTCTGCCGTGAGGTCTTTTTCCAGCATCAGGGTCAGACGCAGACGGCCAAACTGGACGGTGGCATCCCCCACCGACATGGCGTTGTCATCTTCCACCTCTTGCTCGAAAGCGATGAAGCGCGCCAGCGAGGCCGGCTCTTCGCTAAAAATCACCTCTTCTCTCTCGCCACGACGGACCGGCAGTGCGAGCACCACCTTTTCGTTGGTGAGATTGTCAGGAATTTTCAGCGGTGCAGGACCGTTGCGCCCGTTACGCACCTGGAAAAAGGTGCCGTCCGGCAGCAAGCCGCTGCAGTAGCTCAGGGCAATGCATCCCTGACGAAGCATCGCTTCATCCAGTTCAACGTCAAGAAAGCCCCAGAGATACGATCGCTGTAGCGCGCCCCATTCACGAACATGGTTGAGCAGATAGCTTTCAGTCCGCTGAAAATGGTGTGGACGCAGGAACATGCCTTCGGTCCAGACGACCTTTTCTGCTTTCGTCATGATGATGTGTTTCCTGTGTTAAAGCGCGTTACTGGCTGATGACCCGAATGCCGTTCACGTCGAGAAAAACGTTGGCCTGAAGTTCATCTGCGGACCCTTTCCAGAACTGGTAGATATGATTTTCGCCAGGCACGGGCAGAGGGAGTGAAACGCGCCATTTTTTGCCATCCAGCACCTGATACTCCGCCATCACACCGATGTAGCGGGCCTCCGGAGAGCTTTGCCCACTGAGGGTTTTGGACAGCTGTCCCGGCATCAGGAAGAACACGTCGCTGTTCAGCAGATTCGCGCCAAGCGTGGCTGACGCGTTGTTCTGCAGGGAGTAGAAGTCGCTGGACATGAAATCCGCATCGGATTTCAGCAGCAGCACCCGAACCTTAAGCGGCGCAGATTCATTGATTTGTGGATGAGCTTGAAACTGCAGATTGTAGCGGGAGGGGTCGCTGTGTGAAGACGACGTACAACCACTGACGAGGGCGAAAACCACCGCGTAAAAGAATAACCACAGCTTATGAAAATTTTTATGATTCATAAAAATGCGCTCATGAAAGCCGTTTAGTTCAGGATCCAGGTACCGTTAGCGCTGTCTTTGCAGGCTTTGCTGTTGCCATCGACATCGACACAGGTCGCTTTTTTACGCGCCTTCGGACGAATGGCCTGTTTACGCACGGCGGCGTCATACTGGTCGGCCTTGATCACGGCGCGCATCGGGACGTAACCAATCAGCTGATCGTTACCTTCATCGGCAAGCGCCATCCAGTAGTGTTCAACCTGACCCAGCACCACGTACGTTTTCCCGGTGTCGAGATTACGGATAACTTTGCCGCCGAAGTCAGGACGGCTCATCAGGGAGGCCGGATACATGGCACGATACGGCTCGTTGACCGGGTTGAACTCCGCCGGCGGCGTAACGGCGTGACGGTGGGTCAAGGTTACGCCGTTGACCTGGCTGGTCTCGATCGTATCGTCGTTGATCACAGGTTTCTGCGGCGCTTTACAGCCCGCCACCGCCATTACAAACAGAAGTGAAAACAGTACGCGCATTTTCATATGCTTTTCCGTAGCGATATTTCGATGATGAAGATAAGGGAGTGAAGTTTGACTTAAGTGCTATTGTTAAAATAGCCAGGATATTTTCGGGGCGTTACTATTTTAAGGGCATAGCTACCGCACGAGCCCTTCAGAATAAGGCCCAGCGTCTTCCTGACATATTTTGACAAACGGTAAACAAGTTTACATGAGCTTCGTATCAATTCAATATTTACCGCTGCGCAACTGATGGTAAATGAAGCATTCGGAAAATTATAGGATTAATCTGATGAAAAAAAACCGACACGGCCTACACCTTCTTATTTCCCCACCCTAACAAGGTATAACACGCTGTTTTAAAAGGACAAAACATAAAAGAGAACCACTTTCATTAACGCAATAACGCTATTATCGCCACTACCATAATTAGTAGAATTCGCGTATTGGTGAGGTCAGCAGAATATATCAACGATGAATTATTTGTTGCACTAACAGGTTATCTTTAATAGTCGTCGCAATGAATAGTCAAAATGGGAATATTTCACTTACGCAGCCCGGCGTTAATTTCACGCCACAAAATAACTTTATATTTCACGTTGTGATAATTACCTTCCAGGACATAAATTACATCCATTAATCATTAAGCCTGAGTAAACATTCCTGTCACTCTTGCGTTGCCCAATGCGCCAGACCGCCTGCCAGGCGCGGATATTGTCTTTTTCGCCGCTCGTAAGCTTCATTCGAAGTTTAACGGGTGCTACATCCTTCTGTGCTTGCCACCATCTACCCCACCTACCGTGTGATAGATAAGATTTATTATTAAAATGATAAAATTTCGTTATAATTTCTTTAAATATTTACCCGTCATAGATCATAAATCACTGTAATAAAAACAATTTAAGATAAGGCATTTTGCTATGCCGTATGGGTGCCTCCCTCCGGCCGTCATTGCTTTCGCTTATTGTTTTCTTCAGGGATTTATTGGCTCAGGCGCCGTAAGACCGAACGAATCAGGAGTTGGTATGAACAGTAAAAGACGCGCAGTGCCCGGTATCAGACACTATGATGGTCCTGCCGGAGGCTGGGGCGCGTTAAAAGCCACGGCCATCGCGGTACGTACCCAGATGGATACCTTTGATGCCCCCGCGACGCTGCTGCGCACAAACCAGCCTGACGGTTTTGACTGCCCGGGCTGCGCGTGGCCCGATAAAGAACACAAATCAACGTTCCAGTTCTGCGAGAACGGCGCCAAAGCGGTAACCTGGGAAGCGACCAGCAAACGCGTTACCCCCGCGTTTCTGGCAGAAAACAGCGTCTCCTCGCTGCTGGCAAAATCAGACTTTGAGCTGGAAGGCTACGGTCGACTCACGCATCCTCTGCGCTATGACCAGGCAAGCGATACCTTCCGCCCCGTCGACTGGGACGAGGCATTTCGACGCATCGGCGAAGTATTGCGCGGGCTCGAACCGGACCAGGTCGAGTTTTATACCTCCGGACGCGCCTCTAACGAAGCGGCGTATCTGTTCCAGCTGTTCGCTCGCGAATACGGTACCAATAACTTCCCCGACTGCTCCAATATGTGTCACGAGGCCACCAGCGTCGGTTTGCCCCGCTCGATTGGCATCGGTAAGGGCACCGTCTCGCTGGACGACTTTGATAAGACCGAGCTGGTGATCTCCATCGGCCACAACCCAGGCACCAACCATCCGCGAATGATGGGTACTCTCCATGAGCTGGCCCGCCGCAACGTGCCGATTATCGTCTTTAACCCGCTGCGCGAGCGCGCCCTCGAACGCTTCGCCGACCCGCAAAGCGTGATTGAAATGGCGACCTACGGCTCAACGGATATCGCCTCGACCTATTTCCAGGTGAAGGCCGGGGGCGATGCCGCCGCGCTGAAAGGCATTGCTAAACACCTGCTGGAAATGGAGGCCGAACGCGGTGACGTGCTCGATCGCGCGTTTATTGCCGAACACACCCAGGGCATTGAGGACTTCGCCGCCGATATCGCGCAAACCCGCTGGGACGAGATCGAGCGCGAGTCGGGCCTGAACCGGGCGGCGCTCGGGAAGGTGGCCGACGCCTATGCGAAATCAAATGCCACCATCATTACCTACGGGATGGGCATTACCCAGCACAATAAAGGCACGGCGAACGTCCGCCTGATTGCTGACCTTCTGCTGCTGCGCGGGAATATCGGCAAGCCCGGCGCGGGAATATGTCCCCTGCGCGGCCACTCAAACGTGCAGGGGAACCGTACCGTCGGCATTAGCGAGAAACCCACGCCGGCCTTCCTGAACCGTCTGAAGGACGTATTCGGCTTTGAGCCGCCGTCTCACCACGGACACGATGCGGTGCAGGCCACGCAGGCGATGATCGACGGTCGTGCGAAAGCGCTCATCTGCCTCGGCGGTAATTTTGCCGTCGCGATGCCCGATCACGAGCGGGGTTTTCCGGCGATGGGTAACCTGGATTTGAGCGTGCACGTCGGGACCAAGCTCAACCGTACCCATCTGCTGGTGGGCAAAGAGACCTTTATTTTTCCGTGCCTCGGCCGTACGGAGCTGGATCTCCAGGCCACCGGCCGTCAGTCCATTACCGTCGAAGACTCCATGTCGATGGTGCATGCCTCATCCGGCAAGCTGAAGCCCGCCTCGCCGTTACTCCTCTCGGAACCGGCTATCGTCGCCGGCATGGCGAAAGCCACGCTGCCGGAAACCCGCGTGGACTGGCTGACGCTGGTTGAGGATTACGACCGTATCCGCGATCTGATCGAGCAGACCATTCCGGGCTTTGAGAACTACAACGCGCGGATCCGCGTTCCCGGCGGCTTCCGCATGCCGCTGCCGCCAACGCAGCGTATCTGGCCAACGGCGACGGGGAAAGCGATGTTCTCGGTGTTCGACGGTGTTCACGAGAACGCCAGCGGCGAAGGTGAGCACGTTCTGCGCCTGATCACCCTGCGCAGCCACGACCAGTACAACACCACCATTTACGCCCTGGATGACCGCTACCGCGGCGTGTTCGGCCGCCGCGACGTGCTGTTTATGAACGAAGACGATATGGCGCAGTCAGGCCTGGAACACGGCGACCGCGTGGATATCGAAACCGCCCTCCCCGGCAGCGTTCAGCGTCTGGAAGATATCACCGTGGTGGCGTACAACATCGCGCCGGGCACCGTCGGCGCCTATTACCCGGAGGCCAACGTGCTGGTACCGCTCGACTATCTGGACAAGGACAGCGGAACGCCGTCGTATAAATCCGTTCCGGTTCGCATCACCCTGCGCTCAAAAGAGATCCGCATGCTGTAAGGCTGCTCGCGCAGAGAATATGATGGATATTAAACAGTTAAAATATTTAATCGCACTCGACGAGACCCGGCACTTTAGTAAAGCGGCCTCGCAGTGCAACGTTACCCAGCCGACCCTCTCCATGCGCATCCGCAGCCTGGAAGAGGAGCTGGGGCTGGTGCTGATTGTCCGCGGACAGCGCTTTGAAGGGTTTACGCCGGAGGGTGAACGCATCCTCGCGTGGGCCCGCGCCCTGCTGGCCGCGCACGACGGGCTGCAGGCGGAAGCCGCGCTGTGCAAAGGCCAGGTGGTGGGCGAATTACGTCTGGGGATGGTGCCGCTGGCGAGCGTGGATCCGATGATTTTTATTCGCCTGCTGACGCAAAAATACCCGGAGCTGACCTATAGCCTCTATTCCATGTCCTCAGCGCAGATTGCCGACGGCGTCGGCCGCAACCAGCTTGAGCTGGGAATTTGCTACCTCAACAGCATCGACACCAGCCTGTTTGACATTATTCAGCTGCCAACCACGAAGATGGGCCTGCTGCACGACGTCCGCCACTTCCAGCTCGGCCAGGCAACGCTGACCTGGCACGAACTGACGGATTTTCCGCTGGGGTTCCTGACCAAGGGGATGCACTACCGGGCGCATATGGAGGCCAGTTTTAACGCGGCCGGCATCCAACCGACTTCCGTTTTCGAGAGCGACTCCACGTTCCAGATCATTCAGGCCGTTCAGAGCGGCGTGTGCTGCGCCGTCATGCCGCTGAACAACGGGCTGGAGGCACTGAACGGCAATTTCAGGATTGTCCCCATCGCCGACGCGAACATTGAAGCGCCCGTCGGACTGATTATGCGCAGGCAAAAGCCCGTCTCCTCGCTGGCGCTGCGCTGTTTTACCGACGCGCAGGAGATTTATCACGCGGACAATGAAGCGTAGGCCTCGCGCGTCACCACGCTAAAACCGTCGATCAGCACCGCGTCGCAAATCTCCCGATGTTCCGGTGAACTGACCAGCGCGCGGAGCGCATCGCGAATGGCGTTAAGCGTTTCGGGTGAGGTGTTATGCGAGGTAATCAGCGGCAGTCCCGGCGTCAGCGGGGTACGGTCAATGACCGCCAGCCCCGCAAGCCGTTCAGGCTCATGGCGCTGCAGCAGTGCCCAGGTCACGCAGTCGATGGCTGCGATATCCCCTGCACCGCGTTTCACATCAATCAGCGACTGGCGATGGCTGCCGCTAAAGGACGTTTGCGCGAAAAATGGACCGCCACTCAACAGGGGAGCCACTTTTTTTCGCAGCGCATTGTAGCCGGACTGCGAGTCCGGTGAATTACAGACCACGCGACGTCCGCGAAAATCCGCCAGCGTGAGGTGCCGATCCTCCTCGCGCACCGCCAGAAAGCTGCGGTACTGGCTCCCTTCGCAGCCCGGTGCCGTGTAGTGAAAACAGCCGACCACCTGCACGTCCGGGAGCTGCGTGACCAGCGGATAACCGCATGTCTGGCTAAGGATAAGCGCAGGCTGCTGCCAGTGGGTCAGCAGATCGGACTCCGGCCAGCCGGGATCGCGATCGACGAACACGCCGCGCGCGGCCAGCAGCCCCTTTACCGCCAGCCAGAGCGCGCGCGTGTCGGCGCGATCCACGGCATACATGGGAAATGCGAGCAGCTTACTCATACCCTTCTCCCTGTCGTTTTGTGGGGTGAACGGTGACGTCAACGGGCCTGACCCAGAACTGACGCAGCCATTCACCGTAGCCCCTGACGAGAAAACCGTGGTTTCGCTGCTGGTACGCCTCCCGGTTTTGCTCGTAGATCGCCTTCAGCCCGTACCAGGGAACGCCCGGCAAATCATGATGTACTGAATGGTAGTTGAGATTCAAAAACAGCCCCCGCCAGAACAGCCCCGCCTCATTAATAACGGAGCGCGCCAGCGGATCGTCCGCCGCCCGATGTTCGAAAAACGATCGGATCTTGGTCAGCGCCAGCGCCGGATAGCTGACCGCCAGCACGAACCAGATAGGTGAAAAACCGGCATGCGTCATCCAGGCGAAGAGTGCCACCAGCAGCAAAGCGTGAACCAGCCACATCGCCATTGCCCGCAGGTGAAGGTGACGAAACGCCGCCGCGGCGCTGCCCAGCGTCTGCAGGATATCCAGTAGCGGCGCCAGCATCAGCCGCCCGGCGAAGGTATTCCGGGCGCGGATCGCGCGTTTCTGCCACGGCGAAAATCGCGCCCAGCTCTCGTCGGTAAAATAGTACGACTCCGGGTCATCTACCGGATGTGTCAGGCTATGGTGGCGATGATGGGCAAGATGGGAGTCCCGGTACAGGCCATACGGATACCAGACCGCCAGCGGGAGCGTGCCAAACAGCTGGTTAAGCCAGGCAAAACGCGTGGGGTGCCCGTGGATAAGCTCATGCTGCAGGGACATGTACCAGGCGGTGAACCCGATCAGCAGCAGCGTGGCGGGCAGCAGGCCGAGCGTTTGCCAGAACGCCAGCGTGGCAAACCAGCCGGCATAAATAGTGATAATCAACAGCCACGTGGGCAATTCGCTTCGCCATAAAAAACCCGATGCAAGATGGCGGATGTGTTCGCGTTGTTGCGGATGTAAATAGAGGGTGCTTCGTTGACTCATCCCTTCAGACGCCGTTTCGCCAGAGATAATTCTCTGACGATCGGGGATAACGCCTGAAATAACAAAGAACTTAAATCGCATTGCTTTGCCAGAAACGTGGGACGCACGCGCCGCTTGACTTATTCTGTGATAAAGGTACTTTTCAGGACATGAAGAAGATCCTGATTATTGTTCCCGACGGCGGCATGCTGTTTGAAGCCGCCGGTATCGCCGACATTCTGATGCAGGCCAACCGGCTGCATCCGGAAGGGCTTGCGCAGCCGCGCTACCGGATTATCATCGCCACCACGCAGCCTCACCAGGTGATCCACGGCCAGTCCGGCCTGAATCTGCTGGCGGACTATCGCCTGCCGGAGCTGGATCCGCGTGAACCGCTGGACACCATTATAATCACCGGACGCGGCATGAACGAGCAGGAGAGCACGGCGGTGGTTGACTGGCTGCACCTCGCTGCGCCGCATGCCCGCCGGGTAGCCTCTATCTGCGGCGGCGCGATGCTGCTGGCCCAGACCGGCTTGCTGGACGGTCGCCGTGCGACCACCCACTGGCGGCTGCTGGAGACGATGCAAACCCAGTATCCGGCTATCCGCGTCGAAAGCGGTCCGCTGTATATTCAGGATGGCCCCATCTGGACCTCCGGCGGCGTGAGCTCCGGGTTCGATCTGACACTGGCACTGGTGGAAGACGACTACGGATTTACCCTCTCCCGCGACGTGGCGCAGGATATGGTGATGTATCTGCGCCGTCCCGGCGGTCAGCTTCAGTTCAGCCGTTACAGCCTGCAGCAGCCCGGCACATCCGGTCCGTTAAGCGAGCTGCAAGCCTGGATCCTGCAGAACCTCACCGCCGACCTGTGCGTGGAAAATCTGGCCGAGAAAGCGGCGATGAGCCCGCGTAATTTTACCCGCGTGTTTACCCGTGAAACTGGCGTCTCCCCTGCCCGCTACGTGACCGAAGCGCGTCTGGCCGCCGCTCGCCAGCTGCTTGAGCAGACCAGCGATTCCCTTGAGCGCATTGCCGAGCAAAGCGGGTTTGGCACCAGTATTAATTTGCGACGCGTGTTCGAGAAACAGCTTCACCTCACGCCCGGCGAGTACCGCCAGCGATTCCACTGCCGCAAGATGGCGTAATCTGATCCTTTTTTGTCGTTTACGCCATTCTCCCTGACGCCTACAGTGGCTCCAGACAACGAAAGATAAGGAGTGCACCATGGTTAAGGTCGGTATTAACGGTTTCGGCCGTATCGGACGTAATTTCCTGCGCGCGGCGCTGGGTAACCCGGATCTGCAGATTGTGGCCATTAACGATCTGACGGACAGTAAAACCCTCGCCCACCTGCTGAAGCATGACTCCCTTCTGGGCAAGCTGCCCGCACCCGTTGAAGCGGCAGACGGCGCGCTGCAGGTAGACGGGCAGCGGATCGCCGTATTTAGCGAACGCGATCCGGCGAATATCCCGTGGCGCGACGTCGGCGTTGACGTGGTGATTGAGGCCACCGGCTTCTTTACCGAACGGGAAAAAGCGGCGGTGCATATCACCCACGGCGGCGCTAAGCGCGTCATCATTTCCGCCCCCGGGAAGAACGACGACCTGACGATTGTGATGGGGGTTAACCATGAGCAGTACGATCCCGCCCGACACGCGGTGGTGAGTAACGGGAGTTGCACCACGAACGGTCTGGCGCCGGCCGCTCAGGTGCTGCATCAGCAGTTCGGGATTGAGCATGGCCTGATGAATACCACTCATGCCTACACCAACAGCCAGGCGCTGCATGACCAGCCGGAGAAAGATCTGCGCGGCGCGCGCGCGGCGGCGCTGTCGATTGTGCCTTATTCCAGCGGCGCGGCGAAAGCGCTGGGGAAAGTGATCCCCTCTCTGGACGGCAAACTGACCGGGTACTCCCTGCGCGTGCCGGTGCCGGTGGTGTCGATTGTGGATTTAACGGTCACGCTGAGCCGTAACGTAACCGCCGAAGAGGTGAACGAGGCGTTCCGCAACGCGGCCGCCAGCGGGCCCCTGAAAGGTATTCTGGGCTATAGCGATGAACCTCTGGTCTCCAGCGATTACCAGGGCGACCCGCGCTCCTCGATTATCGACGGGCTTTCCACGCTGGTGATTGGCGGGAACATGGTGAAGATCCTGGCGTGGTACGACAACGAGTGGGGCTTCTCTAACCGCCTGGTGGATTTGGCGGTATTTATGGATAAGAAAGGGCTGTAAGTTTTACCGTGATGCCGGGTGGCGCTTGCGCTTACCCGGCCTACAAATTTTGTCTTCATTAAGTAATATCTCCCCACCCCTCGCAGAATATATAATTCAATATAATTTTAATTCTATTCAACGTCTTTAAATTCATCGTGTCAATTATATAACAGCACCGATTTACTTAGATAATAAATTAGTGGTTCTTCTTTATTTTACTTTTTTAAAAGTGCGGGTACGGTCACTGTCTTTAGGCGGTGACAAAAACCATGACAAGCCCAGGATACCACAGGGATATGCTATGTATTACAGCAAATCAATTTTAGAAAAAACAGGTTCCAATAAAGAACCCGCGTTGAGGCTTGATCGCGCCACCGCGGGGGTAAAGGATAGTGTCATAGAATATTTAAATAACTGTGCCGAATAGCGCTACACTTTTGCAGCTCCATGCTCGGAGAAATTTAGAAGTAGATAATCATCTTTTCCGTTATTGTTTTTTTATGCTCTTCCATTATATTGAATTCTTTTATCATTACTTATAGCTTGCGTTTCACATCAATCCAATGAATGAATTTTCAAGAACTATTCGCTGCATAAATTATTAATTATGTAATATTTAGTGGTAACATAAACCTTTTATATTGTGAGGGACCTACATGCACGATTTCAGATTGATAATGATATGGGATGCAGCAAGAGAGCTTAACCCCGAAGATTTTCAATACATACTGAGCCCAGAAGTCGCTTTTGAAAGAACAAGAATTTACTACGATCTTGATTCTGACAACTATTCTTATTTTAGCCTCCAGCAAATGCCAAATAGAAACAATGGATTTATCAACCCCTTTTCAGCTAAGTATGATCGTAAATGTAATGGTATGTACGACGGTGCCTATGATCATACGCAGCATAATATAGACATTGGCTGGTTTATTGGAATAGATGAATCTGAACAATGGGATTATTTTAAGCATCCATTTTATTTTGATGAAAACGGTGATCTTGTTTATGATTGCTTTATGGAACATTGGCATTCATGGTTTGAAATGGAAGTTAGGGAAGCATACGAAAAGTGTTTAAATGATCATCCGGGCAGAAAACCAGCACCTACACAAAAAACTCATTATTCAAACGCCCCTATACAACATGCTCAATCAGCTAAAACCATCAATAGCAAAGCAGCAGGTTGTTTATTAGCCGCTGGCGGGATTTATAATGGAAACATTGAAGGACTCAGGAAAACAGCAGAACAATTAGGTAGTGAAGCTGTACAGGGCTATGATCAAGTATTGAATGAACAAACAGCAGGTACAGCTATTGCAGTGGCATCAATTCTGTTATCTAAACGACCTATTAAGCTTGGTGATGTTCAAGATATAACTAAATTTGTAGGAAAAGTTCGAGGGGATTCTGTATTACTACAGAATGTTGAAGTAACCCAAATTAATTATGTTAAAAGAACGGCAGAAGAAACTGCAATATTAAGAAAGGAGTTCAATGGCACGGTAAAGAAGTCTTTTCTTAAAGATCTATCTAATACCCCTGAGGCAATGAATAAATTCCCCCCCCGAAATGCTTGAACGGATGAGTATCGGTAGAAATCCAGATGGATGGCAAGTACATCATAAGCTACCTTTAGATGATAGCGGCACAAATACTTTTCATAACTTAATACTAATGAAAAATGTTCCATATCACCAAGCATTGACTAATTATCAATTTAATATGACAAGAGACATGATTGTCGGTGAAAGTAGAATAGTCCCATGGGTTAAACCTCAAGGTACAATTTATCCAAAGTGAGGGTGATATTATGGAAAATGTTATAGACATGATGGTGAATGAACTTTCTAAACTCATGGAAGATTATGGATATAGAATCTATCCGCCAGTTAGCACTAATTTTTTGGAATCAATGACCAAAGCTAATTCTTCAAGCACTGATTTACCGCCTGTTCTTGAGGATATAAATAATGACATTTTGTCTTTTTTGAAAAAGCAACCGGATTATTTTTATTTTTTGAATAAAATGGATGGCTTTGAGTTCGATGGAGTAATACTTTATAGTTTTGCACTTCAGCTTGAAGAAAATAATGTACCTGTCAATAATATTTTCCTTTACAACGATAACTTTAGAAATAATGACATCTTTGTTAATACTGATTTATCTGAACGCGTTGTTATTGGTCAGGATAGCATTTCTTTTTTCACATATGATCTCAAGGAAAATGTGTATCAAATTAGAGACAATGTAGGTACAGAAAAGATATTTGGTTCGTTTGATAACTTCTCTGATTTCTTAAGGGAGATCCTTGATACGGTAGCATAGTCTGTCATTGGGGCTTAACAGCCCCCTCTTCTAAACACTGCCTATTCTATAACAATCCTCTTACTTACTTAAAGCGAATAACTGGAACCAGAAATTGCGTTTACGCAACTGTTTCCTCATGACTTATTTTGTAATGAAGCTACTTTTCAGGACATGAAGAAATCCTGATTATCGTTCCTGACGGTAGTATGCTGTTTGAAGCCGCCGGTATAGCCGACATTCTGATGCAAGCCAACCGGCTGCACCCGGAAGGTCTGCCTCAGGCGTGTTACCGCATCATCATCGCCACCACGCAGCCCCATCAGGTGATCCACGCAGCATGAATGAGCTGGAGAGCACCGCCGTGGTGGACTGGCTGCATCCTGCTGCGTCCCATGCGCGGCGTATTGCCTCCATCTGCGGCGGCGCGACGCTGGTGATTAGCGGGAACATAGTGAAGATCCTGGCGTGGTACGACAACGAGTGGGGCTTCTCTAACCGCCTGGTGGATTTGGCTATATTTATGGATAAGAAAGGGCTGTAAGTCTTGTGCCGGGTGGCGTTAACGCTCACCCGGCAAATGCATCACTCCGCCTTAACCTTCACACCCATAAACACAATCACCATCGCCATCACCAGCAGGAAACCGCTTCCCGCGAATACGCCGCTGGCGCCGTTGAGGTCAAATACCGCCCCGCCACCTGCCGCACCGGCACTGATGGCCAGCTGAATTGAGGCCACCAGCAGCCCGCCTGCACTTTCCGCTTCATCCGGAACGGTGGTAGCAAGCCAGGTTGACCAGCCCACCGGAACCAGACCAAATGCAAAGCCCCACAGCGCGACCAGGAACCCGTCCAGCATCGCCAGATGACCAAACGCCACCATCGTGAGCGCGAGAACGCCCATCGCGAACGGCACCAGCGCCAGCGTCAGGCGCAGATTGCGTGCCAGCAGATGCCCGGCAACGGAGGTGCCGACAAAGTTGGCCAGCCCAAAGCCGAGCAGGATCAGCGAAATGGTCTCAACGCTCGCCTGCCCCACCGTTTCCAGGAACGGACGCAGGTAGGTAAAGAAGGCGAAATGGCCGCTGAAGATCAGGATGGTCGCCAGCATGCCGCCGATCATCCCCGGACGACGCAGCACGCGGAACAGCGTACTCAGGCTGCCGCTGCTCTCGGGCTTCATGGACGGCAGTACCCAGAGCTGCCACAGCAGCGCCAGCATGCTCGGCAGAATGCAGAGAACAAAGACGTTGCGCCAGCCGATCAGGCTGCCCAGATAGCTGCCGAGCGGTGCCGCGACCACCGTGGCTATCGATACGCTGGAGAAGATCACCGCCAGCGCCTTCGGCACTTTATCCGCAGGAACCAGACGCATCGTGGTCGCCGTCGACATCGCCCAGAATCCCCCGATGGCTACCCCCAGCAGCAGACGCCCCATCAGCAACACGTGCAGCGTCGGCGCAAAGGCCACCAGCAGGCTGGAGATAATTTGCAGCACCGAGAAAAACATCAGCACCCAGCGGCGGTCGATACTTTTGGTTGCTGGGGTAATCAGCAGTCCGGTCACCAGCGCCACCAGCGCGGTGGCGGTGACGGCCTGTCCCGCCATTCCCTCACTCACGCCCAGGCTCGCGGCCATCGGCGTTAACAAACTGGCGGGCAGAAACTCTGCCGTAATCAAACCAAACACCCCCAGCCCCAGTGAATAGACGGCCCGCCAGGCGGGTTTTGCAGGCGCTACCGCCTCGCTCGCCGCGACACATGAATTCATCTGTTTTTCTCCCGTTATAAAAATGTGACAACTGTCGCAAAAGCATAGAAGGTTCACCCTGGACGATCTATGACATATAATCTCCACTTATTGATTATTCGTCCGGAGTTGCGCCATGACCGTACAGTCACCCGATTTGATCAGCGAACTTTTACGCGGCATGCGCCTTTCAGGGGTGAAATACCGACGGATTGAAGCCAGCTCGCCGTTTGGCGTTGCGTTTCATCAGGCGCCCGGTAAAGCGCAGTTTCATTTTGTGAGCCACGGCAGCGCCCTGTTGCGAATGGAAAGCGGCGCGACGTTCGAACTGAGCAGCGGGGACGCCCTGTTTATTCCAGGCGGTAATTCCCATGCCCTGCTCTCCGACGAGCAGGCAACCATTACGCCCATCAATGCCTTTCCCAGCGAGCCCATCTGCAGCTCGGTGTGTGCCATCACCTGCGAGCCCTGCCCGGAAAGCGAGAACACCATCATCTTTAGCGGGTGCATGGATTTTGAGCTGGGCGGGATGCAGCCGCTGATCAAGGCGATGCCGGAAGTGATGATGGTCAGCCGGTTGATGTCCACCTGGCCGGAGATCCACCCGCTGCTGGCGGCGATGGAGCGGGAATCGGTGGCACGTCAGGCCGGGTACGCCGGGATCCTTGCGCGCCTGGCCGACGTGGTGGCGGCGTTAATCGTGCGCGGCTGGGTTGAAGGCGGCTGTGGTAAAGCCACCGGCTGGGTGCAGGTTCTGCGCGACCCGCGCCTGAGCCGGGCCATCTACGCTATGCACCAGCAGCCCGGCCTGAACTGGAGCGTGGCGGACCTGGCAAAAGAAGCGGGCACCTCACGTTCCGTGTTTGCCGAACGGTTTCTGGCCGCGACGGGAACCACCCCGGCAAAATATCTCAGCGAGCTGAGAATGCGGCTGGCCATTCAGTACATTCGCCACGAAAATCAGCCGATTGAAACCGTCGCGCTGCGGCTGGGGTACGGCTCTCTGGCGGCATTTAGCCGGGCATTTAAGCGCATTATTGGACATGCGCCGGGCACGCTGCGGGAAGCCAGCCAGACGCCGGAAGAGGTCTGACTGGCCAGCAATATTTAACGCGAAGCGGGCAATATTCGTCTAAGGTTTTCAGGTGATTGACAACAGCGGTCACGCTGTTTAGTGAAGACAGGAGACGAACGAATGATAAGACCTCGTACACTACGCCCCGCGTTCTTGCCCCTTGCATTAGGAGGCGCGCTGCTCGGCGTAACGACATTCGGTTATGCCGACGATAGCCCCACGGCCCAAACCACCTCACCCGATATTTTGCTGGGCCCTCTGTTTAATGATGTGCAAAGCGCCAAACTGTTCCCCGATCAGAAAACCTTCGCAGATGCCGTCCCCAAAAGCGACCCGCTGATGATTCTGGCGGACTATCGGATGCAGCACACGCAGTCCAGCTTTGACTTACGCCACTTTGTCGAGATGAACTTTACGCTTCCTGCGGAAGGGGAAAAATATGTTCCGCCTGCTGGACAAAGTTTACGTGAGCACATTGACGATCTCTGGCCCGTACTGACGCGCACCACGGATAAAGCCAGCAACAAATGGGATTCCCTGCTGCCGTTACCCAAACCTTACGTTGTGCCCGGCGGACGTTTCCGCGAGGTCTACTACTGGGACAGCTATTTCACCATGCTGGGCCTGGCAGAGAGCAATCACTGGGACAAAATCAGCGACATGGTGGATAACTTTGCCTATGAGATTGACACCTTCGGCCACATTCCCAACGGCAACCGCAGCTATTACCTGAGCCGATCCCAGCCGCCGTTCTTCTCGCTGATGGTGGAACTGCTGGCCACGCACGACAGCGATGCGCTGAAGAAGTATCGTCCGCAGATGGAGAAAGAGTATGCCTACTGGATGGACGGCGTCGACGCCCTTCAGCCGGGGCAGGCTAACAAGCGCGTGGTGAAGCTGGATGACGGCGCTATCCTCAACCGCTACTGGGACGACCGCGATACCCCGCGCCCGGAGTCCTGGCTTGACGATGTGAATACCGCCAAAAGTAACCCTAACCGACCTGCGACCGAGATCTACCGCGATTTGCGTTCCGCTGCCGCCTCAGGCTGGGACTTTAGCTCCCGCTGGATGGACGACCCGCAAAAGCTCGGCACCATCCGGACCACCAGCATTGTCCCCGTGGACCTGAACGCCCTGATGTTCAGGATGGAAAAACTGCTGGCGCGAGCAAGCCAGGAGAGTGGCGACACCGCCAGCGCAACCAAATATGAGGCGCTGGCAACGGCGCGTCAGAAAGCCATCGAGAGCCACCTGTGGAATGATAAAGAAGGCTGGTACGCGGATTACGATCTGAAGAGCAAGAAGGTACGCAATCAGCTCACGGCGGCAGCCCTGTTCCCGCTTTACGTGAAGGCGGCGGCGCAGGATCGTGCCGATAAAGTCGCCGCGGCAACCTCGTCGCGCCTGTTGAAACCGGGCGGTATTTCGACCACCACCGTCAATAGCGGCCAGCAGTGGGATGCGCCAAACGGCTGGGCCCCGCTGCAATGGGTGGCTGCGGAAGGGCTGCAGAATTACGGCCAGGAGAAGGTCTCGATGGATGTGACCTGGCGCTTCCTGAAGAACGTTCAGCATACTTATGACCGGGAAAAGAAACTGGTCGAGAAGTACGACGTGTCGACCACCGGTACGGGCGGCGGCGGCGGCGAGTATCCGCTGCAGGACGGCTTCGGCTGGAGTAACGGCGTGACGCTCAAGATGCTGGATCGGGTCTGCCCGAAAGCGAAACCGTGCGACAGCGTGCCGGAGAATCAGCCTGCGGCGAATGATGAGGCTGCGCCGGTGAAAGCGGCGGCGCAGTAAGGGAGTATTGCCGGGTGGCGGCTTCGCCTTACCCGGCCTACATTTTGAACCCACAGGGAGTTACTTAGAAACTGTAACTCGCCCCTAGCTGATACGTCCTGTCACGCCCAATCCAGCAGTTGGTCGCGTCGTAGCAGGTCAGCGTCTCTTTGTTGGTGATGTTCTGCGCGCTGGCCTTAAGCGTTAACCCTGCCAGCGAAGGCAGGATTTCGCCCATCCGGTACGAGGCCGCCAGATCGTACTGCGTAGCGCCGCCCAGTTTACCCGCATCGTTTGCCGGAGAGATTTCCATCGGCCCGGTGTAGCGTGCGCCCGCACCCAGCATCAGTCCTTTCAGCGGCGTGTTCTCAAAGGTGTAATCCCCCCAGAGGTTGAAGGCATTCTCCGGGACCTGCGTAGGACGTTTACCTTTGTATTTGTCATCTTCCCTGTTGATCGCGTGGGTGTACGCATAGTTGGCAATTAGCGTCAGGCTGTCCGTCGGGCGGCTGATGGCGGACAGTTCTGCCCCTTTTGATTCCACTTCCCCGGTCTGACGATAGTTCAGGAAGCCCGGATCGGAGGTGACGACATTTTTCTGACGGATGTTAAACACCGAGGCGGTAAAGGTGGTGGCGTAGTCGGCCAGCAGATATTTCACCCCGCCTTCCACCTGCTTGCTGGTGGTCGGTTTGACGTCTTTCGCCACGAGCGTACCCTGCGGTGACACCGGCGCAAAACCTTCTGAATAGCTGATAAATGGCGAAATTCCGTTATCGAAGGCGTAAAGCGCACCCAGGCGTTTGGTGACGCGATCCTGCGATACCCAGGCTTTATCGCCGTTTTGCAGGTAGTTGGTGGTGACGGAGCGGTAATCATCGTAGCGCAGGCTGCCCAGCAGGTTGAGGCCGCCAAATTCCACTTGGTCCTGAAGGTAATAGCCGTTTTGCTGGTAGCTGAGACGGTTTTTCTGGGCGGTATAGAGCCCCAGCGCGCTTTCCTGGATCTGCGAATAGTCAGGATGGCGCATATCAATGCCCGGCGTGGCTGACGCGTAGCGATAGTGGAAGTGGGAGTTCAGCTTCTGGTAGTCAAACCCGGCCAGCAGATGGTGTTTCCAGTCGCCCAGCGCAACGGTTTTGGTCACCTGGTTGTCGATGTTGAAGCTCTTAAGGTCTTCATCGGTGGTGTAAGCAAAGCGGTTGAGCTGATACACCTCGCTTCCCGTCCCTGTCGCGTAGACGCTGCGCTGGTGGGTATCGACGTCGAAATAGCGCGCTTTCTGATTAAAGCCCCAGCCGCTGTCAAACTCATGTTCAAAGCTGTAGCCCAGCATCCACTGACGCTGCTTAAACCCGCTCCATTCGTCTCCTGCGTAATCGCGCTTGCCCGCGTATTTTGAACGCAGATAGGCGAGCGGCAGCGGGTTAGACGGCGTCAGACTCGGGGTGTTTTGCGCCAGCGCGTCCAGGGTGAGGCGGGTTTTGCTGTCCGGTTGCCAGGTGACGGACGGCGCAACCAGGTAGTTTTCATACCGGGTGGTGTGGGGCTGATCGTCGTTTTCCGTGGCTTTGCCCAGCAGTCGGTAGTTCCAGTCGCTGTCGGCAATCTGCCCGGTTGAATCAAGATAGCCCTCTTTCAGATTACGGTTTCCGGTGTTAACGCCGACCTCGGTTCGGGCTTCCCGCTGCGGTTTTTTACTTTGAATATTCACCAGCCCACCCGGCGAACCGCCGCCGTAAAGAACCGATGACGGGCCTTTCAGGATATCCACGCTGTCAATCAACAGCGGATCGATACGCGCTTTGGTATTGCCGGTGACGTTATAGGGCAGCTGCAGCCCGTTGTAGAACTCCTGGTCGACGGTAAAGCCACGAATTTTATATTCGCTCATGTAGGAGGTATTCCCCCTCACCTCGGTTGAGACGCCCGGTGCATAGCGCAGGATTTCATTCACGGAATTCGCATGGCGCTTTTCAATTTCCGGCGCAGAGAGGGTCGTGATGACCTGCGGCGTTTTACTTTCAGCAACGGCCGATTTCGTGGCGCTGTTCGTCCAGGCCGGCAGCGCGTTGCCCTGCTCTGAGCCCGTGACGACGATGGTGGATTCTTCGGCGAATACCGGGCCCTGCAATGCCAGCGTGACGGCGCCTGCCAGGGCGCAAAGCGTAAAGCGTGAGCTATTCATAATGTCGTCTTGTTGTGAGATGCAATACGGAACGACAATTATTATCATTTAGATTAACAAATCAATACTCAGGAAAAAAAACGGCCCTCCGCAGAGAGCCGTTTACGTCAATTTATGCTCGTCGCAGCAACCTGAATATGCCCAGCACCACAATGGCACCCACGACAGCGACCAGAAAACTGTGCAGGTCGAAACCACTTATGTTGCCTCCAAAACCAAACATCGTCGCCAGCCAGCCGCCCACAACCGCACCAACGACCCCGAGTACACAGGTCAAAATAAAGCCGCCACCATCGTTTCCCGGCATGATCAGTTTAGCGATAGCCCCGGCAATAAGACCAAAGATAATCCAGGCGATGATACCCATAGCGATGCCCTCTTGCAGGTTTAACGCGTGCGCAGAAAACCTTCTGCACAGCTAACGTAAGTATAGGTCATCGCCGAAAAACCATTTTCATCTCACCGACTTATCTTTGCGTAAAGAGGCAAAAAAAACTCACCGGTTTGTATTAAGTTTCATTGCAGATTGCCGATAACGCTAAGACAGTCTGTCATCAATCAAGGAGCCATCCGGCGTGAGTCATTACAGTGAGCAGTTCCTCAAGCAAAATCCGCTGGCTGTATTAGGGGTATTACGCGACCTGCAAAAAGGTGAAGTGCCGCTGCGCATCAGCTGGTCGAATAATCAGTTCATCAGCAAGATCCTTGACGCCTCGCAGGAGCGGCTGGTGATTGATTTAGGCAGTCAGGAGTATGAAAACCGCGCGGCGCTGAAAGCGGAAAATGTCGCGGTGATGGCCGAAACGCAGGGTGCCAAAGTGGAGTTTGTCCTGTCGCGGCTGGAAATGAGAGAATTCCAGGGACTCCCTGCTTTTGCTACCCCGCTTCCCACCAATCTCTGGTTTGTCCAGCGTCGTGAATATTTCCGCATCAGCGCCCCGCTCCATCCTGCCTATTTTTGTAAGGCCAAAATGCCGGACAAAAAAGAGATCCGCTTCCGCCTCTTCGACCTGTCGCTGGGCGGCATGGGCGCACTGATGGATACGCCGAAACCCGACGGACTGGTCGAGGGCATGCGGTTTTCGCAAATTGAGCTGGATATGGGTGGCTGGGGTCGCTTTTATTTCGATGCACAGCTGATTGCCATCAGCGACCGTACCGTTGTGGACAGCAAAAATGAAACCATCACCACGCCGCGCCTGAGCTTCCGTTTCCTGAACGTCGGGCCCGGTGCAGAGCGTGAGCTGCAGCGCATCATCTATTCGCTGGAGCGGGAAGCGCGCGAACGCGCAAATAAAGTTCTGTAAGGAAAATCGGGCAGCGTGACCGCCGCCCGTCTGCGGCATTACATGGCATCCATCGCTTTCTGTACTTTCCAGATATAACGAGGTGCCTGTGGTGCCGGGTGATTTTTCGCCACATGCTCAAAGAATTCATCTTTGTCCAGGTCGTTGATCTCTTCTATCGCCTCTTTGCGGTCAGAGGAGAAGGTTCTGAGCAACGCGCCGGCACCGTTAACGTAAGACACCACCAGCGCGTACTGCATCACCTCCGGATCCTTAATGCCCTTCAGCACGCCGTGCTCCATTATGCTCAGATAGGCCGTGCCCATTGAAATGTTGCGTTCCGGATTCTTCAGCTCGCTGGTCGACGGCTGACCGCTCCAGCCCATATAGCGGTAAACCTCTCTCCCCGCCGTTGACGCTTTAAGCTGCATCAGGCCCACCGCGTTGGACTTACTGACAAGCGCAGGATTACCGCCGGACTCCACCGCAATAATCGCCGTAATAAGGCGCGGACTGACGCCCCAGGCCTTCCCGGCTTGTTCACTGATCGGCATCCACTGCATGGCCCGTTTCACCGGTACTTCCGGGTTCCAGGGTGGGTTTTGATAATCATGTTTTGAACTACAGCCAGCGAGCAACACAATCAAAAAAGCAAACCATCTCAATTTCACGTCATCTATCCTTATAGCCGGTCATCGCGGTGCGCCGCCTCTTGAAGCAGGCGGCGTTTAAGCGGCATGATATAGACAATTAGTTTCTCATTCAGCAAGGAATTGCCATGTCTCAGTTTCATCTCATCGCGCCGTCGGGCTACTGCATTAACCAGGACGCGGCGCAGCGGGGCGTACAGCGTTTGCTGGAATCGGGTCATCGGGTAGAAAATCAGACAATTATCCCCCGTCGCCAGCAGCGTTTTGCCGGTACCGAAGCGCAGAGGCTGAATGATATCAATAGCCTGGTGAACCTGACGGGCGAAAACCGGATTGTGCTTGCGGTGCGCGGCGGATACGGTGCGAGCCGGCTGCTGGAGAGCATTGACTGGCAGGGGCTGGCGCTGCGCCAGCAGCAGGATCCGCTGCTGATCTGCGGCCACAGCGATTTCACCGTCATCCAGCTCGGGCTGCTGGCCCTGCATAACGTCATCACCTTCAGCGGTCCGATGCTGGCCGGTAACTTCGGCGCGCCGGAGCTGGATGCGTTTACCGTAGAGCATTTCTGGCGCGCGCTGCGCAATTCCACCTACAGCGTGGAGTGGCAAGGCAATGGACCGCACTGGGAGTGTGAAGGCCAGCTCTGGGGCGGCAATCTGGCGATGCTGGTCTCGCTCATCGGCACGCCGTGGATGCCGCAAATCGAGGACGGCATTCTGGTGCTGGAAGATATCAACGAACATCCGTTCCGCGTCGAGCGCATGCTCTTGCAGCTTTATCATGCCGGCATTCTTGAACGCCAGTCCGCGATTGTGCTGGGCAGCTTCAGCGGCTCTGCCCCGAATGACTATGACGCGGGTTACTCCCTGGAGACCATGGTCGACTTCGTTCGTTCGCGGCTGGATATTCCGGTCATCACCGGTCTCGATTTCGGCCATGAGCAGCAGACCGTGACCCTGGCGCTGGGGGCGCATGCTTCCCTGCTCCACAATGATTCCGGCAGTCGGCTGACCATCAGCGGTCATCCTGTCATAAAGGCATAAAAAAGCCGTTATACCCCCTTAATAAAACGCTGTTGCCGTGGTTAATATGTTAGGGTTTTAGTAACAGCGTTAACATTGAGGTGGGAGTAAGAGAACATTGGATGCCGCAGCGATAATCAGCCTTTTCATTTTGGGTTCCGTCCTTGTAACCAGCAGTATTTTATTAAGTTCATTTTCATCGCGTCTCGGCATACCTATTCTTGTCATTTTCCTCGCCATCGGCATGCTGGCCGGCATTGATGGCATTGGCGGTATCCCATTCGATAACTACCCCTTCGCCTACATGGTGAGTAACCTCGCGCTGGCGGTGATCCTGCTGGACGGCGGGATGCGCACCCAGGCGAGCTCCTTCCGCGTGGCCTTAGGGCCTGCGCTGTCGCTCGCCACGGTCGGCGTGTTGATTACCTCTGGCCTCACCGGAATGATGGCCGCGTGGCTTTTCCATCTCAATATCATGGAAGGTTTGCTGATTGGCGCCATCGTGGGTTCAACCGATGCGGCAGCGGTGTTTTCCCTGCTCGGCGGAAAAGGGCTTAACGAACGCGTCGGCTCGACGCTTGAGATTGAATCCGGCAGTAACGATCCGATGGCGGTGTTCCTCACCATCACCCTGATTGAGATGATCCAGCAACACGAGACGGGCCTGAGCTGGATGTTCGTCTGGCATATCCTGCAGCAGTTCGGGCTGGGGATTGTTATCGGCCTGGCGGGGGGATACCTGTTACAGCAGATGATCAACCGCATCTCGCTGCCCGCGGGGCTTTACCCCCTGCTGGCGCTGAGCGGCGGCATTCTGATTTTTGCCGTCACCACCGCGCTGGACGGAAGCGGCATTCTCGCCGTCTACCTCTGCGGGTTCCTGATGGGCAACCGGCCTATTCGCAACCGCCATGCCATCTTGCAGAACTTCGACGGTCTGGCCTGGCTGGCGCAGATCGGCATGTTTCTGGTGCTGGGCCTGCTGGTCACGCCATCGGACCTGCTGCCGATCGCCGTTCCGGCGCTGCTGCTGTCCGCGTGGATGATCTTTTTCGCCCGTCCGCTGTCGGTATTTGCAGGTTTGCTGCCGTTTCGCGGCTTCAACCTGCGCGAGCGGGTGTTTATCAGTTGGGTTGGCCTGCGCGGCGCGGTGCCGATTATCCTTGCGGTTTTCCCGATGATGGCCGGTCTGGATAACGCGCGGCTGTTCTTTAACGTGGCGTTCTTCGTGGTGCTGATTTCGCTGCTGTTCCAGGGCACCTCGCTCGGGTGGGCGGCGAAAAAAGCCAAAGTGGTGGTGCCTCCCGTGGGCTGGCCGGTCTCCCGCGTGGGGCTGGACATTCATCCGGAGAACCCGTGGGAACAGTTCGTCTATCAGCTGAGCGCCGACAAATGGTGCGTGGGGGCCTCGCTGCGCGATTTGCACATGCCGGCCGAAACGCGCATTGCCGCCCTTTTCCGCGATAATGTCCTGCTGCACCCTACCGGCAGCACCCGCCTGCGCGAAGGGGATATTCTCTGCGTCATTGGCCGCGAGCGCGACCTGCCCGCGCTGGGCAAACTGTTCAGCCAGTCGCCTCCGGTGGCGCTGGACCAGCGTTTCTTCGGCGATTTTATTCTGGAAGCCAGCGCCAAGTTTGCCGATGTGGCGCTGATTTACGGCCTGGATGAAGGGCTGGAGTACCGCGACAAGCAGCAAACGTTAGGGGAAATCATTCAGCAACTGCTGGGGGCTGCCCCCGTCGTCGGCGACCAGGTGGAGTTCGCCGGGATGATCTGGACGGTTGCGGAGAAAGAAGATAACGCGGTCAGAAAAGTCGGCGTCAGGCCGATGGAAGAGGAAACCGAGTAGTTTTTTTTTGCCGGGTGGCGGCTTCGCCTTACCCGGCCTACAAAACCCTCGGACGTAGGTCGGGTAAGCGTTAGCGCCACCCGACACAACCATTCGTTACACCGTCACAACCGGTACTCTCGGTGCCAGCGCGCACATCAATTCGTACCCCACCGTGCCCGCCGCGGCAGCAACGTCATCAATCTTAATTTCGTTACCCCACAGCTCGACCGGTGAACCGATCCCTGCTTGCGGGCATGGCGTCAGGTCAACAGCCAGCATATCCATTGATACGGTGCCCACCGTTCCCGTGCGCACCCCATCCACCCACACCGGCGTGCCGGTCGGTGCGATGCGCGGGTAGCCGTCGGCATAACCGCCCGCCACGATGCCAATCCGCTGCTCGCCCTTTGCCCGGTAGCGGCTGCCGTAGCCCACCGCGTCACCGGCCTTCAGCGTCTGCACGCCAATGATTTCACTGCGCAGGGTCATGACCGGCTTCAGGCCGCTGTTGGCGATGTCCTGCCACTGGCCCGAGGGAGACGCACCGTACAGAACGATCCCCGGACGCACCCAGTTGTAGTGCGCCTCGGGATGCCACAGCGTGGCCGCCGAGTTCGACAGCGAGCGCGGGCAATCCAGCCCTTCTGCCGCCTGCTCGATCCGGACCATTGCATCGGCAATACCGTCCGGTTTTTCCGCATCGGCAAAATGCGCCATCAGCGTCATTTCACCCACGTTCTTCAGGGCGCGCAGCTGCTGCCAGACCGTATGCACCCGCTCAGGCTGGAAGCCCAGGCGGTTCATGCCGCTGTTCACCTTGAGGTAGATATCCAGCGGAGCATGGAGCTTCGCATCCTGAATCGCCTTAATCTGCCAGTTGCTGTGAACGCTGGTGGTCAGACGGTACTTGTCCAGCAGCGGCAGATCGTCCGCGTGGAAGAAGCCCTCCAGCAGCAGGATGGGCCCTTTCCAGCCGCGCTCGCGCAGCAGAATGGCCTCTTCCAGATTCAGGAGCGCAAAGCCGTCGGTCGCGCTCAGCGCGCTCCAGATACGATCGATACCGTGGCCGTAGGCATTCGCTTTTACCACCGACCAGACGCGCGAACCCGGTGCCGCCCGACGAACAATTTGCAGATTATCCTTCAGGGCCTGCAGGTTCAGCTGGGCCAGAACAGGACGGGACATGACAGCTCCTTAGTTATGCGCGCCGTGCAGATGCTGTGGACGCGAAGGCGTAAACCCCGATTGATAGCGCGCGGCGCTTAAATCGTCAAACGGAATTGCCGGCGTGCGCCCGGAAATCAGGTCGCTCAGCAGCTGGCCCGATCCGCAGGCCATCGTCCAGCCGAGCGTACCGTGTCCGGTATTGGTCCACAGGTTTTTATACGGCGTGCGTCCGACAATCGGCGTGCCGTCTGGCGTCATTGGGCGCAGGCCGGTCCAGAACGTCGCCTGCTCAACAAAGCCGCCGCGCGGGAAGAGATCGCCCACCACCATCTCCAGCGTTTCACGACGCGGCTGCAGCAGTTCGGTGTTGAAGCCGACAATCTCCGCCATGCCGCCCACGCGAATACGGTTATCGAAGCGGGTAATGGCAATTTTGTAGGTCTCATCCAGAATGGTCGACACCGGCGCGCCGCTCTCTTCTTTCACCGGAATGGTCAGCGAGTAGCCCTTCAGCGGGTAGACCGGAATGTCGAGAATGCCTTTCAGCATGGCGGTGGAGTACGAACCAAACGCCATCACGTAGGCATCAGCTTTGATCACCTCGTCGCCGCACTTCACGCCGTAAATTTTTTCCCCTTCCGACAGCAGCTTGTCGACAGCGGTGTTGAAGCGGAACTTCACCCCCGCCTGCTCGCACATTTGCGCCAGACGTTGCGTAAAGAGCTGGCAGTCGCCGGTTTCGTCATTCGGCAGGCGCAGGCCGCCCGTCAGCTTATGCGCCACTTCCGCCAGCGCCGGTTCAACCTGGCCTAACTGGCTGGCTTCTAGCAGCTGGTACGGTACGCCAGCATCTTCCAGTACGGCGATATCGCGGGTGGCATTTTCGTACTGTTGCGCGGTGCGGAACAGCTGCAGCGTCCCGCCCTGACGACCTTCATACTCAATACCCGTCGACGCGCGCAGCGCTTTCAGACAGTCGCGGCTGTATTCCGCCAGGCGCACCATGCGCCCTTTGTTCTCCATGTAGTGGCGGGTGTCGCAGTTGCGCAGCATCTGCCACATCCACTTCAGCTGGAACTGCGTGCCGTCAAGGCTGATAGCCAGCGGCGCATGACGCTGGAACATCCATTTAATCGCTTTCAGCGGAACGCCCGGCGCAGCCCACGGCGCCGCATACCCCGGAGAGATTTGCCCGGCGTTCGCCGCGCTGGTTTCAAGCGCGGGACCGGATTCACGATCGATAACGGTTACGTCATGTCCCGCCTGACTTAAATACCAGGCGCTGGTTACCCCAACGACACCACTTCCCAGTATGACAACACGCATAGCCACTCCATTATGTGCAAAAGAACAATCTTCTAATTACAGATTGATAACCTAGTTGAAAATATTATTCAACATACGACTTTTTTATGGTGACTTACCTCACACATCCCCCAGCATCAGGGGATAGTGCTAATTTGGGATCTCCTGCTGCGCGTTATTTTTAACCAGCATAATATGCTGAGACATACCGTTTTTTTGCCGTATCAAAAACGCGAAATCGCAAAGAAAAAATTTCTGCCCCAGCACGCTTTTTAACACGTTGATCTATGCTTGAAAGGAGGCTCTCCAGACAGAGAGAGCACCCACAACGAGGGCGCGCTAATGGCTACTATTGATTCCCTGAACAAGGACAACACACGTCTGAGCGATGGACCCGACTGGACCTTCGAGCTGCTGGATGTTTACCTCGCCGAAATCGACCGGGTCGCAAAGCTGTATCGTCTGGATACCTATCCCCATCAGATTGAAGTCATTACGTCCGAACAGATGATGGATGCCTACTCCAGCGTCGGGATGCCGATCAACTATCCGCACTGGTCGTTTGGTAAAAAATTTATTGAAACCGAGCGGCTGTATAAGCACGGCCAGCAGGGGCTGGCGTATGAGATTGTCATTAACTCCAATCCGTGCATTGCCTATTTAATGGAAGAGAACACCATTACCATGCAGGCGCTGGTGATGGCGCATGCCTGTTACGGGCACAACTCCTTTTTCAAGAATAACTACCTGTTCCGCAGCTGGACGGATGCCAGCTCCATCGTCGATTACCTGATCTTCGCCCGTAAATACATTACCGACTGCGAAGAGCGCTACGGCGTGGACGAAGTGGAAAAACTGCTCGACTCCTGCCATGCGCTGATGAACTACGGCGTGGACCGCTATAAACGCCCGCAGAAAATCTCCCTGCAGGAGGAGAAGGCCCGGCAGAAGAGCCGCGAAGAGTACCTGCAAAGCCAGGTGAACATGCTGTGGCGTACCCTGCCGAAGCGTGAGGAGGAAAAAACGATCGCCGAAGCGCGTCGCTATCCGTCCGAGCCGCAGGAAAACCTGCTCTATTTTATGGAGAAGAACGCCCCGCTGCTGGAGCCGTGGCAGCGTGAGATCCTGCGCATCGTGCGCAAGGTGAGCCAGTATTTTTACCCGCAAAAGCAGACGCAGGTGATGAACGAAGGCTGGGCGACCTTCTGGCACTACACCATCCTCAACCATCTGTACGACGAGGGGAAAGTGACCGAGCGGTTCATGATGGAATTTCTCCACAGCCATACCAACGTGGTGTTCCAGCCGCCCTACAACAGCCCGTGGTACAGCGGGATTAACCCGTATGCGCTTGGTTTTGCCATGTTCCAGGACATTAAGCGTATCTGCCAGTCGCCGACGGAAGAAGACAAGTACTGGTTCCCGGATATCGCCGGTTCTGACTGGCTGGAAACGCTGCACTTTGCGATGCGCGACTTTAAGGATGAGAGCTTCATCAGCCAGTTTATGTCGCCGAAGATCATGCGTGACTTCCGCTTCTTCACCGTGCTGGACGACGACCGTAACAACTATCTGGAGATTTCCGCGATCCATAACGAAGAGGGGTACCGTGAGATCCGCTCTCGCCTCTCTTCCCAGTACAACCTGAGCAATCTTGAGCCGAATATCCAGGTGTGGAACGTCGATTTGCGCGGTGACCGCTCCCTGACGCTGCGCTATATCCCGCACAACCGCGCGCCGCTGGATAAAGGGCGTAAAGAGGTGCTGAAGCATGTGCATCGCCTGTGGGGTTTCGACGTGCAGCTGGAGCAGCAGAATGAAGATGGGAGCGTCGAGCTGCTGGAACGCTGCCCGGCGCGGTTGAATACGCTGTAGTGCAGCTTTTTTTGCCCGGTGGCGCTACGCTTACCGGGCCTACAAAACCCGTAGGTCGGGTAAGGCGCAGCCGCCACCCGACGAAAAAAAACCTCTCATATGAGAGGTTTTTTCTTTTAGCGGGTCTGAATCGCTAAATCACCCGGCAGCGTTTTCTGCATACGGTGCCAGATTTCACCGGAATCGTGACCGTAGCGGCGCACCGTCTCATAAACCTGATCGTGCAGGCCCTCGGTACAGAGCTTGCTCAGCTTATGGTAGAAGCCCAGCGCCAGACTACGCGCTTCCGGATTGGCAAAGTAGTGGCGGCCGATGCGGGTGTAAAGCCCTTTCATACCGTTGAGGATCAGGCCGTACACCGGGTTGCCGGAGGCAAACGCCAGGCCGCGAAACACGTTGTAATCGAGGGTGGCAAAAGCATCGGCATGATCTTCCACCTCGTTCGCGCTGGCCAGCACCGCAAGGGCGTCCTCCGGATGCTGACGGAAAGCGGTACGAATAAAGATCGTCGCGATGTTGGTGCGAACGGAGAGCAGGTTATCAATGAGCTGCGGCACGCTTTCATGGTCGAGACGCGCCAGCGTTTCAAGAATGTTCAGCCCGGACGTTTCCCAGAAGTTGTTCACTTTCGTCGGCTTACCGTGCTGGATCGTCAGCCAGCCATCGCGCGCCAGCCGCTGGAGCACTTCACGCAGCGTGGTGCGAGTGACGCCAATCAGTTCAGAGAGTTCGCGTTCAGCCGGAAGAATGGACCCCGCAGGGAAACGATTATTCCAGATGCTTTCAATGATGTACTCTTCCGCGAAACCCGCCGGGCTCTGCGCCTTAATGACCATAGTGAGATTTCCATTACACAGCTTTAGCAAATTGGACTCATCATACCAGAGGCACGCAGTGGCAGGTAGCGCGGCAAAGAGAGAAAAGAGGGATCGCCGTTTCATTTTTGTGAAATTTACAATGCAGCCTTATCCGCCTCCAGGCCGCGATTTTTGCGTATACTGATGTTTTGTCTTACTTGACGGGAAGGACGTCTGTTGTGGAAATTTCTTTTGGGCGCGCACTGTGGCGCAATTTTTTAGGCCAGTCTCCGGACTGGTACAAACTGGTACTGCTGGTTTTCCTGGTCGTTAATCCCATCATTTTTAGCGTGAATCCCTTTATCGCCGGCTGGCTGCTGGTGGCGGAATTTATCTTCACCCTGGCCATGGCGCTGAAATGTTATCCCCTGCTGCCGGGCGGTTTACTGGCGTTTGAAGCCGTCGTCATCGGTATGACCAGCGCCGAGCATGTCAAAGCCGAGCTGGCGTCTAATCTCGAAGTGCTTCTTCTGCTGATCTTTATGGTGGCGGGCATTTACTTCATGAAACAGCTGCTGCTGTTTATCTTCACGCGCCTGCTGCTCAGCATTCCGTCGAAAATGTTCCTCTCGCTGGCGTTTTGCCTTGCCGCCGCCTTCCTGTCGGCCTTCCTGGATGCGCTGACGGTCGTCGCGGTGGTGATAAGCGTAGCGGTTGGGTTTTACGGTATTTATCACCGCGTGGCCTCCTCTCGCCCAAATGAGGACCTGCAGGATGACAGCCACGTTGAGGCGCATAACCGTGACGTGCTGGAACAGTTCCGCGCGTTTCTGCGCAGCCTGATGATGCATGCCGGCGTCGGTACCGCCCTGGGCGGCGTGATGACCATGGTGGGCGAGCCGCAAAACCTGATCATTGCCAAAGCGGCGGGCTGGCACTTCGGTGAGTTCTTCCTGAGAATGGCGCCGGTGAGCGTACCGGTGCTGATCTGCGGTCTGGCGACCTGTCTGCTGGTGGAGAAGTTTCGCCTCTTTGGCTATGGGGCGCAGCTCCCGGAGCCGGTACGTCAGGAACTGCATAAATTCGATCTGCAGAGCCGAAGCCAGCGCACACGCCAGGAGACGCTACGACTGTTTGCTCAGGGGATCATCGGCATCTGGCTTATCGCGGCGCTGGCGCTCCATCTTGCCGAAGTGGGGCTGATTGGCCTGTCGGTCATTATTCTCGCCACCACCTTTACCGGCGTGACGGACGAACATGCCATCGGCAAAGCGTTTACCGAAGCCCTGCCGTTTACCGCCCTGCTGGCGGTGTTCTTTGCCGTCGTGGCGGTGATTATCGACCAGCATCTGTTCGCGCCGATTATTGCCTTTGTATTACAGGCGTCACCGGATGCTCAGCTCTCGCTGTTTTACCTGTTTAACGGCCTGCTCTCGTCGATCTCAGATAACGTCTTCGTCGGGACGGTCTACATCAACGAGGCCAAAGCCGCCATGGAGCAAGGCGTTATCAGCGCCGGACAGTTTGAGCTGCTCGCCGTGGCGATCAATACCGGCACCAACCTGCCGTCGGTGGCGACGCCAAATGGCCAGGCCGCCTTCCTGTTTCTGCTGACCTCCGCCCTCGCGCCGCTCATACGTCTTTCTTATGGCAGGATGGTGTGGATGGCGCTGCCCTACACGCTGGTGCTCACGATCGTGGGATTGCTTTGCGTCAAAATTACCCTCATTCCCTGTACGCAATGGTTGATACAAGCGGGTATACTTGCGGCGCAGTAAACTATGCATCTCGGGCAGTTCGCTGCCCGTTTGCCTTTTCGCACGATAAACATCCAATTACGTTTTAATTCGTCAGGTACAGGTGGCGCGAAAAACGAATTCGTTTACACTGCGCTTTCTAAGCATGTTCCAGGGAAATGATTATGTTGAGATTTTTAAACCAGTGCTCCCGCGGTCGCGGAGCGTGGTTGTTAATGGCCCTGACCGCCTTTGCGCTGGAAATGGTCGCGCTGTGGTTCCAGCACGTAATGGGACTCAAGCCTTGCGTGCTTTGTATTTATGAACGCTGCGCGCTGTTCGGCATTATGGGGGCGGGCCTGGTCGGCGCGATTGCCCCAAAATCGCCGCTTCGCTATGCCGGTATTGCCATCTGGATCTACAGCGCCTGGAAAGGGCTTGAACTCTCCTGGCAGCACACCATGATGCAATTGCATCCGTCACCGTTTATGACCTGTGATTTCGCCGCCCGCTTCCCGAGCTGGCTGCCGCTGGACAAATGGCTGCCGCAGGTGTTTGTCGCATCCGGTGACTGCTCCGTACGTCAGTGGGAATTCCTGACGCTGGAGATGCCGCAGTGGCTGGTGGGTATTTTTGCCGCCTACTTCATCGTGGCGCTGCTGGTGCTGATTGCCCAGCCGTTCAAACCGAAGAAACGCGATCTGTTTGGGCGCTAAGTTGCCCGGCGGCGCTTCGCTTGCGCGGGCCTACGGTTTTGTAGGTCGGGTAAGCGCAGCGCCACCCGACACAACAGCGCATAATAAAAAACCCGCCAAGGCGGTTTTTTTATTATCACCGATTAGGGTGATTCATGATGTGGTCTTCCCAGTCCCGCACTTCAGACTCTTTCACCGCAATATGGCGCACGGAAATGCGTTCGCCGTGCATAGCCGCTTTAGAGCCGGTCAGCAGCGGATGCCATTTCGGCAGATCTTTTCCTTCCGCCAGCAGGCGATACGCGCAGGTGTGCGGCAGCCATTCAAACGTCGGCAAATTTTCACGGGTTAATTTGATGCAGTCCGGCTCGTACTCGAAGCGGCGTTCGTAGTTGCGGCACTGGCAGGTTTTGATGTTCAGCTGCTTGCAGGCGACGTTGGTGAAATAGATCTCGTCGGAGTCCTCATCCATCAGCTTGTGCAGGCAGCACTGCCCGCAGCCGTCGCACAATGATTCCCATTCCGCGTCAGTCATGTCGTCGAGAGTTTTGCTTTGCCAGAAAGGGATGTCGTTCATCAGGATGTCCACACGTCAAAAGAAAGCGCACCTTATAACGAGTCTGGCACGTTGTTGCAAGTTTTGCCGCCCTCATCAGGCGGCAAGATGGGGTTACAGCACGCGGGTTTTCAGCGACAGGCCGTTAAAACCGACCTCAAGCTCGTCACCGCTGAGTAGCGGGCCAACACCCTCTGGGGTTCCGGTCAGGATCACATCACCCGGTTTCAGGGTAAAGAAGCGGCTCATGTAGGCGATCAGGGGAACAATCTTGTGGATCATGTCCGCGGTGGTGCCCTGCTGGCGGATCTCGCCGTTAACCTTCAGGCTAAGCGGGGTGTCCTGCGGATCGCCGGTAAATTCGCTCACCGGTACAAACGCCGAGATGGGGCAGGAATTATCAAAGCCTTTGGCTTTTTCCCACGGCTGCCCTGCTTTCTTCATTTTGCCCTGTACGTCACGCAGCGTGAGATCCAGCGCCACGCCGTACCCGGCAATCGCTTTCTGAACATGTGCTTCTGAGGCCTGGCGCAGTGTCGCGCCGATCAGCACGGCGAGTTCAACTTCGTGATGCACCGAGCCCAGCCCCTGCGGCAGCGCCAGCGGCTGGCGGATATCGCAAAGCGCCGTTTCAGGCTTAATAAACAGGACCGGCTCTTCTGGCGTCGCGCTGCCCATCTCCTGAATATGTTTTGCATAGTTGCTGCCCACGCAAACCACTTTGCTGACGGGATAATCCAGTAATGCACCTTGCCAGTTATGATGTTGATACATGGTCGACCCCTAAACGGTTGATGTGTTATGCCCGAAAACAGCTGAGACTATTTTTTTCCGGTCGCCTCAAGATGCTGTTTTAATAAATTCTCGGGCGGCGGTGGAAGCTGTAAATAATAGCCCTGCTCGGCTAACGCCGTTTTCACTTTTTCCAGATCGGCATTAACCAGTTTCTTACGACCATCAAGCGGCAGCAGCATCGCCAGCTGTGGTCGGCCAAAGTTCTTCATTAATTCTTCAGGCACGCGTGAAAAATCGTCTTTCTTTTCGACATAAAGATAGGTCTGGTCACGGCTTGTACTTCTGTAGATCACACAAAACATGTTTTTACTCTGAATTAATGGGTGGTTGCTTGCCTCAATATACTCCTGACTATAACATGCCTGATACTCTTCGGAATATCGCAGCGAGTGGTTGCGGTTAATAGCAAATTGAGTAAGGCCAGGATGTCAAACACGCCCATCGAGCTTAAAGGCAGTAGCTTCACCTTATCAGTGGTACATTTGCATGATGCAAAACCCGAGGTTATTCGTCAGGCGTTAGAAGACAAAATCGCCCAGGCTCCCGCCTTTCTAAAGCACGCCCCTGTTGTTATCAACGTCAGCGGCCTTGAGGCTCCGGTTAACTGGAAACGTCTCCAGCAGGCCGTCTCCTCGACCGGACTGCGTATTGTGGGCATCAGCGGCTGCAAAGATACTGAGCTGAAAGCGGAAATTGAGCGAGCGGGGCTGCCTCTTCTGAGTGAGGGCAAAGAAAAAGCCTCGCGTGCGGCACCCGTAGCCGTGCAAACGCCCCCTCCTGCGGTGCAAAACGTTACTACCGTCACAAAAACGCGAATGATTGATGTGCCGGTTCGTTCCGGTCAGCGCATTTATGCACCAAACTGTGATCTGATTGTTACAAGCCACGTCAGTGCTGGCGCTGAGCTGATTGCAGATGGCAATATTCACGTATACGGTATGATGCGTGGACGTGCGCTCGCAGGTGCAAGTGGCGATCGAGATGCGCAAATATTTTGTACTCACCTGACGGCGGAACTGGTGTCCATCGCAGGTGAATATTGGCTGAGCGATAAGATCCCAGCCGAATTTTATGGCAAAGCGGCTCGCCTGCTTCTGGCAGACGACGCGTTGACCGTTCAACCGTTGAATTGATCCCTTTTTAACAAGGAATTTCTATGGCACGCATTATTGTTGTTACTTCGGGTAAAGGAGGCGTTGGCAAGACCACCTCCAGCGCGGCCATCGCTACTGGTTTGGCCCAGAAGGGAAAGAAAACCATCGTTATCGACTTCGATATCGGTCTGCGTAACCTCGACCTCATCATGGGATGTGAGCGTCGCGTCGTGTATGACTTCGTGAACGTCATTCAGGGCGATGCCACGCTGAACCAGGCGATGATTAAAGACAAGCGCACCGAGAACCTCTACATTCTTCCGGCCTCTCAGACGCGTGACAAAGACGCCCTGACCCGTGAAGGGGTGGAAAAGGTGCTCGACGATCTGAAAAAAATGGATTTCGACTTCATTGTCTGCGACTCCCCTGCCGGCATCGAAACCGGTGCCCTGATGGCGCTCTACTTCGCTGATGAAGCGATCATCACCACCAACCCTGAAGTTTCATCCGTGCGTGACTCAGACCGCATTCTGGGGATCCTCGCCTCTAAATCCCGTCGTGCGGAAAATGGCGAAGACCCGATTAAAGAACACCTGCTGCTCACCCGCTACAATCCGGGCCGCGTGAACAAAGGTGACATGCTGAGCATGGAAGACGTGCTGGAGATCCTGCGCATTAAGCTGGTGGGCGTTATCCCGGAAGATCAGTCCGTGTTACGCGCCTCTAACCAGGGTGAGCCAGTGATTCTTGATACAATGGCAGATGCAGGTAAAGCTTACGCCGATACCGTTGACCGTCTGCTGGGAGAAGAACGTCCTTTCCGCTTCATTGAAGAAGAGAAGAAAGGTTTCCTCAAACGCCTGTTCGGAGGATAAGTTATGGCATTACTGGACTTTTTTCTCTCGCGGAAAAAGAACACCGCCAACATCGCAAAAGAACGTCTGCAAATTATCGTTGCGGAGCGTCGTCGTAGCGACGCCGAGCCTCACTACCTGCCGCAGCTGCGTAAGGACATCCTGGAAGTGATCTGTAAGTATGTGCAGATTGACCCGGAGATGGTCACGGTGCAGCTGGAACAAAAAGACGGGGATATTTCGATTCTGGAGCTGAACGTGACGCTCCCGGAAGCGGAAGAGTCGCGTCCGTAGGTTTGTGATTTCGTAGCCCCGGTAAGCGCAGCGCCACCGGGGGAATATGCCGGGTAAATCGCCCGGCATATTTTTTTATCGCGGATAACCTTCCAGCAGCGTATTCAGGCGATCGGCCATCAATTTCCCGCGCCATCCCGCCATCATTTCCGGCACGCCATTCTGCGGCTTCAGCTTCCAGTGCCAGTTCAGCAGCTGGTTTATCTGACGACGTGAAGCGAGCAGCTCCGCGCTCAGCTTGCTTTCCGCTGCAACGTCCTGCACCAGCGCTTTGATATCCTTAAACGCTTTGCGATAGCCCGGCATATCCATCAGGTTCAGCAGCGGTTCCGGCAGCGCATCTTCCGGCAGCTCCTGCGCTTTTGCGACCAGCGCCAGCAGGGTTTTGCCGTGGAAACGGATCTCGCTGCCCGAAAGCCCAAGGCTGTCCAGCTCGCCCAGGCTGCCCGGCATATAGCGCGCGACCGCCCAGAGATGCTCTTCGCGAACCACGAAGTTAACGGCCAGATCGCGTTCGCGCGCTTTACGCAGACGCCAGTCCGCCAACAGCTGCAGGCACGCCAGCTGACGCGTACGCAGCTGCCAGGCGTTGCTGATATCGCGCCAGGCCTCTTTCGGGTCAACCACTTCCTGGCGGCGCTGCTGGGTCATACGACACTCGTCCAGCGCCGCAGAGAGCCAGCCGGAGGCTTCTGCCTCTTTCATCAGCTGTCCGGCAATTGGCAGCAGATAAAACACGTCAGCTGCCGCATACTCCAGCTGACGCTCGGTAAGCGGACGCGCCAGCCAGTCGGTACGGGATTCGCTTTTATCCAGCGCCAGGCCCGTATACTCCTCCACCATGGCGGCAAAGCCCCACGAGAGCGGACGATTGCTGAATGCCGCGAGGATCTGCGTGTCAATCAGCGGCTGAGGCATGATGCCAAAGGTGTTCAGAAAGACTTCCAGATCTTCACTGCCTGCGTGCAGGTATTTCGTCACGGCGGTATCGAGCAGCAGGTCACGCATCGGCGTCCAGTCGGTAATGCCGAGAGGATCAATCAGCGACACGTGTTTACCGTCGTACATCTGAATCAAACCCAGCTGCGGATAATAGGTCCGGGTCCGGACAAACTCGGTATCCAGGGCAATGGCAGGAAAGTCGCGCGTCACTTCGCACAGCGAAGCCAGCTCGTCATTGGTCGTGATCATCTGGTAATTCAAAACGGGTTCTCTTTTGTTTGCGCCCATAAAAAACGCCGGCTTAACCGGCGTCTGGGCGATTAGCGTGAAGCTCAGGCCTTATTGTCTACTTTGCCACGGGCTTCGTCACGTAATTCTCGTCGTAATATCTTCCCTACGTTGGATTTCGGCAGCTCGTCGCGGAATTCCACCAGCTTCGGCACTTTATAGCCCGTCAGTTGGCGACGACAAAACGTTACCAGCGCGTCCTCGGTCAGGGAAGGATCTTTCTTGACCACAAATATCTTCACCGCTTCACCGCTGCTGCCGGAAGGCACACCGACTGCTGCCACTTCGAGTACGCCGCTGTGCTGCATGACCACGTCTTCGATTTCGTTCGGATAGACGTTGAAGCCGGAGACCAGGATCATGTCTTTCTTACGATCGACGATGCGCAGGAAGCCCTCGTCATCCATTACCGCAATATCACCGGTGTGCAGCCAGCCGTCTTTGATGATTTCGTCGGTCGCATCGGGACGCTGCCAGTAGCCCAGCATTACCTGAGGGCCTTTAACGCACAGCTCACCCGGCTCGCCCGGCGCGACTTCGTTATCGTTATCATCGACCAGTTTGGCCTCGGTGGAAGGAACCGGCAAACCAATGCTTCCACTGTGATAGTCGATATCATGCGGGTTAACGCTGACCAGCGGAGCACATTCCGTCAGGCCGTAGCCCTCCAGCAAATACTGACCGGTGAGCTTCACCCAGCGCTCGGCGACCGCCTGCTGAACCGGCATACCGCCGCCCGCAGAGAGATGCAGCGTGGAAAAATCCAGCTGCTGGAACTCTTTGTTATTAAGCAGCGCGTTAAACAGGGTGTTTACCCCGGTCATGGCGGTGAACGGATATTTCGCCAGCTCTTTCACCAGGCCCGGGATATCGCGCGGGTTGGTGATGAGGATGTTCTGACCACCCAGCTCAATAAACAGCAGGCAGTTCATGGTCAGGGCAAAGATGTGATACAGCGGAAGCGCGGTGATCACCACCTCTTTGCCCGGATGCAGCAGCGGCCCGTAAGTGGCGTTCACCTGTTCAAGGTTTGCCAGCATATTACGATGGGTAAGCATGGCCCCTTTGGCGACGCCGGTGGTCCCGCCTGTGTATTGCAGAAACGCAAGATCTTCCGCCACCACGTCGGGTTTCACATACTGCATACGGTAGCCCGCGTGCAGCGCGCGGCGGAAGGAGATGGCGTCCGCCAGGTGGTATTTTGGCACCAGGCGTTTAACATATTTGACGACAAAGTTAACCAGCGTGCCTTTAGCAGTGGAGAGTTGATCCCCCATGCGCGTCAGGATGACGTGTTTCACCTGGGTTTTGTCGACCACTTTTTCCAGCGTATGGGCAAAGTTGGACACAATGACAATCGCGGCCGCGCCGCTGTCGTTCAGCTGGTGCTCCAGCTCGCGCGGGGTATACAGCGGGTTGACGTTGACGACAATCATCCCGGCTCGCAGGATACCGAACAACGCCACCGGGTATTGCAGCAGGTTTGGCATCATCAGCGCGACGCGGTCCCCTTTTTGCAGCCCCAGCCCTTCCTGAAGGTACGCCGCAAATGCCCGGCTACGCTCCTCAAGCTTACGGAACGTCATGACCTCGCCCATGTTCACAAACGCAGGCTGGTCGGCGTAGCGCCTTACCGAGTGTTCAAATAATTCCACCAGGGATTGATAACGGTCAGGATTGATCTCAGCAGGAACATCTGCGGGATAACGGTTAAGCCAAACCTTCTTCAATGCATCACCTCTGAAATGAGTGTTCGTCGTCATCACAACCCCGATAATAAACAGTTTGTTAACATTATATTAACTCAGCGTACCAGTTTATTAATTGTTCAGATTTAAGGTTGCGAAGCGCGTCACTCTTTTTTTTCGTTTTATCCGTAAAAAAACAGAGACAGCGGCTGAGCCGCTGTCTCTTTTATAACAATAACAACAAGTTACTCAGTAACGATCGTCTGAACCTGTGCAGGACCCGGGTTATACCAACCCCAGCCCGGGTAGCCGTAACGATAAGGATGTGGACCCCACATCCACGGATCCATCGGCTGAGGCGGCATGATCACCTGCTGTGCCAGCCGCCAGCGTTTATACCCGTTGACCTGCATGGTCATAAATTTATACGGCGTGCTGCCGATTTTTCCCTGCACGGCGCCGGTAATCGGCCCGACGACGGTCACCAGCTGTCCGCGAAAATCGACCGGATCGAGGAAACCACTGACGTCCGCATAGATACGTCCCCGGGAGGCCTCACCCAGTACCGGCCGCGCGCCGCTGTCCAGCGGAACGGTTGCGATCTCCAGGCGGGTTTTCCCCTGCTGGTTTTGCACGTCGACCACCTTACCGCCAAAACGCGCTTCCTGGCCGACGTATAGCTCAGGCGCATTCATCACCCGAACCAGATCCTGCTGTGGCGTCGGGCTGGTGCCCTTAATCGCATCAGGAACGGAAACGCATCCGCTCAATGCTATGGCAACGGCGCCTGCCATAATAAGGCGTACTACTTTAGTCTGAACCGCCATGATGCGACTCCTTTTTCTCAGTTCCTGTTACTGAGATTCACTCGCGGCCCGGAAGTTTCTTCCACGCGACGGTGTTTCGCAAATAAACCGGCTCCGCGTGTTCAACGGCAACGGTTTTTCCTGCTGCGAACAGCTGGCAGGCAATCGGAAGCATATCTTCCGCAGCCGGCAGCAGCATGTTGCCGTCCACCAGCGTCACCCCGGTACCGCTCGCCATATCAGGCCACGCCGGCCAGCCGGTGCCCACGGTCGCCCATTCGCCGGAGAGCTGTTGCAGTCGTTCCGTCACCGCTTCAGGCTTAAGCACGGCTTCCGTCTCTTCACCGTGCCACACGCCCTGCTCGTCGCGGGTATATTCGGCCCAGTAGACTTCGCCCATGCGGGCGTCAATCGCGGCCAGGACGCGCGTTGCCCCGGTCATGCGCCATGCGCCCTGCGCCATGGTGGCGAGGGTAGAGACGCCGATCATCGGCAGTTCGGCGCCCAGGGCCAGCCCCTGCGCAATGCCAATTCCAATGCGTACGCCCGTAAAGCTGCCGGGGCCGCGGCCAAAGGCCAGCGTGTCGAGGTCGGTTAAGGAGGTGTTGCTACGGGTTAAGATCTCTTTTACCAGGGGCAGAATGCGCTGGGTGTGTTCCCGTGGGCACTCTTCGAAATGAGCAGTAACAGCATCGTTGTTCAACAGAGCAACAGAGCATGCCTCTGTTGCGGTATCTATAGCCAGAATTCGCATGGGTCGTCGCGCTCTCGCAAGGGTCAGTCACAAAATGGCGCGCATCTTAGCACACTCCGGGGTAAATTACTCCGCCGTTGGGTTTGCCAGGAAACGCACCGCGCGTTTTATGTCCCGCGTCCGCGGCGCGGGCGGCAGGCTGGCGAGGAAGGTTGCCCCGTAGGGACGCATCACCAGCCGGTTATCGCAAATGACCAGCACCCCGCGATCGGTAACGTCGCGGATCAATCGCCCTACCCCCTGCTTGAGGGTAATCACCGCGTCCGGCAGCTGTACCTCGTCAAACGGATCCCCTCCGCGCAGGCGGCAGTCCTCCATGCGCGCCTTCAGCAGCGGATCGTCCGGAGAGGTAAACGGCAGCTTATCAATGATCACCAGCGAGAGCGTATCGCCCCGCACGTCGACCCCTTCCCAGAAGCTGCTGGTCGCCACCAGCAGGGCATTACCGGCGCTGACAAACTGCTGTAATAGCTGGCCTTTGCTGGTTTCACCCTGCAGCAGCACCGGTAAGGTCATGGTGGCGCGGAACTGCTCAGCGAGGTCACGCATCATGGCGTGAGAGGTGCAGAGCATAAAGCAGCGGCCGTTGTTGGCCTCGATCATCGGTTTTAACATCGCGGCCAGATGGCGCGCCGCGCCCGGCTGGTTCGGCAGCGGAAGATTGCGCGGCACGCAGAGCAGCGCCTGTTTTTCGTAATCGAACGGGCTGGGCAGGAGCAGCGATTCCGCCTCCTCGATGCCGAGACGTTCCGTGAAGTGATGCAGATCGTCATTTACCGACAGGGTTGCCGAGGTGAAGATCCAGCTTCCCGGTTTTTCCGCCATTACCTCTTTAAACTTATCCGCCACCGTCAGCGGCGTGAGCGCCAGCGTGAAGTGCCGCGAGGTGCACTCGTACCAGTAGCTGAACCCCGGCTGGTTAATCTCTTTCAGCCGTTTGAGCCGCCCGCGATAGAGCGTGGCGCGTTCGAAGGCCGCATCCAGCAGCGCGGAACGGCCGAGGGACAGTTTCGCCACGTCGTAGCAGAGTTCGAGGGCGTCATCGAGCAGCAGCAGCGCGCGCTGGATGTTTTTGTCCGCCAGCAGCTCGCGCAGGTTACCGCGATAGCCCGGTTCGCCGAGCTGTAAGCGGAAATCCTGCGCGCTTTGGGCCAGACGGTCAGCGCATTTCTGCAGCTGCTGGGTATCTTTGAGTTCGGTCCGGTAAGCGATGGTGAAATCTTTCGCCAAATCCTGCAGCTGGCGGCTGGATAGCGACTGGCCGAAGTACTGGCTGGCAATGTCCGGAAGCTGGTGGGCTTCGTCGAAGATCATCACGTCCGCCTCCGGGATCAGCTCGCCGAAACCGCTGTCCTTGACGACCATATCCGCGAGGAACAGATGGTGGTTCACCACCACCACATCCGCGTCCATCGCCGTTTTGCGCGCTTTCACCACAAAGCAGTCTTTATACAGCGGACAGTCGCTGCCGAGGCAGTTGTCGTTGGTGCTGGTCACCAGCGGCCAGGCCGGGGAATCTTCCGGCACGCTCGCGCAGGTGCTGATATCCCCCTCTTCGGTCTGGTTCGCCCAGGCCCGAAGGATAATGACGTCGCTCAGGGTTTGTACCGGCAGATCGCCGCCCGCCAGCGCCTGCTGCTCAAGACGTTCCAGACAGAGATAGTTAGAGCGCCCTTTCAGCAGGGCCAGACGCCCCTTGTATTTCAGCGCTTTCGCCACCGTGGGCAAATCGCGGCTGTAGAGCTGATCCTGCAGCGCCTTCGAGCCGGTGGAAATAATCACCTTCTTTTTCGCACGCAGCGCCGGAGCAAGGTAAGCATACGTTTTACCCGTGCCGGTTCCGGCTTCGACCACCAGCGGCTGAGCCTTATCGATGGCGCGTGCCACGGCGTGCGCCATCTGTCGCTGCGGCTCACGGGGTTTAAAGCCGGGGATAGCCTGCGCTAATTGACCTTCAGGGGAAAAATCGTCTGCCACGGTGCTCTCTCACTGTATTTTTGCACAGGGATTATGTCAGCCCATCCTCTCCTGTGCCACCCCAAATAGTGACGACAGGAGAACAATATGGCAGTCTTGCCGCCTGACGATGAAAAATAACGAGGAAACGTTTATGACAATTGTGCGCATTGATGCCGAAGCCCGCTGGTCTGATGTGGTGATCCATAACCAGACGCTGTACTACACCGGCGTACCCGCTAACCTGGACGCGGATGCGTTCGAGCAGACGGCTAATACTCTGGCGCAGATTGATGCGGTGCTGGAGAAACAGGGCAGCGACAAATCCCGCATTCTGGATGCGACGATTTTCCTGGCAAACAAAGACGATTTCGCGGCGATGAACAAAGCCTGGGATGCGTGGGTAGTGGCGGGTCACGCGCCTGTACGCTGCACCGTACAGGCCACGCTGATGAAACCGGAGTATAAGGTTGAGATCAAAATTATCGCGGCGGTGTAAGCCCGATTACTCTTCTGGATCTTCATCTTCATCTTCGAATCGCGCCACAATCCGCTCGCCGGAATGACTGGCGCGAATCTCCTGAGCGACTACGGTAATCGCCTGTCCGCTGCTCATCCCCTGGGACATCAGTTCCTGAATTCGCTCAACCGCTTTCTGCTGCTGTTCATGGCTCAGAGAAGGTAAACCTGCAAACATCGTCAACTCCTGCTAAATTATTCGCGCTAATTATTTCACGCTGCCCGGTAGTATGCCACACATGAACAAGCGCTTCCCTACTGTTATTACCTTGCCCTGGCGTGCAGACGCCGCTGAATTCTGGTTTGCCCGCCTGAGCCATCTTCCGTTTGCGATGCTGCTGCATTCCGGCCATGCGGACCATCCCTATAGCCGCTTCGATATTCTGGTGGCCGATCCGCTAAAGACGCTGACAACCGATGACCTGTCGTTAACGGACGATCCGCTGGTGCAGCTTCAGCACGCCATTAACGCGCTGGGCTTATCTGCCGCGCCGAACCCGGACCTCCCCTTTCAGGGGGGCGCGCTGGGCCTGTTTGGTTACGATCTGGGTCGCCGTTTCGAAACGCTGCCGGAGCATGCGCAGGCTGATATTTCCCTGCCAGACATGGCCGTGGGCCTGTATGACTGGGCGTTAATCGTTGATCACCAGAAAAAAACGGTTTCCCTGCTGAGCCATCATAACGTGCAGGCGCGCCTGGCATGGCTTGAGGCGCAGCAGACTGCACCGGCACAGACGTTCACGCTGACCTCCGGCTGGCGCTCAAATATGAGCGCGGCGGAGTATGCCGAAAAATTCGCGCGCGTTCAGGCGTATCTGCAAAGCGGTGACTGCTACCAGGTTAACCTCGCCCAGCGCTTCCAGGCGACATACCGGGGAGATGAGTGGCAGGCGTTTACCCGTCTTAATGCCAGCAACAAGGCGCCGTTCAGCGCGTTTGTCCGTCTGGAACGGGGGGCCATACTCAGCCTGTCACCCGAGCGCTTTATCCATCTGGCCGAGGGCACGATTCAAACCCGTCCGATCAAAGGCACCCTGCCGCGTCTTGCCGATCCGGACGCCGATCGCCAGCAGGCGGAAAAGCTGGCCACCTCGCCGAAAGACCGTGCCGAGAACCTGATGATTGTCGATCTGATGCGTAACGACATCGGCCGGGTGGCCGTTCCGGGCAGCGTGCGCGTGCCGGAACTGTTTGTCGTCGAGCCTTTCCCGGCGGTGCATCATCTGGTCAGTACCATCACCGCGACGCTGCCGGCATCACGCACGGCCTGCGATCTTCTGCGCGCGGCGTTTCCGGGCGGCTCCATCACCGGCGCGCCAAAGGTGCGGGCAATGGAGATCATTGATGAGCTGGAGCCGCACCGCCGCAACGCCTGGTGCGGCAGCATCGGCTATATCAGCCTGTGCGGCACGCTGGATACCAGCATTACCATTCGCACGCTGACCGCCTGCGACGGAAATCTTTACTGTTCGGCCGGGGGCGGCATTGTTGCCGATAGCCAGGTCGATGCGGAATATCAGGAAACCTTTGATAAAGTTAACCGTATCCTGAAACAACTGGAGTAATCACGGGTGGAAAAAGAGAACCTGACGCTGGACGATTTTTTATCTCGCTTTCAGCTATTACGACCGCAGGTCAACCGCGAGGCGCTGAATCAGCGGCAGGCGGCCGTGCTGATCCCGGTCGTGCGTCGCGCGCAGCCGGGCCTGCTGCTCACCCAGCGTTCTCCCCATTTACGCAAGCACGCGGGTCAGGTCGCCTTTCCGGGGGGTGCCGTAGACAGCTCCGACGCCTCGCTGATTGCAGCCGCGCTGCGGGAAGCGCAGGAAGAGGTTGCCATTCCGCCGGAGGTTGTGGAGGTCATCGGCGTGCTGCCGCCCGTCGACAGCGTCACCGGGTTTCAGGTCACGCCGGTGGTGGGCATTATCCCGCCGGGCCTGCAGTATCACGCCAGCGTCGATGAGGTCTCTGCGGTGTTTGAAATGCCGCTGGAAGAGGCCCTTCGGTTGAGTCGTTATCACCCGCTGGATATTCAGCGTCGCGGGCATGACCATCGGGTCTGGTTGTCCTGGTATCAGCATTATTTTGTCTGGGGCATGACGGCGGGCATTATTCGTGAGCTGGCGTTGCAAATCGGCCTGAAGCCTTGACTATACTTTACATTTCGCCCTCTTCTGCCAGGTTTGCGATCTGCTTCGCGCTATTAGCAAAACCCATCGTTAACCATTAGTTTAATTCATGTGAATAGTTAAGCCGAGGTCGGTGTTCCCTCTTACACTATGCGCAGTTATAACATCGTTACTGGAACCCCGGTAACCCTGTCAGGAGTGTGAAAGTGATTAGTATATTCGACATGTTCAAAGTGGGAATTGGCCCTTCGTCTTCCCATACTGTTGGCCCGATGAAGGCCGGTAAACAGTTCGTCGATGATCTGGTCGAAAAAGGATTACTGGAAAGCGTTACCCGTGTCGCCGTGGATGTTTACGGCTCGCTGTCATTAACGGGTAAAGGCCACCACACCGATATCGCCATTATTATGGGTCTGGCAGGCAATATGCCGGATACCGTAGATATTGATGCCATCCCGGCATTCATCCGCGACGTGGAAACACGCGGCCGCCTGCTGCTGGCAAACGGCCAGCAGGAAGTCGATTTCCCGCAGGATGACGGCATGCGTTTCCGTAGCGACAACCTGCCGCTGCATGAAAACGGCATGACCATTCACGCTTATAGCGGTGAAAAAGAGATTTACAGCAAAACGTACTACTCCATCGGCGGTGGCTTCATCGTGGATGAGGAGCATTTCGGCAAAGACAGCGTCGGCGACGTCAACGTACCGTACCCGTTCAAATCGGCTACCGAGATGCTGGGCTACTGCAAAGAGACCGGTCTTTCCCTGTCCGGTATGGTGATGCAGAACGAACTGGCCCTGCACAGCAAAAAAGAGATTGAAGACTATTTTGCGAACGTCTGGCAAACCATGCGCGCCTGTATCGATCGCGGGATGAATACCGAAGGGGTTCTGCCGGGTCCACTGCGCGTACCGCGCCGTGCCTCTGCCCTGCGCCGTATGCTGGTGACCACGGACAAGTTCTCCAACGACCCGATGAACGTGGTTGACTGGGTAAACATGTTTGCCCTGGCGGTTAACGAAGAGAACGCCGCCGGTGGCCGCGTCGTGACGGCGCCAACCAACGGTGCCTGCGGTATCGTTCCGGCAGTGCTGGCCTACTACGATCACTTTATTGAGCCCGTGACGCCGGACATCTATATCCGCTATTTCCTGGCGGCAGGTGCCATCGGTGCGCTGTACAAAATGAACGCCTCCATCTCCGGTGCTGAAGTGGGCTGTCAGGGTGAAGTCGGCGTTGCCTGTTCCATGGCGGCGGCGGGTCTGGCAGAGCTGCTGGGCGCAAGCCCTGAGCAGGTCTGTGTGGCGGCCGAAATCGGAATGGAACATAACCTCGGTCTGACCTGTGACCCGGTTGCGGGCCAGGTGCAGGTGCCGTGCATCGAGCGTAACGCGATTGCCTCGGTGAAAGCCATCAACGCCTCACGTATGGCGATGCGCCGTACCAGCGAACCTCGCGTATCGCTGGATAAGGTGATTGAAACCATGTACGAAACCGGCAAGGACATGAACGCGAAATACCGCGAGACGTCCCGCGGTGGCCTGGCCATTAAGGTGCAGTGCGACTAATACTGCCTTTCGCCCATCTGCAACGGATGGGCGAATTTCCCTCTTCTTCCTCGTCTCCTGCTGCTTTCCCCACTACACTTTCACTGTTGCGTCCGGCTTTTGTGGCTGGTGGCTTATCAGGCGACCGTTCATGCAAACTGCACAAACGATCATTAAAAACTATCGCCGAAAACGCGTTATCGTCTGTGTCACGGTTGCGCTCCTCACGCTCATCCTGACGTTAGGCATTCGCTTTATTTCACAGCGCAATGTTAACCAACAGCGGATCCTCGATTTTACCAGCCACACCGTTCGCGCCCTTGATAACGTCCTGCTGTCTTTAGAAAACCGCCGCAGCGTGCTGCAGCCCCTGGTAGGGCAGCCCTGCCCGCAGGCGCACCTGGCGCTGCGAAAGCAGGCCGCTATTTTGCAGACGGTGCGCTCCATCGCCCTGATTAACGAGGGAATCCTGTACTGCTCGAGTATTTTCGGGAGCCGCAACGTGCCCGTACGTGACTTCCTGAAAGAATTACCCGCCAGCACGGCGAAGCTGATTTTATCGACCGACCAGTGGCTGCTTAAAGGTAGCCCGATATTGATCCAGTGGTATCCCGTCTCTCAGGACGGGGAAGCTGGCGTTATTGAGATCATCAATATCGATCTGATCGCCAAAATGATCCTCGAGCCCCAGCGCCCGCTTATTAATGACGTAGCGCTGACCGTGGGGGATCGCTTTCTGCGCTATGGACAACGCGTCAGCGACAGCCTGACGTTTGATGAGGAGGGCTCTCTTTTCCAGCAGTCATCAACCCGAAATCCTTTCACCATTACGGTCAGCGGGCCAGGCCCTGGAGAGTTAGCCTTAAAAAGCCTGCCAGCCCAGTTGCCCCTGGGTCTGATGCTCAGCCTGCTGCTGGGCTATCTCGCCTGGCTGGCAACGGCAAACCGGATGAGCTTTACGTGGGAGATCGATATGGGCATTGCGGCGCGGGAATTTGAGCTTTTCTGCCAGCCGCTGGTGAATGCCCGCACCCAGGCGTGCACCGGCGTGGAGATCCTGCTGCGCTGGAACAATCCGCGTCAGGGGTGGATCACCCCGGAGGTGTTTATCCCGCTGGCAGAAGAGCATAACCAGATTGTCCCCCTGACCCGCTACGTCATCGCCGAAACGGTGCGCCAGATAGGCTACTTCCCCGCCAGCGCCAGTTTTCACATCGGTATTAACGTCGCTGCCAGCCATTTCCGTCACGCGGTGTTGATACAGGACCTGAACCGCCTCTGGTTCAGCGCATGTCCGCGCCAGCAGCTGGTGATTGAACTCACGGAACGGGATGCGCTGCTGGATGCGGATTATCGCATCGTGCGCGAACTGCATCGCAAAGGGGTGAAGCTGGCCATCGACGATTTCGGTACCGGGAACAGCTCCCTCTCCTGGCTTGAAAAGCTGCACCCGGACGTGCTGAAAATCGACCAGTCGTTTACCACCGCCATTGGTACTGACGCCGTGAACTCCACGGTGACGGATATGATTATTGCGCTGGGTCAGCGGCTGAATATTGAACTGGTTGCTGAGGGGGTCGAGACAGAGGAGCAGGCGCGCTACTTGCGCCGCCATGGCGTGCATGTCCTGCAGGGTTTTTTCTATGCGCGGCCCATGCCGCTACGGGATTTTCCGAAGTGGCTGGCGGGAAGCGCATCCCCGCCAGCGCATCATAACGGGCACATCGTGCCCTTAATGCCGCTGCGCTAAGCCGGATTACTCATCTTCGTCGTGGGCAGATTGTTCTTTAACAATGCGAACCATATCAACGCGATAGTCGTTGGCTTCAACGATCGTAATGTGCAGCGGCGCCAGCTCGATCACATCTCCGACGCGCGGGATTTGTCCGTTAACGGCGATCACCAGACCGGCAACGGTCGCGATGTCTTCTTCATCGTTGATCACATTTTCCAGCCCCAGCGTGTGCGAGAGCGCGTGCAGGTCGGTGGTACCTTTAACCAGCCAGCCATCACCGTCGGCAACAATCTCTGGCGTTTCGTCAGCATCCGGGAATTCACCGGCAATCGCTTCCAGCACGTCCAGCGGCGTGACCAGCCCCTGCACCACGCCAAACTCGTTAGTGACGATAACAAAGCTACCGCGAGCGCGGCGCAGCACCCCGAGCAGGTTGATAGGATCCAGCGTTTCCGGCACCACAATCGCAGGGGACGCGGCGGCAACGGCTTCCACGTTGACGCCCTCTTCCAGGGCCACCAGCATCTCTTTCGCCCGCACGACGCCGATGATTTCATCCAGCTCACCGCGACACACCGGGAACAGGCTGTGCGGTGAAGAGAGCAGCTGCTGGCGAATTTCATCCACGCTCAGGTTAGCATCGACCCAGCTAATTTCCCCGCGCGGCGTCATGATGCCGCGCAGCGAACGGGAGGCCAGGGAGAGCACGCCGTTGATCATGTAGCGCTCTTGTTCCACAAATGCCCCTTCCGGGACCGGAACCGGGTTATGGTTGTCGGAATCAGACTGGACGTTCACCTGGCGACGACCGCCCATCAGGCGCAGAATGGCATCAGCGGTACGGGCGCGCAGCGGCTGATTTGACTGCTGCTTAATAAAGTTACGGCGCGCAATCTGGTTGAACAGCTCGATCAGGATCGAGAAGCCAATCGCGGCGTACAGATAGCCTTTCGGAATATGGAAGCCAAACCCTTCCGCCACCAGGCTCAGACCAATCATCAGCAGGAAGCTCAGACACAGCACGACCACCGTCGGATGCTGGTTGACGAAGCGCGTCAGCGGCTTCGAGGCCAGCAGCATGACCGCCATCGCAATAACCACAGCCGCCATCATTACCGGCAGATGATTCACCATGCCGACCGCCGTGATCACAGCATCCAGCGAGAAGACCGCATCAAGCACCACGATCTGCAGCACTACCACCCAGAAGCTGGCATAGCCTTTACCGTGCCCATCATCGTGCTGACGGTTTTCCAGCCGCTCATGTAGCTCTGTCGTCGCTTTGAAAAGCAGGAATATCCCCCCGATCAGCATGATTAAATCACGCCCGGAGAAGGTGTAATCCATGACGGAGAACAGCGGTTTGGTCAGCGTGACCATCCAGGAGATGACGGAGAGCAGCGCCAGTCGCATAACCAGCGCCAGCGAGAGACCAATCAGACGCGCTTTATCACGCTGTTTTGGCGGCAGTTTGTCCGCAAGGATGGCGATAAACACCAGGTTATCAATGCCGAGAACAATCTCCAGCACCACCAGCGTGAGCAATCCCACCCAGATTGACGGGTCCATTAAGAATTCCATGACAAGCTCCTGCTAAAGGAATGACGAAACGGTGCCCCACTCAACGTGGGCAAAACAGAGGTAAACAGAGTCTGTATGTGGCGAGGATCGCCGGTGAATAAGGCGCGAAATGGCCTGGCAGATGACTGACGTCGGTGACGGTCCATATAGTGGGCTGTAGCCCTATACTCCTGAACAATTAAACGGAGGCTAAACATATCAGAGACACTGTGTTTTTAGCAAAGATTTACGTTCCTTTGCAAAGTTCTGTAACACAGCGGCTTTACTCTACAGATAAATCTGTAGCGCATGGCTAAATTACGGATCTTCATCACATAAATTATTTTTTCACTATCTAAAATAATTCGCGGAAGTCTTAGTTTTTTTGAACTCTAACCCTTATCTGAATCGATTCGGTTCGCCAATACGATTCTCAGTACGACTGCCTGGCAGGCGTATTAATGATAATAAAAGGAGGTAGCAAGTGACCATTGCTATTGTCATAGGCACACATGGTTGGGCTGCTGAGCAGCTACTCAAAACGGCAGAGATGCTGTTGGGCGAGCAGGAAAACGTCGGCTGGATCGATTTCGTTCCCGGTGAAAATGCCGAGACGCTGATAGAGAAGTACAACGCTCAACTCGCGAAGCTGGATACCAGCAAAGGCGTGCTGTTTCTCGTTGATACATGGGGCGGCAGCCCGTTCAATGCCGCCAGCCGCATTGTCGTCGATAAAGAGCACTATGAAGTTGTCGCCGGGGTGAATATTCCCATGCTGGTGGAAACCTTCATGGCGCGCGACGACAATCCGTCGTTCGATGAGCTGGTGGCACTGGCCGTTGAAACCGGTCGCGAAGGGGTAAAAGCCCTGAAAGCGCAGCCGGTTGAAAAACCTGCCCCTGCGCCTGCAGCGGCACCAAAAGCGGCAACACCGGCAAAACCAATGGGCCCGAACGATTACATGGTTATCGGCCTTGCGCGTATTGATGACCGCTTAATCCACGGTCAGGTTGCAACGCGCTGGACCAAAGAGACCAACGTTCGACGCATTATCGTGGTCAGCGACGAAGTGGCCGCCGATACCGTTCGTAAAACCCTTCTGACTCAGGTTGCTCCTCCTGGCGTTACCGCGCACGTCGTGGATGTCGCTAAGATGATCCGCGTTTACAACAACCCGAAATACGCGGGCGAACGCGTGATGCTCCTGTTCACTAACCCGACAGACGTTGAGCGCATTGTTGAAGGCGGCGTGAAAATCACCTCCGTGAACATTGGTGGTATGGCATTCCGTCAGGGCAAAACGCAGGTCAACAACGCCATTTCAGTCGATGCGAAAGATATCGAGGCATTCAACAAGCTGAATGCGCGCGGTATTGAGCTGGAAGCCCGTAAGGTTTCCACGGATCAGAAACTGAAAATGATGGATTTGATCGGCAAAGTTGGGAAATAAGCCCGCGCCGGTTCTCATATAAAGTTTAAGTAATAGGAGAAGTGCAATGGAGATTACCACTCTTCAGATTGTGCTGGTGTTCGTCGTCGCATGTATTGCGGGTATGGAATCCGTACTTGATGAATTTCAGTTCCACCGCCCTCTGGTGGCCTGTACGCTGATTGGGGCCGTCCTGGGTGACATGAAAACCGGTATCATCATCGGTGGTACCCTGGAAATGATCGCCCTGGGCTGGATGAACATCGGCGCGGCGGTTGCGCCCGATGCCGCGCTGGCCTCTATCATCTCGACCGTTCTGGTTATAGCCGGTCACCAGAGTATCGGTGCCGGTATCGCCCTGGCGATCCCGCTGGCAGCAGCAGGCCAGGTTCTGACCATCATCGTTCGTACTATCACCGTGGCCTTCCAGCACGCGGCGGATAAGGCAGCCGAAAACGGCAACCTCACGGCACTGTCGTGGATCCACGTTTCATCCCTGTTCCTGCAGGCGATGCGTATCGCGATCCCGGCCGTAATCGTTGCGATCTCTGTCGGTACCAGTGAAGTGCAGAGCATGCTGAACGCCATTCCAGAAGTGGTCACCGGCGGTCTGAACATCGCGGGCGGTATGATCGTGGTTGTCGGTTATGCGATGGTCATCAACATGATGCGCGCAGGCTACCTGATGCCATTCTTCTACCTCGGCTTCGTGACCGCTGCCTTCACCAACTTTAACCTGGTTGCACTGGGTGTGATTGGTGCGGTAATGGCGATTCTCTACATCCAGCTCAGCCCGAAATATAACCGCGTCGCGGGTGCCCCAGCGCAGGCTGCTGGTAACAACGATCTCGATAACGAACTGGACTAACAGGTGAGCGAAATGGTTGATATGACAAAAACTACCACCGAGAAAAAACTCACTCCGGGTGATATTCGTGGCGTGTTCATCCGTTCTAACCTGTTTCAGGGTTCATGGAACTTCGAACGTATGCAGGCGCTAGGCTTCTGCTTCTCCATGGTACCGGCTATCAAACGCCTGTACCCGGAAAACAACGAAGCGCGCCGTCAGGCGATCAAGCGTCACCTGGAATTCTTTAACACCCATCCTTACGTAGCGGCTCCGGTTCTGGGCGTAACGCTGGCGATGGAAGAACAGCGTGCGAACGGCGCAGAGATTGACGATGGTGCCATCAACGGTATCAAAGTCGGCCTGATGGGGCCGCTGGCCGGTGTCGGTGACCCTATCTTCTGGGGTACCGTGCGTCCGGTCTTCGCGGCGCTGGGTGCCGGTATCGCGATGAGCGGCAGCCTGCTTGGCCCGCTGCTGTTCTTCATCCTGTTCAACGCCGTGCGTCTGCTGACCCGTTATTACGGTGTGGCCTACGGCTACCGTAAAGGGGTGGATATCGTTAAAGACATGGGCGGCGGCTTCCTGCAGAAACTGACTGAGGGGGCGTCAATCCTCGGCCTGTTTGTCATGGGAGCGCTGGTTAACAAGTGGACGCACGTGAACATCCCGCTGGTGGTATCGACCATCACCGGGCAGGATGGTCAGACTCGCGTCACCACCGTGCAGACGATTCTGGACCAGCTGATGCCTGGCCTGGTACCGCTGCTGTTGACCTTCGCCTGCATGTGGCTGCTGCGTAAGAAAGTTAACCCGCTGTGGATTATCGTTGGCTTCTTCGTCATCGGTATCGCGGGCTATGCTGTCGGCCTGCTGGGTCTGTAAGTTTCAATGCTATAGGCCGGGGGCTTGCCCCCGGTTTTTTTTATCTGGAGGATGAATGACTGTCACGGACATCGTACTGGTTTTATTTATTGCAGCCCTTCTGGCTTACGCTATCTATGACGAGTTCATCATGCCCCGCCGCCACGGCGAGACGCTGCTCTCCCTTCCCCTACTGCGGCGCGGGCGCGTGGATGCGTTTATCTTCGCGGGTCTCATCGCCATTCTTATTTACAATAACGTCACCGGCCATGGTGCAATATTAACCACATGGTTATTATGTGCGCTGGCATTAATGGCTGTTTATCTGTTCTGGATCCGCACGCCGAAAATCATTTTTAAATCCCGCGGGTTTTTCTTTGCCAATGTGTGGATAGAATATAACCGTATTAAAGAGATGAATTTATCCGAAGACGGTGTGCTGGTAATGCAATTAGAACAACGTCGCCTGCTTATTCGGGTGAAGAATATTGACGACCTGGAAAGGATATACAAGTTACTTGTTAAAACTCAATAAGTTACATATATAGCAATGGCTATATACTGCGTTTATCTTGCGCAAGAAATATAGCCAAAGCTATATCCCCTTCGTTAATTTTTTCTCTATTTGTTAACGATATCTTTACGCTTAAAGACAAATGAAAATCGTTATCAACAAGCATTTTAAATAATGCCTTTTCATTGTTGTTTTATATTCTAAAAATATGTTAAGGTTGCGCCCGTCGTTGGGGAGTAGCCGATTTCCTGTTCGCAGGAAATGTACGTGTCAACATACTCGTTGAAAAACGTGGCACGTACGGATCGCTGACAGCACATCTTATGTGCGGCGCGATCAGGCGAGACCATAGATACATCAACTGCTGTTTACTGGGGGCAGTGATGTGTCATATGGATATCCCCGGTCTGGACGCTGTTATGAATATCTCTGCTACGATCCTCCTCGCTTTTGGCATGTCCATGGACGCATTTGCGGCTTCCATCGGAAAAGGCGCCACGCTACACAAACCTAAGTTCTCAGAAGCCTTGCGTACCGGCCTGATTTTCGGTGCTATCGAAACGCTGACGCCGCTTATCGGCTGGGGTCTTGGCATGCTCGCCAGCCAGTTCGTGCTGGAGTGGAACCACTGGATTGCCTTCGTATTGCTGGTCTTTCTCGGTGGTCGAATGGTGATTGAAGGTTTTCGCGGCGGCGATGAAGAAGACGAGGAGCCTCAGCATCGCCACGGGTTCTGGCTGCTGGTCACCACGGCCATTGCCACCAGCCTTGATGCGATGGCCGTCGGTGTCGGTCTGGCTTTCCTGCAGGTTAATATTATCGCCACCGCGCTGGCCATTGGCTGTGCAACGCTGATTATGTCCACGCTGGGCATGATGGTCGGACGGTTTATCGGCCCGCTGCTGGGTAAACGCGCCGAGATCCTGGGGGGAATTGTGCTGATTGGCATTGGCGCCCAGATCCTCTGGGCACACTTCGCCGGTTAATCTTCGCGCTGCCAGACGTGGATGCTGAAATCCGTCTGGCAGCGAAATGTTGAGCGTGCAGCTAGCGCTTCCCATACTTCCGGTTTTGCCCGCCACGCGAACGGCGTCATCTGCAGCAGCGCGGTGGCCTCTTCCCCTTTCAGCGTCATTTCATACGCCACGCTTTGCTCCTGCTTCAGGCTAAAACCGGCCAGCTGTTCAGAATGAGGGGCATGGAGACGCACTTCGTCGTAGATCAGCCCTTTCAGCTCCATCAGATGACGCGGGCCCGGCGTCACGGTGACGACCCATCCACCCGGCTTCACCACGCGAGCCAGCTCTTCCGCCTTGCAGGGCGCGTAAATGCGGATAACGGCGTCCATGCTGGCATCGTCAAACGGCAGACGGTGGCTGGATGCCACGCAGAACGTCACGTCCGCGTAACGCTTTGCAGCCGCGCGAATGGCCACTTTCGACACGTCCAGACCGAATGTCTGCGCGCCCTTCTCACCGGCAATCCCGGCAAACCGTGCGGTGTAGTACCCTTCCCCGCAGCCGATATCAAGCATGGCGGTGGCAGAAACCGGCAGAATGTCATTCAGCCGCTGCGCGACGGTCTCCCGCAGCCGCAGATAGTGCCCGGCATCCAGAAACGCGCGACGCGCCTGCATCATCTCTGCACTGTCGCCGGGATCGCGGGAGCGCTTATGCTGCACCGGCAGAAGATTCACGTAGCCTTCTTTTGCCATATCAAACTGGTGCCCCTGCGGACAGGTATAACTTTTATCTGAGTGCGTCAGGGGGGCGTGGCAAAGGGGACAGGTGAAGGACATGGTGACTCCGGAGCATATTCAAAGGGCGAAGTGTACCGCTATTCGCCCTGGTTATAAACGCCCGGTTAACGCATAACGATAAGGTGATCGGAGCCCGCCGGTAAGCCGTCAGGTTTCACATTCTCCAGACGCAGCACGTTGCCCATAATCTCGCTGAAGACAGGCGCGGAAACGGCACCGCCGTAGTAGGCGCCATTCTTCGGATCGTTAATGACCACCACCAGGGCAAAGCGCGGATCGCTGGCAGGCGCAACGCCGGCAGTATAGGCGACGTATTTATCGACGTACTTCCCGCTATCGTCAATTTTCTTCGCCGTACCGGTTTTCACCGCCACCCGGTAGTCACGAACGGCGGCCTTAACGCCCCCACCGCCGGGCAGCGCAACGCTCTCCATCATGTGCTCCACCTCGTGCGCAATCTCTTCCGGCATGACGCGGTGCCCGATGACCGGGGGATCGATACGAGTGATGGAAAGGGGGCGTTCAAGACCGAAGCCGCCAATCGTGGCGTAGACGTGCGCCAGCTGAAGCGGCGTCACCATCAGCCCGTAGCCGAAGGCAAAGGTCGCGCGATCGAGCTGGCTCCAGTATTTACGATTTGGCAACAGCCCCGCGCTCTCGCCCGTTAAGCCAAGCCCCGTATTGGTGCCAAATCCAAAGTTTCGATAGGTATCAATAAGATGCTGCACAGGCATTGCCAGGGACAGTCGGGACACGCCGGTGTCGCTCGATTTCTGGAGGATCCCGGTCATCGTCAGTTCAGGATAGTAGCCCACATCCCGGATACGATGCCCGTCAAGGGTATACGGGTGGGTGTCAATGACGCTGTCCGGCTGTACCAGCCCCTGCTGCAGGGCCGTCATCAGCACCAGCGGCTTGACGGTCGAACCGGGCTCGAACGTATCGCTGATCGCCCGGTTGCGAAAATCGTTTATCGTCGCACCTTCCCGGTTATTGGGGTTGAAATCCGGATAGCTCGCCATGGCGAGGATTTCCCCGGTTGGGATATTAATTAAGACCGATGCCCCTGACTCGGCCTTGTTCCAGGCCACGGCATTATCGAGCGCATCTTCGGTGATGGTTTGCAGACGCTCGTCGATACTTAACTGAATGTTATGCGCCGGTGCGGGCGCCACTTCCGTCAGGTTTTCAACCACGCGTCCGTAGCGGTCTTCCCTTACCTGCCGCACTCCCGCTTTGCCGGTCAGCTGCGCGTTGAAGCTCTTTTCCACGCCTTCAATGCCCTGCCCGTCAATATTGGTGAAGCCAATAAGATTCGCTGCCACATGGCCTGCAGGATAAAAGCGGCGGGACTCATCACGTAAGTTGATGCCGGGCAGATTCAGTTTATCGATCCACTTTGCCTGTGCAGGATCGACCTGACGGGCAAGATAAATAAAACGGCCCTGCGGGTTAGCGTTGATTCGCGCCGAGAGAGTACCCAGGGAGAGATGCAGCGCATTTGCCAGCGCCTGCCAGCGTTCGTCAACGCCAACGCCCCCTTTTGCCAGCACCGTTTTAGGATCGGCCCATACGGCCCGGACAGGCACGCTCACGGCCAGGGGTCGACCTTCGCGATCCATTATCATGCCGCGCGGCGCATCAATCGCCAGCTGGCGGAGGGAGCGCATATCTTCCTGCTTTACCAGATTGTCAGGCTTGATGATTTGTAGCCAGGCAACGCGGCCCAGCAAAAAAGCCAGACTACAAAAAATAGCTAAACAGAGCAGCACAAAACGCGCCGGCGTGAAATTTCCAGTTGCTGCTATCAATTTCTTCTTCACCTGAACCCCAGGGCTGTTAAACAACGCCCTGATTTAACGGGAAAAGAGGGGTTTAGGGAGGCAAAACAGTGCTACTAACCTCGCAGCTTTGCAACAAGTTACTAACAAGGCCGCAGATCGTAATATTTTGAAAGATAAGGGGCATAAAAAAGCCCCGCGTTATGCGAGGCTTTATGTCTGAGATTGAAGTGCTAAGCGCTTCAGTCAGCAGCGGTTCGATCAGATAGCAGTTACGTTAACTGCAGCTGGGCCTTTCTGGCCGTCCTGAATTTCGAACTCAACGTTCTGGCCTTCAGCCAGAGTTTTGAAGCCGTTACCCTGGATTGCAGAGAAGTGTACGAACACATCTTTGCTGCCGTCAGCAGGAGTAATGAAACCAAAACCTTTAGACTCGTTGAACCACTTAACTTGACCTTTAATCTTTGCCATTTTGCAAAATTCCTTAGAGTGTTTTCTTAGCCCGCAGGCATTAACTGAGATAAAACTGAGACATTACTGCATGAGGCACTAATATAAGGTTCGGCAGAGAAGCGGTATTCAACGACAACGTGTTTACTCAGGACTTCTTTACTGAAAATGCCACACATAAACAGAACTGTACCTCGTTTGACCCAAAACGTGTTATCACACACTATGTTTAATATGGCAAGCCATTTTTAAACATGTCTCGATCCGCCGCACAAATTCGAACAGTGCCTGTCAGGTTTTGCACAATTATGCGCATCACGTACAGACAGCTCTGCTGCGTAACAAAGACCCAGCGTTACCTTCACAACCGCTGTAATCTAAGACTTTTTTAACATAGCTCATTCATTACGAAGCGTCCAGCAACCGGCTAAAGAAATCTTACGTCTTGATTGAGTTAGAACAATTTGTGAAAACTTATGCTTAAATCATTGTAACGCGAGCAAAATGTTTCAGAGAAAAAACACCGTTAATAACCCACCTCCAACTGTATTAAAATGCACCAGTTAATAAACAGTGTTATGCACCAAAATAATGAAATTTTTATGACTCTGCATCAAAAGAAGGCAAGCAAAACGTTTCGATTAAAATAAAACATTCCTGCACGGGTTTACATACAGAATATATGCACGATTTTATCGCTTCGTTTATAAGGATAAATATTCACCAATTTTCAGTATCCTGAAAGAATGATTAACTGGTGCTAAATTATCTAGCGCATCAGTTAACTCCCGCACAGGTTCATCCAGGGCTTCATCTGCCAGTTCAAACACGCCCCAGTGAATGGGAAACGCCAGAGGACAGCCCAACTGCTGCCACAATGCCACCGCAGATTGCGGATCCATATGATGGACAGCCATGAACCATCGCGGGGCGTAGGCACCAATCGGTAACGCAGCAGCATCAATATGGCCCAGACGTTCAGGTATCAACAGCAGCTCGGGCGAATACCCCGTATCGCCGCTGAACCAGAAACGATGATGTCGCCCCTCCATAACCCAGCCGCACCACAATGAGCGATTGCGGTTCCATGGCGTGCGCATACTCCAGTGCTGTGCCGGTACGGCGGTCAGCGTCATCCCCTGCCAGGTGAAGCTCTGCCACCAGTCGAGCTCAACCACGCGTTTTGCTCCCCGACGGCGAAACCAGTCGGCAAGCCCCAGCGGAACAAAAAAACTGACGTCGGGAAAGCGTTTGAGGATACGGCGAATGGTCGCATCATCAAGATGATCGTAATGATTATGGGAGATGACGACCGCATCAAGCTGATGAAGTTGTTCGACTGACAGCGCGGGAGGCGTTCTACGCTGTGGACCCAGGAAAGGGAGCGGAGAAGCGCGCCGTGAAAACACCGGATCGGTAAGGAGAATATTACCGTCCAGCTGCAGCAACACGCTCGCGTGTCCGAGCCACCACACCCCATCTTCATGAGGTTGCGTAAGCTCAACCGGTTGCCACCACCGGTGCATAAAGTCTTCATAACCCAGCGCGGGCGGCTTCGGTAAACCGGCCTCTTTACGCGCTTTACGCCAACGGTCAAGGTCGCCCGGTTGATGTCCGACAGGAGCGGTATTACGAAAACCGTTCGGGGTGTGATGTTTCAGGGAGGGGTCATACCAGGGATTTTTCCAGACCACAGCCACCTCCCAGGACAAAAAGATTAACGCTCAGCCACCAGGCGGATAAAGTCTTCTTCGTCTTTGTTATCTTCAGCGACCGCGTTTTTCGGCGCGTCTTTCTCTTCCGGTTCGTTAGCCTCACACAAACGGCGTAGCAATGCATTCTGACGTTTTTGCTGATCGAGCAGCGCTTCCAGCAGTTCGATCTGCTCGTTAGTACGGGAACTGGCGCGGTTCACGAAAAACCAGATGACCAGTCCCACAAGCAAAATAACCAAAGAAATCATCAGGGATGCTATATTCAGCAGCCCTGAATTCAGTAACTCACCCATTTCACCACCTCAATAAAAACGTCTATTTTACCACTGGCGCGAAGGAAGGAAATCACCTTGAGAAAAAATGCGTGTTACCACGGAATAAACTTATTGATTGCGCAAACGCCGCTAAAAAACTGTACATCCTGATCGCACATCACATTGATCGTCTGCGTCCATAACACCACGCACGCTATCAGCACGATAATCAGAATTACCCAGCGTATTTTTTTCACTCCACACTCCGTCTAAAGACCTGATGCAATGAGGTTATCACGCTTATCTTAAACAAGGACTAACTGTGCCTCCATCGCGCTTTTTCAGAATCCTGCACTTGTCTCATCGCGTAAACCGTTTACGCTAGCATTATGATAACAACGATAAAAGAGGTAATGATGCGCTTAATCATTCGAACAATTATTGCACTGGCTATCCTCTGGATTGGCCTTCTGCTGACGGGTTATGGTGTGCTTGTGGGAAGCACCGAGAACGCAGCTGGGTTAGGCATTAAGTGTAAATATGTAACCGCACAAGGATTGAGCAGTGCGCAATACCTGCATTCTGACAGCGGATTTGTTGGTTTAACGAACTGCCCCGTACTGCGTAAAACATCCGTCGTGATTGATAATGGCTAATCAGCCGGGTAAATGACACTGACAAAAACGCCGCATCTGTTGCGGCGTTTTTTATGCAAGCAGAGATTAGAACGGGTAGTCGTGATAGCCCATCTGTTCAGAAATCTTGCGTGCGGCAGTGTGCAGAATAGCCACATACTCATGCAGACGCTCTTCGGAGAAGCGCAAGGTTGGGAAGGAGATACTTAAACCCGCAATCACGACGCCAAAGCGGTCAAACACCGGAACGCCGATACAGCGCAGCCCCTCTTCCTGCTCTTCGTTATCTTCGCCATACCCTTGCTCGCGAACGTGGTCGAGCACCGTTAGCAGCGCGTCAGTGCTGATAATGGTTCGTGCAGTACTTTGCTTGTATTCCACGCCTTCGAGGATCTGCTTCACTTCCTCACGATCGCGCCACGCCAGCAAGACCTTACCAATAGCGGTACTGTAGAGGGGGTTGCGACGACCAATGCGCGAATACATGCGCAGATTGTACATGGAGTCGATTTTATGGATGTAAACAATGCTGTCCTCATCCAGTGCACCGAGATGGATGGTCTCTTTGGTCAGTCGGGAGATTTCACGCATCTGAATATCGGCGCTGCGGATCAGGTCAACATTTTGTAGCGCGCGGGCACCCAGCTCAAACAACTTCAGCGTCAGAGAGTATTTTTCAGATTCGCCTTCCTGGGCAACGTAGCCCAGCGACTTCATGGTTTGTAAAAAGCGATAAACGGTGCTTTTTGACATCATCACGCGCTGCGACAACTCTGTAATACCTATTTCACGCTCTTCTCCCAGCGCCTGTAAGATGCCAAACACCTTCAGCACGGAAGAAACAGAATCTGGCTGTTTATCCAAATCCGCAATAGCCATTTACCACCTCATAGAGAGTGTTTTATAAAAATCAGAACCGGTTTTTATTATAAGTTCCCGTCATGTCACCTGCAATCAATCCGCGTTTACTTCGTTACAAATCTGCGACATATCGCGGCTGTAACAATGCTAAAATAGTTACCCTGAGAATAATTTCACGCTGAGCTTTTTAAATCCTAATGGAAAAGACCCTTTCCGATGGCCTGCCGTTACCCCAGCGGTATGGCGCTATAGCGACCATCATTATCGGCATCTCAATGGCCGTCCTTGACGGCGCAATCGCGAACGTTGCTCTGCCAACCATCGCCAGCGATCTGCACGCCTCTCCCGCCAGTTCAATATGGATTGTTAACGCCTATCAGATAGCGATTGTGGTTTCCCTGCTCTCGTTCTCTTTCCTGGGCGATATGTTCGGTTACCGTCGCGTGTATCAGTGCGGTCTGGTGGTTTTCACCTTCACGTCATTGTTATGCGCCCTTTCAGATTCACTGCATACCCTGACGCTCGCCCGCATTGCGCAGGGTTTTGGCGGCGCGGCACTGATGAGCGTAAATACGGCGTTGATCCGCTTAATTTATCCGCAGCGTCATCTGGGGCGCGGCATGGGGATAAACTCGTTTATTGTCGCCGTCTCTTCCGCCGCGGGACCCACCATTGCAGCAGCGATCCTTTCCGTTGCGTCATGGCAATGGCTGTTCGCCATTAACGTGCCGCTCGGTATCGTCGCTATATTCTTCGCCCTGCGCTTTCTCCCCGCTAACGGACCCAAAAGCACTATGCCGCGCTTCGACGTTGCGAGTGCGGTGATGAATGCCCTGACTTTTGGCCTGCTGATTACGGCGCTGAGTGGCTTTGCACAGGGGCAGTCTCTGATGCTTACCGGCGCGGAGATTATCGCCCTGCTGGCGATCGGCTTTTTCTTTGTTCGCCGCCAGCTCACTCTCCCGGTGCCTTTACTGCCGGTCGATCTGCTGCGTATTCCCCTCTTTTCCCTCTCCATGTGCACGTCAGTCTGCTCATTTTGCGCACAGATGCTGGCCCTGGTTTCTCTGCCCTTCTTTCTGCAGAGCGTGATAGGCCGTTCAGAAGTGGAGACTGGCCTGCTGTTAACCCCCTGGCCGCTGGCAACAATGGTAATGGCGCCGTTGGCAGGCTATCTGATTGAACGCGTCCATGCCGGTTTATTGGGAGCGTTGGGGCTGGCGGTGATGGCGACAGGCCTATTTGCGTTGGCTCTGCTACCGTCATCGCCAACCGATCTGGACATCATCTGGCGCATGATTCTGTGCGGCGCAGGTTTTGGCCTGTTCCAGTCCCCTAACAACCACACCATCATCACCTCCGCGCCGCGTCATCGCAGCGGAGGTGCCAGCGGCATGCTGGGGACCGCGCGCCTTCTGGGTCAAAGCACCGGTGCTGCACTGGTTGCCCTGATGTTTAACCTCGCCGGACAAAACGGCAACCATGTTGCGCTTCTCACCGCGGGAGCCCTTGCCTCCCTCGCGGCGGTCGTCAGCGGCCTGCGGGTGACCCAGCCCAAAGCTCAGGCATAAAAAAAGCCGGGCGGAGTGTTCTCCTGCCCGGCTTACTAAGGTTCTTTGCGTTACTTCAGGTATTCCCCACTGCGCAGCGCTTCGATACGTTTATCCAGCGGCGGGTGAGACATAAACAGCTCGCTCAGCGATTTGGATTTACCGTTAATGCAGAAGGCCATCATGCTGTTCGCTTCCTGCGGCTCGTAGCTGGTTTTCAGACGCTGCAGCGCGGCAATCATCTTCTCACGACCAACCAGTTTCGCCGAGCCAGCATCCGCGTGGAATTCACGGTGGCGGGAGAACCACATGGTGATGATGCTGGCCAGAATACCGAATACCAGTTCCAGAACCATCGAAACGGCAAAGTAGATCAGCGGGTTGCCGTTGCTCTCTTCACCTTCGTCGCGGTTGCCGCCCATAAAGCCTGCCGCAATCTGCGCCAGAATACGGGAGATGAAGATCACGAAGGTGTTCACCACACCCTGAATCAGGGTCATGGTCACCATGTCACCGTTGGCGATATGGCTGATTTCATGGGCAATAACCGCTTCGGCTTCGTCACGGCTCATGTTCTGCAGCAACCCGGTGCTGACGGCAACCAGTGACGCATCGCGACGGGCGCCCGTGGCGAAAGCGTTGATGTCCGGGGCATGATAAATCGCCACCTGCGGCATGGCGATCCCGGCCTGGCGGGATTGCTGAGCCACCGTATTCATCAGCCACTGTTCCATATCGTTACGAGGCTGTTCAATAACCTCACCCCCCACCGATTTCAGTGCCATCCACTTCGACATCAGCAGGGAGATGAACGAGCCACCAAAACCAAACAGCAGCGCCATAATCAACAGACCCTGAACGCTGCTCGACTGAATTCCTGTCAGGCTTAGCACGAGCCCGAAAACCACCATGACCGCCAGGTTGGTGAGCAGGAAGAGCGCGATTCGCATCATAATTTTCTTTTTACCTCAGTTTAACAAAACGCACTATGCGATTACCCACATCGTATGGGTATTGCGGCTATTTTCAAGCATCCGGCGGGCGTAAGTCACCAGAAAGACACAACTTTACACAATTGGAAATCTGGCTGACGGAAGGATGAAGAACAAAAAGAAACAGGCACAATTTCTTGTGCCTGTTGGGAGATTATTTTGCCGGAGCGGGCTGTACGGCAGGTTTCTCTTTTTCCTGATTCGCCAGGTCGAGAGCGATATGCACCGTCTCGTCCAGATACGGATCCGGCTCCTGGTAATCTTTTGGCAGATCGTCCAGTTTCTTGAGCAGAGGCTTACCTTCACGCTTGAAGCGATCGTTGATACGCGCCAGGCGGGTTGCATCGTCTTCGTTGTTCTCTTTCTCACGCTGAGCGTAGTTCAGAGAAACAATATTCCGCTTATCCTTCAGAGCATTGAACCGGGCAATGTCCTTCATGATGTACTGGAACTCCGGATCTTTCGCGATGCGGTCGTTATGCGCTTTCAGCAGTTCAGGACCAAATTGCGTCATATCACCCGCTTTCACGTAGGTCGCGGCATTGATGCTGTCCCACGGCAACGCGTTATCTTCAAACTTCTCGCCGGTTTCCGTCTCTTCCGTGCCTGTCGGCATGATGATGTCCGGCGTTACGCCCTTACGCTGCGTACTGCCGCCGTTCACGCGGTAGAATTTCTGAATGGTGTACTGAACCGAGCCCAGTGCAGGCCATTCCGGGCGCAGCATTTGATCGTAAATGCGATTCAGAGAGCGATACTGCTGTACGGTGCCTTTCCCGAAGGTTGGCTCACCGACGATCAGCGCGCGGCCATAGTCCTGCATTGCAGCGGCAAAGATTTCAGACGCGGAAGCACTGAAGCGGTCAACCAGGACCACCAGCGGGCCTTTATAGTAGACCACCCCGTCGTTGTCGGCATCTTCACGCACTTTGCCGTTGTTATCCCGCACCTGAACCACAGGACCCGATGGAATGAACAAACCAGAGAGTGAAACCGCTTCCGTCAGCGCCCCGCCGCCGTTACTGCGCAGGTCGATGATAATGCTGCTGACGTTCTGCTTCTCAAGCTTCTGCAGCTGAACTTTCACATCGTCAGTCAGCCCTACGTAGAAGCCAGGAATATCCAGGACACCGACCTTCTCTTTACCCACGGTTTTCACCGACATTTTCACCGCGCGGTCTTCCAGACGGATACGCTCGCGGGTCAGGGTAACGATACGGGTTTTAGTGCCTTTACCGGCAGGTAGAATTTCCAGACGAACCTTGCTGCCTTTCGGACCTTTGATCAGCGCAACCACGTCATCGAGACGCCAGCCGATCACGTCGACCATGTTCTGGCCAGTTTGTCCTACACCCACAATACGATCGCCAACGCTAATCGCTTTGCTTTTGGATGCAGGGCCACCCGCGACCATCGAATTGATCACCGTGTAATCATCGTCCATCTGCAGCACCGCGCCGATACCTTCCAGAGACAGGCTCATCTCGGTATTGAACTGTTCGGTGTTGCGTGGAGAGAGGTAGTTGGTGTGCGGATCGATTTCGTGAGCAAAGGCCGTCATGGCCAGCGAGAAGACATCCTCACTGTTGGTCTGCGCCAGACGACGAATGGCGAATTTGTAACGACGCGTCAGCGTGTCACGGATCTCTTTTTCGTCTTTGCCGGTCAGCTTGAGGCTCAGTTCGTCGTATTTAACTTTACCGTCCCACAGCGCATTCAACTCGGCTTCATCTTTCGGCCAGGGTGCTTTACTGCGATCCAGGTTAAAGGTGTCAGTGCCGGTGAAGTCCATCGGACGTTCCAGCACTTTCAGCGCGTACTGATAGCGTTCAAAACGGCGCTTTTGCGACAGGTTGTAGAGATCGTAAAACAGATCCAGCTTGCCTGAACGCAACTCATCACCCACCTCGGATTTGCGCTTAGCGAACTGCTCGACATCGCTGGCGAGCAAAACGTTATGGCTGTAATCCAGCAAGTTCAGATAGCGGTCAAAGATTTTGGCCGAAAAGGCCTGATCGAGATCGAACTGACGATAGTGCGAGCGGGTAAAACGTGAGGTCACGCGCTCGCTCACCGTCGCATGCTGCGTCTCTTCCTTGAGTACCGGAATTTGATCAACACGCGTGATATCGTCCACTGCAAAAGCGTGACCTGTTATGGCAAACAGGCCCGCCAGCGCGGTGAGCTTAAAAAAAGTGTTCATGCCAGGCTTGGCCTCCGTTTCAGAACAACAAGTGTTCTGCGCGTACAATCATTGACATACCAGAAGTCAGCTGTACACGAACGCCATCTTTGGTGATTTCCAGTACGGTGGCGTCCATAGCATTGTTACCCGCTTTTACCTTCAGCGCCTGACCTACGCTCAGGGCGTTGATGTCAGAAACTGGGGTATGGCGCGGCTCTTCACGAGGGGCTCGCGGGGCTTTTGCTGCTGGTTTGTCTGCACGCGGTTTGCGATCGTTATTATCGTGACGGCGCGGCGCAGGGCGTGGTTTACGCTCACGACGAGGCGCTTCTTCCTGGCCGTTTGCCGCTGCGGCTTCGCGTTTTTTCGCCTGCTGTTCTGCACGTTGTGCCTGAACGCGTGCTTTGGCTTCTTCAAGCTGCTTGCGCGCGTGCTCAACATGCTGCTCGTCCAGCTCACCACACGGGTTGCCGTCGAGATCCACGCGGGTCGCGCCAGCTTTGATACCGTACAGGTAACGCCAGCTCGAAGTATAAAGACGTAAGGCGGAACGCAGCTGAGTTTTGCTGAGGTTCATTTCCCCCTCAACGCGTGCCACCAGATCCTGAAAAATACCGACTTTCAGGGGACGAGCTTCACCTTCCGCGCTGAAGCACTGCGGGAAACGCTCGGCCAGAAATGCGATAACTTCTTTACTGCTATTCAACTTAGGTTGATTTTCCATGAAATTTCCTGATTACAACGGACGTTGCCAACAAGCGCAGGCATGAACAGGCGTCATTATAATGACGCTATCAGTAAATGCTACGTTATCCGTTGATTATCCTGCGACGCTCGCAAAGAATTTTTGATAATCGGTTGCAGCGAGTACGTTTTCCAGATTCGCCACCAGCTCGCGCAGCCCCTGTTCGTCCTCGGTTGTAAAGCGACTGAAGACCGTACTGTCGATATCCAGAACGCCAATAATCTGATTTTTGACCACCAGCGGCAGAACGATTTCAGAGTTACTGGCGGCATCACAGGCAATGTGCCCGTCAAACGCATGAACATCTTCAACGCGCTGGACCTGATTCTCGGCCACCGCCGTACCGCATACGCCGCGCCCTACCGGAATACGCACGCAGGCCAGTTTGCCCTGGAACGGGCCGAGCACCAGCGTTTCACCTTCCAGAAGGTAAAAGCCGGCCCAGTTCACGTCAGAGAGACGTTCAAACAGCAATGCGCTAGTATTTGCCAGAGTGGCTAAGAAGCTGGTCTCACCCGCCATCAATGCCTTAAAATCGCGGTTCAGATCCGCGTAGAATTCTGTTTTGTTCATTATTCAATCACTTAGTTGTCTTACAAATTTACCGCATAGCCTATTAAAATAAGCATTAAATGCGCTCATGCTCAAGATGAATCCGTTCATGAGTTATTATAACTTTCAACAATACTTATTTGTGCGCAGCTGATGGCCTTAAAAACAACCAAAATTACGCCGACAAGAAAGATAACTGTCCATACGGTAAGCGAAGCTTTGCCACGTGCACATTATCAGCGTTGCCCCCAGTGCGATACGCTTTTTATGTTGCCGAAGATAAAATCGCACCAAAGTGCCTTTTGTCCCCGCTGCGATGCCAAAATTCGTGACGGTCGCGACTGGTCGTTAACCCGCCTCGCCGCCATGGCCGTCACCATGCTGCTGCTGATGCCCTTCGCCTGGAGCGAACCGCTGCTGAAACTCTACCTGCTTGGCGTGCGTATTGACGCCAACGTGCTGCAGGGGATCTGGCAGATGACCCGTCAGGGCGATCCCATCACCGCTGCCATGGTGCTGTTCTGCACCGTTGGCGCGCCGCTGGTGCTGGTCGCCGCTATTGCCTATCTTTGGTTTGGCAATATTCTTGGCATGAACCTTCGCCCGGTGCTGCTGATGCTTGATAAGCTCAAAGAGTGGGTGATGCTGGATATTTATCTGGTGGGCGTAGGCGTTGCGTCAATAAAGGTACAAGACTATGCCTTTTTGCAGCCCGGCATCGGACTCTTTGCTTTCATTTGCCTGGTATTGCTGAGCATCCTGACGCTGATCCACCTGAACGTTGAACAGCTCTGGGAGCGATTTTACCCTCAGCGTCCCGCCACGCGTCCTGATGACAATCTTCGCGTCTGTCTGGGATGCCACTATACCGGGTTGCCCGACGCGCGTGGCCGCTGCCCAAGATGCCATATTCCATTAAGGCTGCGGCGCAACAATAGCCTGCAAAAATGCTGGGCCGCGCTCATCGCCTCTCTGGTGTTTCTGATTCCGGCCAACATGCTGCCTATTTCCATTATTTACGTGAACGGCGGGCGTCAGGAGGATACTATTCTTTCGGGAATTATCTCCCTTGCGCACAGCAACGTCGGGGTGGCGGCCATCGTCTTTATCGCCAGTATTCTGGTTCCCTTTACCAAAGTGGTGGTGATGATTACCCTGCTTATCAGCATTCATTTGAAGTGTGAACAAGGCTTACGTACCCGTATTCTGCTTCTGCGATTCGTTACCTGGATTGGCCGCTGGTCAATGTTAGATCTGTTTGTGATTTCGCTGATGATGTCGCTCATCAATCGCGATCAGCTACTTGCTTTTACAATGGGACCCGCGGCTTTTTATTTCGGCTCTGCGGTGATATTGACTATTCTTGCTGTGGAATGGCTGGATAGCCGCTTACTTTGGGATGCACATGAGTCAGGAAACCCCCGCTTCGCCGACTGAAGCGAGAATTAAAACAAAACGCCGCATTTCGCCATTCTGGTTGCTGCCCGTCATCGCCCTGATGATTGCAGGCTGGCTTATCTGGACGAGCTATGAAGATCGCGGGAGTACCGTCACCATTGATTTCCAGACCGCCGACGGCATCGTCGCCGGGCGAACGCCCGTTCGCTTCCAGGGGGTTGAAGTGGGTACGGTTCAGGACATCTCCCTGGGAAAAGGGCTGAACAAGATTCAGGTGCGGGTCAGTATTAAATCTGACATGCAGGATGCCCTGCGCAGCGAAACGCAGTTCTGGCTGGTGACGCCGAAAGCCTCTCTGGCCGGCGTGTCCGGGCTGGATGCGCTCGTGGGCGGTAACTATATTGGCATGATGCCGGGCAAAGGCGAGCCGCAGGATCATTTTGTCGCCCTGGATACCCAGCCAAAGTATCGTCTTAATAACGGCGATTTGATGATCCATCTCCAGGCCCCGGATCTCGGCTCTCTGAACAGCGGTTCGTTGGTCTATTTCCGTAAAATCCCGGTTGGCCGCGTGTACGATTACGCGATCAACCCGAATAAACAGGGCGTCACCATAGACGTGCTGATCGAGCGTCGTTTTACCAATCTGGTGAAAAAAGGCAGCCGCTTCTGGAACGTGTCCGGCGTGGATGCAGACCTCAGCCTGAGCGGTGCAAAAGTGAAGCTGGAGAGTCTGGCCGCGCTGGTGAATGGCGCCATTGCCTTTGATTCCCCTGAAAACTCAAGCCCTGCCACCGCTGATGACACGTTCGGATTGTACGCCGATCTGGCGCACAGCCAGCGCGGCGTGATCGTCAAACTCGCCCTGCCCGATGCTAAAGGACTAAAAGCGGGTTCAACGCCGCTGATGTATCAGGGTCTGCAGGTCGGCCAGCTCACCAAAATGACGCTCAACCCGGGCGGATCGGTCACCGGCGAAATGACGGTCGATCCGAGCGTGGTCGATCTCCTGCGCGAGAAAACGCGCATCGAAATGCGCAGTCCAAAGCTTTCTCTGAACGATGCCAGCCTCAGCACGCTGTTGACCGGCAATACGTTTGAGCTGATCCCCGGTGAAGGACAACCCAGCAATAGCTTTGTGATTGCTCCGGCGGATAAAGCCCTGCTGCAAAAACCGGGCGTGGTAACCGTCAGGCTGAAGGCGCCAGAAAGCTACGGTATCGAAGCCGGACAGCCGTTAATTTTACACGGTGTGCAGGTCGGACAGGTGCTGGAGCGTACGCTCTCCGCGGATGGCGTGACGTTCTCGGTCGCCATCGATCCGCAGTACAGCGACCTGGTGCATGGCGACAGTAAATTCGTGGTGAACAGTCGCGTCGACGTGAAGGTGGGTCTGGACGGCGTGGAGTTTCTCGGCGCCAGCGCCAGCGAATGGGTTAACGGCGGTATCCGTATTTTGCCCGGTGATAAAGGCCCCGTGCGCGACAGCTATCCGCTATATGCCAACCTGGAGAAAGCGATTGAAAACAGCCTGAGCGATCTGCCTACCACCACGCTGACGCTGAGCGCCGAGACGCTGCCGGACGTACAGGCGGGATCCGTCGTGCTTTATCGCAAGTTTGAAGTTGGGGAAGTGATCACCGTTCGCCCGCGTGCGGACGCGTTCGATATCGAACTGCATATCAAGCCGGAGTATCGCAAGCTGCTTACGCCAAACAGCGTCTTCTGGGCCGAAGGCGGCGCGAAAGTTCAGCTTAACGGTAACGGGCTGACCGTACAGGCCTCCCCGCTCTCACGCGCGCTGCGCGGGGCGATTAGCTTCGATAACCTCAGCGGCGCGGGGGCGAATCTGCGTAAAGGCGATAAGCGTATTCTCTTCCCGTCCGAAACCGCCGCACGTGCCGTGGGAGGACAGATTACCCTGCACGCGTTTGATGCCGGTAAGCTGGCGGAAGGTATGCCAATCCGCTACCTGGGCATTGATATCGGGCAGATCCAGAAGCTGACGCTGATTACCTCGCGTAACGAGGTGCAGGCTACCGCCGTGCTTTACCCGGAATATATGCAGACCTTCGCCCGCATGGGTTCGCGCTTCTCGGTGGTTACACCGCAGATCTCGGCCGCGGGCGTTGAGCATCTCGACACCATTTTGCAGCCGTACATCAACGTTGAGCCAGGCCAGGGCAATGCCCGTCGTGATTTCGAGCTGCAGGAGGCCACGATCACCGACTCGCGCTACCTTGGCGGCCTGAGTATCGTGGTGGAAGTGCCGGAAGCGGGCTCGCTGAACATCGGCACGCCGGTCCTGTTCCGCGGCATTGAGGTGGGTACGGTCACGGGCCTGACGCTCGGTACGCTCTCCGACCGCGTGATGGTGGCGTTACGCATCAGCGAACGCTACCAGCATCTGGTTCGTAATAACTCGGTATTCTGGCTGGCATCCGGCTATTCGCTGGACTTCGGCCTGACGGGTGGCGTGGTGAAAACCGGCACCTTCAACCAGTTCATTCGCGGCGGTATCGCGTTTGCCACGCCGCCGGGCACGCCGCTGGCGCCAAAAGCGCAGCCGGGTAAACACTTCCTGCTGCTCGAAAGCGAACCGAAAGAGTGGCGCGAATGGGGAACCGCCCTGCCGCGTTAATCCGAGAGGCTCCGGTGTCAACGCACCGGAGCCTTTATGTTACACTGCGCACCTGAACTTTTCCCTGTGGTGTGCCCGTGGCTCAAAACTCCGTATTTCTTCCTGAACAATTCCTGGCGCAGATGCGCGAGGCGCTTCCTTCTCACCTGTCTTTAGACGATTTTATTGCCGCCTGCCAGCGCCCGCTGCGCCGGAGTATTCGCGTCAATACGCTGAAAATCAGCGTCGAAGATTTTCTGACGCTGGTCGCGCCGTACGGCTGGCAGCTTACGCCAGTCCCGTGGTGTGCTGAGGGGTTCTGGATCGAACGCGATGATGAAGACGCCGTGCCGCTGGGCAGTACCGCTGAACATCTGAGCGGCCTGTTCTATATTCAGGAAGCGAGCTCAATGCTCCCGGTTGCCGCCCTGTTTGCCGATGGCAATACGCCTGAGCGCGTGATGGATGTTGCCGCGGCGCCCGGCTCGAAAACCACGCAAATTGCCGCCCGGATGGGTAACCAGGGAGCAATCCTTGCCAACGAGTTTTCCGCCAGCCGCGTGAAGGTGTTACATGCCAACATCAGCCGCTGCGGCATTCATAACGTCGCACTGACGCACTTCGACGGACGCGTGTTTGGCGCCGCCCTACCGGAAGCCTTTGATGCCATTCTGCTGGATGCCCCCTGCTCCGGTGAAGGGGTGGTGCGTAAAGATCCCGATGCGTTAAAAAACTGGTCCGTGGAAAGCAACCTTGAGATCGCCGCCACGCAGCGAGAGCTGATCGAGAGCGCATTTCACGCTTTGCGCCCCGGCGGCACGCTGGTCTATTCAACGTGCACCCTAAACCGCGATGAAAACGAAGACGTCTGTCTGTGGCTGAAAGCGAACTACCCGGACGCAGTCGAATTCCTGCCGCTTAACGATCTATTTGCCTCGGCGCAAGACGCGGTAACCCCCGAGGGTTTCCTCCACGTATTCCCGCAAATTTACGACTGCGAAGGGTTCTTTGTGGCCCGTCTGCGAAAAACGCAGGCGGTTGCTCCCCTGCCCGCACCTAAATTCAAGGTCGGCAACTTCCCATTTGCTCCCCTTAAAGGTCGCGATGCAGCACAGCTTGAAGCCGCGGCCAAAAAGGTTGGGCTGGTCTGGGATGAGAGCCTGCGTCTCTGGATGCGTGATAAAGAGATATGGCTCTTCCCGGCTGAGATCGAGCCGCTCATCGGAAAGGTCCGTTTTTCGCGAATCGGGATCCGCCTGGCGGAAGCCCATAATAAAGGCTATCGCTGGCAGCATGAGGCCGTTATCGCCCTTGCCGGACGGGAGAATACCTTTGCTCTGACGCATCAGGAAGCCGAAGAGTGGTACCGTGGTCGCGATGTCTATCCGGACAGCACGCCATCAGGTGATGAAATGATAGTGACGTATCAGGGATACCCGCTGGGACTGGCAAAAAAGGTCGGCTCAAGGCTGAAAAACAGCTATCCGCGCGAGCTGGTTCGGGACGGCCGACTCTTTACCGGTAACGATCGCACGGACTGAAAAAAGCGCATTTTTTTACTGGCGATTTTGCTCTCCTTGTCTACGATCAAAAATGGGTGATCGCACTGGTCATACCAGATTTTGACAACCGACCCGGAGAGCACTATGACGAAAACCAGCGTGCGTATTGGCGCTTTTGAGATCGACGACGCAGAGCTGCGCGGCGAAGCGCAAGGCGATCGAACGTTAAGTATTCCCTGCAAATCCGACCCGGATTTGTGCATGCAGCTTGATGCATGGGACGCAGACACCAGCGTCCCGGCAATACTTGATGGCGAACATTCTGTCCTTTACCGTGAGCATTACGATAGTAAAACCGATGCCTGGGTCATGCGTCTTGCCTGACCTAAAGAGAACCCGCCCGAAGGCGGGTTATTTATTACTGCAGCTGCGCCAGCGTAAAGTAACCGTCAAAAACCGCCCCCGTATCTATGTAGTGCAGATTATCAAAATCATACCTTCTGTCGACGGGCGTATGTCCAAACCAGAAATGATCCGCGCCGCTGATGCCCTGCCCTTTGCCTACCATGAATCCCATCAACCGATCGCGGTCCCATAAAACGCGATGAGCGCTAACCGGTTTTTGCCAAAGGTATTCGGCTGCTGGATAATCGGCATGGGCTATTACATTCAGACCGTTAGCACAGGGAATTTCAATAATGTGCGGTAAATGGCGACAGTCGTTAAGCAACTCCCGCGCAAGCTGCTGCTGGTCGCGTTCAAGATGCGCAAACCACATTCCGCCATTTATCGTCCAGAGAGAAAAATCGTTATTATCCAGACTGTCGAGAGCCATTTGCTCATGGTTACCCCGCACGGCACGAAACCATTTTTCATGAATGAGCTGCAGGCATTTCACGCTGTCAGGACCACGATCGATCATATCCCCAACGGATATAAGCAAATCCTCATACGGGTTAAAGTGACGGCGTTTAAGCTCATCCATAAGCCTCTGGTAACACCCATGTATATCGCTGACAACCCAGACGTGACGCCACATTCCACCTTCAATTCGCTGATACATAGGACCTCCTTTTAACAGTATAGCCGCCGTGGAAAAGCCAACTGACAGGCGCGGACATCACGAAGTCAAACAAACGGTAAACCAAACAGAAATAAAGATCCTCGCGCTATTAATCCCTTTTTCATGGCTCCTTACAATAAGGGTAGAAAAAAAGAGGGGTCTTCACGTGTCTAATACGCACCTGCATAACGATGTTTTTTATCCGCATCGCACAAATATTATTTCCGAGCTGGTGAACGGCAAACGCGTGCCGGGGCCAATCTGGCGCAAGCGCGAATATCGCCTGAAGTTCCTTTTCCGATCGCTTCTGTTCTGGTCCTCTACCCATCGCATGCTGGAAGCCCTTTCCGGGCGCGACGATTTCGACAGGCTCCTTGCCTCACAGATCACGTTACCCAGCAAGACCCACCGGCAGTATCTGATGCGTGGCCTGACGGCTAACGATCGCGCCGACGCAATCGTTAGCCATTATTACTGGATTGATAGCCTGAAAGAGAGCGGTCTCGCTCAGGCTCTGACCAGCCCGCAGGAGCAAACCGTTGCGCAGTTCCATGCTAAAGACGGTGTAACCTATACGGTCAATGCTTCCTCTGCGGGGAAAGCCGAACGCGAAGGCGAAAGCACCTTGTGGCTACACGACAACGAGGATACGCTGCTGGCCAGCCTGACCTTCAGCGTCGCACGCAGCAATGGCCAGCAGGTCATGGTCATCGGCGGGCTTCAGGGACCCCGTCGCTGCGTATCGCGAGACGTCATTAAACAAGCCACCCGCGCCTGCCACGGCCTGTTCCCTAAACGGGTGTTGATGGAAGTCCTCTTCCAGCTTGCCGCGCAATCATCTGTCCGTGCTATTTTTGCCGTCAGCGATGAGGGACATGTTTTCCGCGCGTTGCGATATCGCCTGAGCAAAGGCCGCCATTTCCATGCCAGCTACGATGAGTTTTGGGGATCGCTGGACGGCAAAAAGCTCTCGGCCTACTGCTGGCAGCTGCCGCTTCAGATGGAGCGTAAATCCCTGGAAGAGATTGCCAGTAAAAAACGAGCCGAATACCGCCGTCGCTTTGCGCTGCTCGATGAAATAGAGGCGTCCGTTAAGTCCCACTTTTAAGCCTTGCTGGCGTTTTCGCTCACTGCATAGTGGATCCATTCTGTTTAAAAGAGGAATGATAAAGCAGTACACTATTGCACAGGGCGAGGGCGCTCAGTTAGCATTGTGCAAAATGAAACTGACGAATGCGTTGGGAAAAGCGCAATGTAGGCGCAAAAATGAGGGACTTCGGTAATGATTTATGACTGCTTCTTATATTACGATGAAGATATGCTTCTCGAAATCAGGCTTAACACGCTAGCGGACGTAGTCGATCGCTTCGTTATCGTTGAGTCAACGCATACCTTTACCGGTAAAAAGAGACAGCTGCACTTTGACGTAAATAAATATAGTCAATTTAAAGATAAAATTATCTACGTTGTTCATGACAAAGAACCGATTACGAAAGCTGCGGAAGGATCACATCCTGCTCGGGAGGTGATTCCGGGACTGCCAGAGGGAATGGTGGTAGATGCGTGGGCAAATGAAGCCGCGCAGAGGAATGCCATCATGCAGGGTTTAACGCAGGCCAACGATGATGATTTAATTTTAATTTCCGATGTGGACGAGATATTTTCACCTCAGGTGGTCGCATCAATAAATCCCAAAAAACTCTGCACCACTATTTATCAGAATTTCTACAATTATCAGTTTAACCTGCAGGTTTTTAATACTGACAACACGCCAAGAAAATGTAAATTACCGAGAGCGACCCAATATAAAAATCTCGTTAATTTCTTTGGCGGTGAACCTGAATCATTCAGGAATCTTAAACGCACCCGAAGCGTCAAAAACTGGTCGTGGCTAAAATGGAACTGGTTCAAGGTTAACAACAGCATCATCGAAAACGGTGGCTGGCATTTCTCATGGGTGATGACACCTGAGCGCATCTCCGAAAAAATGTCTACCATTTCCCATACTGAATACGATCTTCCTGAGTTTAACAACCCGGAACACATCATGAAGGTAATTAAAAATGCGGAAGATATCTGGGGACGCGACAGGACGTTAATCAAGCAAGAGCTGACGGTTGAAAACTTCCCGGAGTACATTGTCCGCCACAAAGATAAATTCAGCGCGTTCATTATTTAACTTACGGGTTGCCCTCTTGCTCATAGAAGGCGTACCCTCGGCCACAAAATTTTAACAAAGATCCCAAAAAACCCTGGACGCACGCGGTCCTGAGTATGTTATGGTTTAGACAGGATATGGAAAGTTCGAGAAAGTTTCGGGTGATTTCGAGTCATCACCGAACAATGCTTTGAAAAACATACAGATAAAAAGAGACCGAATACGATTCCTGTATTCGGTCCAGGGAAATGGCTCTTGGGAGAGAGCCGTGCGCTAAAAGTTGGCATTAATGCAGGCTAAGTCGCCTTGCCTTTTAAGAATAGATGACGACGCCAGGTTTTCCAGTCCACAGCAAAAGTGGCCTGAAAAAAAGCGTCTGAGCATCATTAAAACTGAAAAACCGCAGTGCTTTCGCAAGCATCTGCGGTTTTTTATTGGAAACCTGAACGTTAGCAGAGCTTGTCGGCACGCTCGATAAACGGTGCCAGGCTCATTTTCTGCCCCGGATGGGCAGGGTCATCGATCTGAATCACGCTAATCGGCTGGCCGCTGCTCTTGCCGCTGGCCACCTGCTGCTCGGCGGTATCATTTAACGGGTATTGCACCAGCGTGCTCGGGTTGATCGCGTAAAGCGCATGACCCGGTCGGCAGGTCAGCATCACCTCTTCGCGATTGAACGCCCATTTGTCCTTACCCACTTCAAAACGGCTGACGGTGATAACCTGCGGCGCGGCAAGCGCACTCCCCGTGCAGGCCAGTAACAGGAGAGAAAGTACTGTCTTTTTCATATGATATTTAACCTTGTCAGAAGGGTTCCCAGGTGGCGAACAGACTGACCGTTGCCAGTACCAGCGCTCCCAGCACCACTTCTGCCTGTGTCATCCTGATAAAAATCTGTTGTGCTCGCCCAGTCTCCGGACGAAACCGTGGCACCAGAAAATACCGATTTGCCAGCGCAATTACCACCATCAACGCCACCAGCGCACATTTGAACAACAAAAACCGCACGTAGCCAGCCTGCCAGGGAATATGGACGCCCAGTATCATGAGCGTATTTATCACGCCGGTGAGCAGGACTCCCGCGACGGCGTAATGCCCCACGCGCGAGAAGCGCATCATGGTAAAGATAGCGGCATTCTGCCACCGCCCTTTCGCCAGACGCATGCAGAACAGCAGAGGCAATAATCCACCAAGCCAGGTTGCGGCACAGATCAGGTGAAAAGCATAATTAAGACGCTGCAACGCCCCCATCGGATCGTCGTTCATCGCCGCGTGCCCTACCCCAGCCAGCAGGATAAGCTGGCCCATTGCGAGCAGCAGCAGCCGCGAACCTTTCAGCGGCGCAAGCCATGCCGCACCGACCATCATCGCCGCGAGGATCATTTGCCACAGCCAGACGCCACCAAACCGGGTCCCCATCACGCTGAACCAGATCTGCGGAGCAAACACATCTCCCCAGCCGTCACCCATTAATCCGCCCTGCAGCATATACATCAGAAGTGCTGCCGCCAGGCCCACTAAGGCCGCCACTTTCTGCTGCGACTGGAATCGCCGGGACATCAGACGGTGGAGAGAAGAAGGCGCAAACCAGACGCTGTAAAGCGCATTGCCAAAAACCAGCATCAGCGCCCCAAAATGGATAAAGCGTACCCCGATATAACACAGCGCCAGCATGCTATTTCACGCTAAAATGATAGCTGCCTTTGGTTTTATGGCCGTCTACGGAGACCACATGCCAGTCCACCTGGTAAGTTCCGGACGCCAGCGTTTGTTCCAGCGGAACGGTGAGCTGAGCCTTATTCTTTTCGTCTCGCGTAGCGGTTCCCGTTTTGATGACCTGCTTTTGCGCATCCGTTACCACCACGCCGCTAAAACCAGGTTCGATACCTTCCGAAAAATTCAGCGTTAGCGCCTGCGGTGCGGTCACCACGCTGTCTGCTGGCGGGGTCTGCTGTTTAAGATGTGCATGTGCCATCACGGAGGGCGTCATCATTGTCGAGGCCACAAAAACCAGTGCGCATACCGCGCGGGAGGCGGAGAAACCCATCACAATCATTCCTTTTTGTTATGTCTGTATGCTAAAGAATAACGCTGTATAATAAACGAGTCGAGGATCATCCTGCCTCCGCTTGTCATCATCGTGCATTCGCGGTAACGTTGCCGCCGCATAAAAAGGAGATGGTAATGAAGATCAATCTGGCCGCCCTTCCGCAGGACGAAATGGATAAAGTGAATGTCGATCTCGCTGCCGCTGGCGTCGCGTTTAAAGAGCGTTACAACATGCCCATCGTGGCTGAAGTTGTTGAACGGGAACAACCCGCCCATCTGCGCGACTGGTTTCGCGAAAGATTAATTGCCCACCGTCTCGCCTCGGTTAACCTTTCCCGTTTACCGTACGAGCCAAAAGTTAAATAAGCTTAACGAGTCGTTACACTTCCTTACGCGGAATCTGGCAGGATAAGAAAACCCTGATTAATTTAGGTGTATTCTTAAATCTCTGCGACTCAGTGTATAAGGAAGTCACGATGTCACATTGGAATATAGCGGCAGCCCAGTATGGCGGGCTGCATCAGACTGTAGATGACCATGTTACGCACCACCTGCGCTTCATCGCCGAAGCAGCACGGCAACGGTGTGATTTACTGGTCTTCCCTGAACTCTCATTAACGGGCTCAGCCGCACCGACGCTACCTCCCCCACCCGATGACGCGCAGCTGGAACCGCTGCTTAACGCGGCACATTTTTACCGGATTACCGTTATTGCCGGGATCCCCCTGGAGCGGAATGGACAGCGCCAAAAGGGCCTCGCGCTGTTTACGCCCGCTCGCCACCGCATCTTACGCTACCCGCAAGGCCACGGAGCCAGCCTGATGCCGGGGGATAAACACCTTACCATCATTGATGCGCATGCCGATTCCCCCAATCTCGATCCCCGAGCAACGCTTGTTACCAGCTGCCAGTCAGTAAGGGATAACCGCTGGCGGCAGTCCATCAGTACCCTGCAGCGCTTCGCGCATAAATATGCGATTGCGGTGCTGATGGCAAACGCCTGCGGCGGTAGCGCGCTGTGGGATGAAAAAGGCCAGCTGATCGTACGCGCGGATACGGGCGAGCTTCTGGTGACCGGTACGCTCGGCCGTGAGGGTTGGCAAGGCGATATCATTCCTTTAGGCTAGGCGTTTTAAGCTCAGGAGTTTTCAATGCTGCGCGTCATCGATACCGAAACTTGCGATCTTCAGGGCGGAATTGTAGAAGTGGCCTCTGTCGATGTCGTTGACGGAAAGATCGTCAACCCAATGAGCCATCTGGTGCGTCCCGATCGCCCCATCAGCCCTCAGGCGATGGCTATCCATCGCATTACCGAATCGATGGTGGCAGATAAGCCGTGGATCGAAGAGATCATTCCGCATTACTACGGTAGCCCATGGTACGTCGCGCATAACGCCAGTTTTGACCGCCGGGTGTTGCCTGAGATGCCGGGCGAGTGGATTTGTACCATGAAGCTGGCGCGTCGGCTGTGGCCGGGGATTAAATACAGTAATATGGCGCTGTATAAATCCCGTAAGCTCAACGTCCGTACCCCCGAGGGGCTTCACCATCACCGCGCCCTGTATGACTGCTATATCACCGCCGCGTTACTGATTGATATTATGAATATCTCTGGCTGGACGCCGGATGATATGGCGACAATCACCGGCCGTCCCGCGCTGCTGACCACATTTACCTTTGGAAAATATCGCGGTAAACCGGTGTCCGAGGTGGCGGATAAAGACCCGGGCTATTTGCGCTGGCTATACAACAACCTCGACAGAATGAGCCCGGAATTGCGCTTAACCCTAAAACATTATCTGGGCGACGCTTAACGCTCCGCACGGCCTGGCAGCGTGTCCTGCGCCAGGCCTATCAGGAAGGCATATTCCAGGGCAACACCTTCGTACGATTTAAATCGACCCGATTTCCCCCCGTGTCCGGAATCCATATCGGTACACAGCAGCAGCAGATTGTCGTCGGTTTTCAGCTCCCGCAGCTTTGCCACCCATTTTGCCGGCTCCCAGTACTGCACCTGAGAGTCATGCAAACCGGTGGTGACCAGCATGTGCGGGTAGGCTTTCGCCTCCACGTTATCGTACGGGCTGTACGCTTTCATATAGCGGTAGTATGTCTCGTCCTGCGGATTCCCCCACTCCTCAAACTCTCCGGTGGTAAGCGGAATGGATTCGTCGAGCATGGTCGTGACCACATCGACAAACGGAACCTGCGCGACAATCCCCTTAAAGCGGTCGGGACGCTGGTTAATCACCGCCCCCATCAGCATTCCGCCCGCGCTGCCGCCCATCCCAAAGCAAAGCTGCGGATCCCCGTAGCCCTGCTCAATCAGCGCATCGCAGACGTCGAGGTAGTCATTAAAGGTGTTTTTCTTTTTCAGGAATTTACCGTCCTCATACCAGTGCTGTCCTAGTTCACCACCGCCGCGAATATGGGCGATGGCGAAAACAAAACCGCGATCGAGCAGGCTTAATCGGCTGCTGCTGAAATCGGCGTCCATGCTTGAGCCATACGAGCCGTAGCCGTACACCAGGATCGGATTTTTGCCTTTCTGGAAATGCGCCCGATGGTAAACGAGAGAGACCGGCACCTCGACGCCATCACGCGCGGTAACCCACAGGTGCTCGCTGCGGTAGTTTTCGGACTCAAACCCTTTTACCTCGGTCTGTTTAATCACCTGACGCTGCCCGGTATCCATATCCAGCTCAAACAGGGTGTCCGGTGTGGTCATAGATGAATAGCCGTAGCGCAACCGCGACGATTCGGGTTCAGGGTTGAAACCAATCCACGTCACATAGGCCGGGTCGTCGAACGCAATCCCCACCACTTCCCGGGTTTTACGGTTGATTTGCCGGATACTGGTCAGCCCGCGCTGACGCTCTTCCACCACCAGCCAGTCGGTAAACAGGGTGAATCCTTCGAGCATCACCTGATCCCGCGCGGGGATAAGCACCTCCCATTTGCGCTCATCGCGCACTTTGGTTTTATAGAGACCAAAGTTTTTGCCCTCGCGATTGGAGCGCAAATAAAAACTGTGCTGGAAGTGATCCAGGCTGTACTCGTGATCCTTGCGGCGCGGCAGGAAACAGAGCGGCTGGGCGTCCGGCAGTTCGGCATCCAGCAGCAGAACTTCCGACGTCGTCGCGCTGGCAAGGAAGATAATCACATAGTGGCGTGAGGAGGTTTTATGCAGGCTGACATAAAACGTTTCGTCTTTCTCTTCATAAACCAGCTCGTCGTCAGCGGAGTCCGTTCCCACTGTGTGTCGCCACACCTGGTAAGGCAGCAGCGTCGACGCGTGCTTTTTGACGTAGTAAACCGTCTCGGAATCATTCGCCCAGACAAAATCCGGGGAGACGTTTTCCAGCATTTCCGGATACCAGTTGCCGGTGTCCAGATTGCGAAACCGCAGGCCGTACTGGCGACGGGAGAGATAATCCTCCGCCAGCGCCATTACCGCGTTATCCGGCGAAATGGACATGCCGCCCAGGGTATAAAACTCGCTGTGGGCGGCGCGCTGGTTGGCATCCAGCAGAATATCCCACTCATCCCATTCGGCGCTTAACACCGACTGACGCTGGTAGATGGGATACTCATTGCCGGGCTCGTAGATATGGCGATAGCGATAGCCGTTTTTGGTCCAGGGCGCGGAGATATCGCGTTGAGGAATACGCTGCACCATTTCATTCAGCAGCTGGTCCTGAAGCGTCTGCTGGCTGGACATGACCTTGCGGCCATAGTCATTTTCCTCGTGCAGGTAGTCGAGCACCTCTGGCCGGGAGCGCGAATCGTCCCGTAGCCAGTAATAGTTGTCTATACGCGTATCGCCATGCGTGGTGATCGCATAAGGTATACGTCGGGCTTTCGGTGGCATGTCATCATTCTTTTAAGTTTTACACCCTATAAGGTTGGCAAAACCCACGCATGATGCAAGCGAAACAGCGTCGCGACGGCGACGGTTATCCCTGTAACGCCTGTTTTTGCTCCCGGATATCCCGCTCAATGCCGGCGCGCACGTCCTGAGGGATCTTTAACGCATCGCCCAGGGCGTTAAGGTAGCTACGCTCCATAAAATGATCGATATCGATGGCGGCACAGCTGAGGAAATAGAGCTCCAGCGCCTCTTCTTCATTTTTCACACTTTGCGCAAGACGCTGCGGCTCGAGCGGCTGTTCTATCGCCTGCGCCACCAGCGCTCTTCCCCTCTCTTCGACACCGGCTTCGCGCAGCTGCTGCTCGATCGCCGTTCGTTCTTTATCGTCAATATGCCCGTCACTTTTCGCGGCAAAAACCAGCGCAAGAATGAGCCGTTCGGTACGCAGATCCAGCGGCGAGGTGTGCTCGCCATAATGCGGTTCATCGCTGTGCGCGGTCCGCACTCTGTCCTTGTATTTATTCCACAGCACGGTGCCCGCGATGGCGCCGCCGCCGGCCAGCAGCGCGCCTGTACCATACTTTGCCAGCAGCTTGCGTGAGGATTTATTCGCCACCAGCAGGCCTGCCAGCCCGCCGAGCGCCCCGGGTACCAGCAGTTTGCTGAGGTCCCGTTCGCCAGACGATGTTTTCTGTCCTAACAGGGATTGCAGTTGATTTAACCAGCCAGACATGGTTTCCCTCACTTAACGGTGAACATGTACCACAGCGTAAGCGAGCGGGCGTCAGGAAACGTCTGGTCGGGCTAAAGAAGCGCAAATTTCTGCCCCCTCGTTTAGCCCTGCACAAGACAGACGCAAACGTTTTCGTTTATACTGCGCGCAACTTTTTTAGGGGGATTGTTATGATTCGTTTAGGAACTGCGCTGCGACCTGCGGCGACGCGAGTGATGCTGCTGGGATCGGGCGAGCTGGGGAAAGAGGTCGCCATTGAGTGCCAGCGTTTAGGTGTGGAAGTCATTGCCGTAGACCGTTACGCTGACGCACCCGCCATGCACGTCGCCCATCGTTCTTATGTGATTAACATGCTGGATGGCGATGCCCTTCGCGAACTGATCACGCGCGAGAAACCCGATTTTGTCGTACCGGAAATTGAAGCCATTGCCACCGATACGCTTATCGCTCTGGAACAGGAAGGCCAGCGCGTGGTGCCCTGCGCGAAAGCCGCAAAGCTCACCATGAACCGCGAAGGCATTCGTCGCCTGGCGGCGGAAGAGCTGGGATTGCCCACCTCGAGCTACCGTTTTGCTGGCGATAAGGCCGCGTTCCTGCAGGCCGTTGAGGAGATTGGCTACCCGTGCATCGTTAAGCCGGTGATGAGCTCCTCCGGAAAAGGACAGAGCTTTATTCGCGACAGCAGCACCCTGGATAACGCGTGGGATTATGCCCAGCAGGGTGGCCGCGCCGGCGCCGGTCGCGTCATCGTCGAAGGCGTCGTGAAGTTTGATTTCGAAATCACCCTGCTGACCGTCAGCGCCGTTGACGGCGTCCATTTCTGCGACCCGATTGGCCACCGTCAGGAAGATGGCGATTACCGCGAATCCTGGCAGCCGCAGCAGATGAGCGCCCTGGCGCTGGAGCGTGCTCAGGAGATCGCCCGTGAAACCGTCCTGGCGCTGGGCGGCTATGGCCTGTTCGGCGTGGAGCTGTTTGTGTGCGGTGATGAGGTGATTTTCAGCGAAGTCTCCCCTCGCCCGCATGACACCGGCATGGTGACGCTGATTTCGCAGGATCTCTCCGAGTTCGCCCTGCACGTGCGCGCGTTCCTCGGCCTGCCCGTCGGCGGTGTTCGTCAGTATGGCCCGGCCGCCTCGGCGGTGATCCTGCCGCAGTTAACCAGCCAGAACGTTACGTTTGATAACGTCGACGGGGCGGTGGGTGCAGGATTGCAGGTACGTTTGTTCGGCAAGCCGGAGATCGACGGAACCCGCCGTCTTGGCGTGGCATTAGCCACCGGGGATAATGTTGACGATGCCGTGGCAAGAGCGAAAGCAGCCGCTACGAGCGTTAAGGTTACAGGATAAAAAAACGGGCCGTAAGGCCCGTTTTTCATGCGGCGAATAGCTTACTGCTTCGCGCCTTCAACCGCTTCACGAGCCAGTTTGGTGATGCGATCCCAGTCGCCCGCTTCCAGCGCATCCGCCGGAACCAGCCATGAACCACCGATGCACAACACGCTTTTCAGCGCCAGGTAGTCACGGTAGTTGGCAGGCGAGATACCGCCCGTCGGGCAGAAACGTACCTGAGAGAATGGACCCGCAATCGCCTGCAGCGCTTTGGTGCCGCCGTTCGCTTCAGCCGGGAAGAATTTAAACTCTTTCAGACCGTAGTCCATGCCCAGCATCAGTTCAGAAACGGTGCTGATGCCCGGGATCAGCGGAATGGTACCTTCAGTGGCGGCTTTCAGCAGCGACTCGGTCAGGCCAGGGCTGATGGCGAACTGCGCGCCCGCGTCGGTCACTTCCGCCAGCTGTTTTGCGTTCGTCACGGTACCCGCACCGATGATGGCGTCCGGCACTTCTTTGGCGATAGCGCGAATAGCGTCCATCGCGCAGGCGGTACGCAGGGTGACTTCCAGAACGCGAACGCCGCCCGCAACCAGCGCTTTCGCCATCGGTACAGCGTGCTCCAGCTTGTTTACCACGATAACCGGCACGACAGGGCCAGTGGTCAGGATTGCTTCTGCACTTGTTTTCCAGTTTTTCATCAGAGTTTTCTCTCGCCAGATCGTTAAAATCAAGTCGTCTTAAAACGTAATACAGGTTGCGCCCTGCTCCGCACCGGAGAGTTTCTCACGCAGCGCGCTGAACATTTCGCGTCCGGTCCCCACGCGCGATGCGCTCAGGTCTGGAATATGGGGCTGACGTGCCGCCAGCTCGGCGTCATCGACCAGCAGGGTTAACTCGCCTGTCTGACCATTCACGCGGATCATGTCACCGTCGCGCACTTTCGCCAGTAAACCGCCGTCGTAGGCTTCCGGCGTTACGTGGATGGCTGAAGGCACTTTACCGGATGCCCCGGAGAGGCGTCCATCGGTGACTAACGCAATTTTGAAACGGCGGTCCAATAATACACCAAGTGGTGGCATAAGTTTATGTAATTCTGGCATCCCGTTAGCTTTAGGCCCCTGGTGACGCACCACCACCACGCAGTCTTTGTCGAGCAGACCGGCGTCAAAGGCGGGTAACACGTCGTGCTGGCTTTCAAACACCACCGCTGGCGCTTCGATAATCTGGTTCTCTTCCGGTACGGCAGAGGTTTTCATTACCGCGCGACCGAGGTTGCCGCTCAGGACTTTGGTGCCGCCGTGAGGTGAGAACGGTTTGTCGATGGTGGCAATCACCTGCGCATCAAGAGAGGCGCTCGCCCCTTCGCGCCAGTCCAGCTCGCCGTTGTTCAGCCACGGCTCCTGGGTGTAGCGCTGAAGGCCAAAGCCCGCCACGGTGTTGACATCTTCATGCAGCAGTCCGCCTTTCAGCAGCTCGCGCATCAGCAGCGGTACGCCGCCTGCGGCCTGGAAGTGGTTAATATCCGCCGGACCGTTCGGGTACAGGCGTGCCATCAGCGGCACCACTAAAGAGATCTCGGAGAAGTCATCCCAGTTGATCAGAATGCCCGCCGCACGCGCCATGGCCACCAGGTGCATGGTGTGGTTGGTTGACCCCCCCGTTGCCAGCAGCGCGACGATTCCGTTGACGATGACCTTTTCGTCGACCATTTTGCCCATCGGCATCCATTCGTTGCCGTTGCCGGTCAAACGCGTAACCTGACGGGCTGCGGCCTCGGTCAGCGCCTTGCGCAGCGGCGCATCCGGCTGGATGAAAGACGAACCCGGAAGCTGCATACCCATAAATTCCACCACCATCTGGTTGGTGTTAGCCGTACCGTAAAACGTACAGGTCCCCGGCGCATGGTAGGACGCGGCTTCCGCCTCCAGCAGCGCCTGACGGTCTGCTTTCCCTTCCGCGTACAGCTGGCGGATACGCACTTTTTCTTTGTTCGGCAGACCGCTCGCCATTGGACCTGACGGCACGAAGATCGCAGGCAGATGGCCAAACGACAGCGCCGCCATTACCAGGCCCGGGACAATCTTGTCGCACACGCCGAGATACAGCGCGCCATCAAACATGTTGTGTGACAGGCCAACCGCTGCGGACATGGCAATCACTTCGCGGCTCAGCAGGGACAGCTCCATGCCGTCCTGCCCCTGCGTCACGCCGTCGCACATGGCAGGTACGCCTCCCGCCACCTGGCCCACGGCATTCACGCTGTGCAGCGCTTTACGGATGATATCGGGATAAACCTCATAAGGCTGGTGCGCGGAAAGCATATCGTTGTAGGAGGTAATGATGGCGATATTGTTACGCAACATGCTTTTCAGCGACGCTTTATCATCGGGCTGGCAGGCGGCGAAGCCGTGCGCCAGGTTCCCGCAGGCCAGCTGCGAGCGATGTACGGTGTTGCTCTTTGCCTGTTCAATCCGGGCGAGGTAGGCCGAGCGGGTCTCTTTCGAGCGCTCAATAATGCGCTGTGTTACGCGTAACAATGTCGGATTCATAAAAGCTCCTCTAATTTATCTGTCCGGGCTCGGGAGTTTACAAAGTCGCTGGCAGTTGTTAACAACGCTGAAACGCTTGCTGTCCGGAGCTCAGGGGCAAAATCACTTCCGGCAGTGTAATAAAAAAAGCTCCGCGGGTGAATCCACACGGAGCTTAAAAGTTGAAAATTGTGCCACTAGCTGTGTTAGATCATGTTACCGGTAAAATAACACTTTCGGGCTAGAGGATTATCTTACTCAAACTCGTTCCAGGAGCGGCCATCGCGGGTGATCATCGCCACCGACGCAACCGGTCCCCAGGTCCCTGCCTGATACGGTTTTGGCGCATCCTGATCGGCAGCCCAGGCCTCGGTGATGGAGTCGACCCATTTCCACGCTTCTTCCACCTCATCGCGGCGCACGAACAGCGCCTGGATACCGCGCATGGTTTCCAGCAGCAGACGCTCGTAAGCATCGGCCAGGTGCGTCTGGTTGAAGGTTTCGGAGTAGCTCAGATCCAGCTTGGTGGTCTGCAGGTTGTGTTTATGATCCAGGCCCGGCACTTTGTTCAGGATCTGGATATCCACGCCCTCGTCCGGCTGCAGACGAATGGTGAGTTTGTTCTGCGGCAGTTCCTGCCAGGACTCTTTGAACAGGTTCAGTTCCGGGTTTTTGAAGTAAACAACCACTTCGGAACATTTGGCCGGCAGACGTTTACCGGTGCGCAGGTAGAACGGAACACCCGCCCAGCGCCAGTCGTCGATATCCACGCGGATGGCCACGAACGTCTCGGTGTTGCTGGACTTGTTCGCGCCCTCTTCTTCCAGGTAGCCAGGCACTTTTTTGCCTTGCGCAAACCCGGCGGTGTACTGGCCGCGAACGGTCTTCTCACGCACGTTGGAGCGGTCAATGCGGCGCAGTGACTTCAGCACTTTCACTTTTGCATCGCGGATGCTGTCAGCCGTCAGGTCAGACGGTGGAGACATGGCAATCATGCACAGAATCTGCAGCAGGTGGTTCTGGATCATGTCGCGCATCTGGCCGGCCTGGTCAAAGTAACCCCAGCGCCCTTCAATCCCCACCTCTTCCGCCACGGTGATTTCCACGTGGTCGATAGTGCGGTTGTCCCAGTTATTCACGAACAGGGAGTTAGCAAAACGCAGCGCCAGCAGGTTCAGTACCGTCTCTTTACCGAGATAGTGGTCGATACGGTAGACCTGGCACTCTTCAAAGAACTCACCCACCTGGTCGTTGATTTCACGCGAGGTTGCCAGCGACGTCCCCAGCGGCTTCTCCATCACGACGCGCGCCGGTTTGGCGTTCAGTTTGGCTTCGCCCAGACCTTTACAGATGGCGCCGAAGGTGCTTGGCGGCATGGCGAAATAGTTAATGGTGACACGGTTTTTCTGATCCAGCATCGCGCCTAAGCGGGTAAACGCGCTGACGTCATTAACGTCCAGGTTGCAGAAATCGAGACGTCCACTCAGGGTATCCCACAAACTTTCATCAATTTTTTCTTTCATGAAAGTTTCGAGCGCCTCGCGGACGACTTTGGTATAAGCGTCCTTGTCCCAGTCGGCGCGCCCTACACCCAGGATACGGGTATCCGGATGAATTTGGCCCGCTTTCTCCAGTTGATACAGGGAAGGCAGCAATTTTCGGCGTGCAAGATCGCCTTTCGCGCCGAAAATGACCAGGTCACATGCCTGGGCTGTTTGCGTTACCGCCATGTCATTCTCCTCAGTTGGATCACCTGGTACTTCTGCCAGGTATCGTTGTAATTTTATTACAATGCACTGTACTGCTTTTACGTCATTCCCGAAACCATTAGCGCTTATCGTCGCGTGCGATACCGCGATTTTTCCCCCTCTGGAGGATTACGGTGGCCTAATGACGCAACAACCGTTGTTTCTTTGCGCAACAGGGTCACGGCAAAACCCGACATCGATCAAGTAATGAAAAAAAACAACAACATTATCTTGTCGATTATTACCCTATATGGAAGCCACAAGGGTAATATCGGCTAAATCGAATCACGATTTCATCAATTTATGAAATCGTTTACACCCATGAGCGTCCTGTTAACATGAACATGCTGGAAAAAATCCAGTTTCAACTGGAACACCTTAGCAAATCCGAGCGAAAAGTGGCCGAGGTCATTCTCGCCTCCCCCGCTCAGGCGATTCATTCAAGCATCGCCGCTCTGGCGCAGGAAGCGGGTGTTAGCGAACCGACGGTCAATCGCTTTTGTCGCAGCCTGGAAACGCGCGGCTTTCCTGATTTTAAACTGCATCTGGCACAAAGTCTGGCTAACGGCACCCCTTATGTTAATCGTAATGTGGATGAAGACGACAGCGTTGATGCCTATACCGCGAAAATTTTTGAATCGGCTATGGCTTCGCTCGACCACGTCCGCCAGTCTCTGGACATGAGTTCCGTGAATCGCGCGGTGGATTTACTCACCCAGGCCAAGCGGATTGCGTTCTTTGGTCTCGGGTCGTCGGCGGCCGTGGCGCATGACGCCATGAACAAATTTTTCCGCTTTAACGTCCCGGTTATTTATTCCGATGACATTGTGCTGCAACGCATGAGCTGTATGAATTGCAGTGAAGATGACGTCGTGGTACTGATTTCGCACACCGGCCGCACCAAGAGTCAGGTCGAGCTGGCACAGCTGGCCCGTGAAAACGATGCCATGGTGATTGCCCTCACCACGGCAGGTACGCCGCTGGCGCGTGAGGCGACGCTGGCGATCACCCTCGACGTGCCGGAAGACACCGACATTTATATGCCGATGGTTTCCCGACTGGCGCAGCTTACCGTGATTGACGTGCTGGCGACCGGTTTTACCTTGCGTCGGGGCGCAAAATTCCGGGATAACTTGAAGCGGGTCAAGGAAGCGCTGAAGGAATCGCGTTTTGATAAAGAATTGCTTATAAAGAGCGATGTTCCCTGATAGTTGATAACGAAGACGTAACCAATAATTACGATGTAACGATTTACGGCATTCGGTCCACTCTCCGCTGCCTTGCAGCAGATGAAGACCGATTCAATGTTCACGCAACACCAAAGTTGTTTCAGTCAACGGAGTATTACATGTCCAGAAGGCTTCGCAGAACCAAGATCGTAACCACCTTAGGCCCGGCCACCGATCGCGATAATAATCTTGAGAAAATTATCGCCGCTGGTGCCAACGTGGTGCGCATGAACTTCTCTCACGGTACGCCAGAAGACCATAAATTACGTGCCGATAAAGTGCGTGAAATCGCAGCAAAACTGGGCCGCCACGTGGCTATTCTCGGCGATTTGCAGGGTCCAAAAATCCGCGTATCGACCTTTAAAGAGGGTAAAGTTTTCCTCAACATCGGCGACAAATTCCTGCTGGATGCCAACCTGGGCAAAGGCGAAGGCGATAAAGAGAAAGTCGGTATCGACTATAAAGGCCTGCCGGCTGACGTGGTACCTGGCGATATCCTCCTGCTCGACGACGGTCGCGTACAGCTGAAGGTGCTGGAAGTTCAGGGCATGAAAGTGTTCACCGAAGTCACCGTCGGCGGCCCACTCTCCAACAATAAAGGCATTAACAAACTGGGTGGCGGTCTCTCTGCAGAAGCGCTTACCGACAAAGACAAAGCGGACATTGTGACTGCCGCGCTGATCGGCGTTGACTACCTGGCCGTCTCCTTCCCACGCTGCGGCGAAGATCTGAACTATGCGCGTCGCCTGGCGCGTGATGCAGGCTGTGATGCTAAAATCGTCGCTAAAGTTGAACGCGCGGAAGCCGTTTGCGATCAGGATGCCATGGACGATGTGATCCTCGCGTCAGACGTGGTGATGGTTGCGCGTGGCGACCTGGGCGTGGAAATCGGCGACCCTGAGCTGGTAGGTATCCAGAAAGCGCTGATTCGTCGCGCACGTCAGCTGAACCGCGCGGTGATCACCGCCACTCAGATGATGGAATCCATGATCACCAACCCAATGCCAACCCGTGCGGAAGTCATGGACGTGGCTAACGCCGTGCTGGACGGTACCGATGCGGTGATGCTCTCTGCGGAAACCGCTGCAGGCCAGTATCCGGCAGAAACGGTGGCCGCCATGGCGCGCGTCTGCCTGGGCGCTGAAAAGATCCCAAGCATCAACGTCTCTAAACACCGTCTGGACGTGCAGTTTGACAACGTGGAAGAAGCGATTGCGATGTCTGCGATGTACGCGGCAAACCATCTTAAGGGCGTTACCGCGATCATCACCATGACCGAATCTGGCCGCACCGCGCTGATGACCTCTCGTATCAGCTCTGGTCTGCCGATCTTCGCCATGTCCCGTCACGAGCGTACCCTGAACCTGACGGCGCTGTACCGCGGCGTGACGCCGGTTCACTTCGACAGCACCAATGACGGCGTAGCTGCGGCACACGATGCCGTTAACCTGCTGCGCGACAAAGGCTATCTGGTGTCCGGTGATATCGTCATTGTGACCCAGGGTGACGTGATGAGCACCATCGGCTCAACCAACACCACGCGCGTTATGACCGTCGAGTAATAACGCCTGTGTTAAAAAGCCCTCTCCATCTGGAGAGGGCTTTTTTTATTTCCGCGGATAAAGCTCTTTGCGTTTATAGGGCTCTGTTTCACCCGGTTTGCGCGTTTTTAGCAGCTTCAGAATCCACGTGTACTGTTCGGCATGCGGGCCCACCAGTATCTCCACCTCTTCGTTCATTCGACGCGCGATGGTGTGGTCGTCCGCGGTGAGCAGATCGTCCATCGGCGGACGGACCTCAATACTCAGACGATGCGTTTTGCCGTCATAGACCGGGAACAACGGGATCACGCGGGCACGACAGACTTTCATCAGGCGACCAATCGCGGGGAGCGTCGCTTTATAGGTCGCAAAGAAATCAACAAACTCGCTGTGCTCCGGGCCGTGGTCCTGATCCGGCAGATAGTAGCCCCAGTACCCCTGACGTACCGACTGAATGAAGGGCTTAATGCCATCGTTACGCGCATGCAAACGTCCGCCAAAACGACGACGCACCGTGTTCCAGACAAAATCGTAGATTTTATTTCCCTGGTTATGGAACATCGCCGCCATTTTCTGCCCCTGAGACGCCATCAGCATCGCCGGAATATCAACGCCCCAGCCGTGGGGGACGAGGAAAATGACCTTCTCGTCATTGCGGCGCATCTCCTCGATGATGTCCAGCCCTTTCCAGTCAACGCGATCGACGATTTTATCCGGCCCTTTCAGCGCCAGCTCCGCCATCATCGCCATTGCCTGCGGCGCGGTGGTATACATATCATCAATGATTGCCTCGCGCTCGGCGTCGCTTTTCTCAGGAAAACAGTAGTAGAGGTTGATCTGCGCGCGACGGCGGGCGCTCTTGCCTAAACGCCCGGCCAGGCGGCCAATCTTACCCAGAACAGGGTCGCGGACGGAAGCTGGCAGCATCGCCATCCCCGCAAAGGCGTAAACACCAAGCCAGGCGCCCCAGTTGCGCGGATGGCGGAAGGATTTTTCAAACTCAGGAATGTATTCAATATTGTTTTTTTGGGTTTCCATGCTGGATCCAGGGTCTGATGACGCAAAATTTTATGCAGATAGTGTAGCGAGGCAGTCGTCCACGCACAAAAGAAAAAGCCGGCTTCAGTGTGCGCCGGCTTTTTTAACAAAAACAGAGAGCTTAGTTTAGGCTCAGCTGCGGCACCACCTCTTTAACCTGCGCCAGATAATCAGTACGATCTTTACCTGTCAGGCCTTCGGTGCGCGGCAGTTTCGCCGTTAGCGGGTTCACTGCTTGCTGGTTGATCCACACTTCATAGTGCAGGTGCGGGCCGGTAGATCGTCCGGTATTGCCGGAGATCGCGATACGGTCACCACGCTTCACCTTCTGGCCCGGTTTGACCAGCAGCTTACGCAGGTGCATGTAGCGGGTCGTATAAGTACGACCATGACGTACCGCGACATAATATCCGGCGGCACCGCTACGCTTGGCTACCACCACTTCGCCATCCCCTACCGCCAGTACCGGCGTGCCCTGCGGCATGGCGAAGTCAACGCCACGGTGCGGCGCGACGCGCCCGGTTACCGGGTTCAGACGACGCGGGTTAAAGTTGGAGGAGACGCGGAACTGTTTTGCCGTCGGGAAGCGCAGGAAACCTTTCGCAAGGCCCGTACCGCTGCGGTCATAGAACTTACCGTCTTCGGCACGAATCGCGTAGTAATCTTTGCCCTCGGAGCGCAGACGTACGCCCAGCAGCTGGCTTTGCTCGCGCTTGCCGTCCAGCATTTCGCGGGACATCAGGACGGAGAACTCATCGCCCTTCTTCAGCTTGCGAAAATCCATCTGCCACTGCATGGCTTTGATCACCGAGCTGATTTCAGCGCTGGTCAAGCCTGCATCGCGCGCGCTGGAGACAAAGCTCGCGCCCACGGTGCCTTTCAGAACGCTGTTAACCCAGTCGCCCTTCTGCATTTCGCTGGTCATTTTGAAACCGTTTGCAGTGCGATCGTAGGTACGGGTTTCGCGGCGGGACATTTCCCAGGTCAGACGCTGGAGATCGCCATCCGCCGTTAATGTCCAGGAGAGCTGTTGTCCGATTTTCAGGTTACGAAGATCTTTATCCGCAGCCGCCAGCTGGGTGATATTGCCCATGTCGATGCCGTACTGGTTCAGCACGCTGCTCAGCGTGTCCCCGGTAGACACAACATATTCGTGAATACCTGCTTCGTTCTCGGTTTTATCGTCCAGTTCATCCTGCGGGATGGCTTCATCTTCCTGAGCCGCCTGGTCGATAGGCTCACTGGCTTCAGGCAGCAAAGAACGGATTTCGCTCTTTTCGAGCTCAATGGTTTTGATGATAGGGGCAGAACTCGGGTGGTAAACATAGGGCCGCCAGACGGCGACCGCTAAGGTGAGTACTGTAAGCGACCCCAGCATAACGCGGTGGGGTCGAGGCAGATTGTTAAATGCCAGGGCGACAGAGCGGGCTATCTGTTGCACGTATTCACTTCCTCGTTAATCTCCTTTCAGGCAGCTCGCATACTGATTCGCCAGTTGGCTGAGGAACTGTGAATAGCTCACTTTGCTCAACTGGATATTCGTACCTAGCGGGTCAAGGGTTCCCATGCGCACGGACGTTCCCCTGGCCACGGCTTCTACGACCGCTGGCCTGAACTGTGGCTCAGCAAAAACGCATGTCGCTTTTTGCTCAACCAACTGTGTTCTGATTTCATGTAAACGCTGCGCACCAGGCTGAATTTCAGGGTTGACGGTGAAGTGACCCAGCGGGGTCAAACCGTAATGTTTTTCGTAATAGCCGTAGGCGTCATGAAAAACGAAATACCCTTTACCTTTCAACGGTGCGAGCTCATTACCTACCTGCTTATCGGTTGCGGCTAATTGTGCCTCAAAATCCTTCAGGTTGGCGTCTAGTTTGGCTCGACTTTGCGGCATAAGTTCCACTAATTTGTCATGGATTGCAACCGCTGAAAGCCGCGCTATCTCTGGGGATAACCAAAGATGCATGTTGTACTCGCCGTGATGGTGATCTCCATCACCTTTTTCACCGTCTGCGGCATGATGATCGTGTTCGTCGTCATCGTCATCCGCCCCTTTCATGAGCAACGGTTTCACGCCGGAGAGTTCGGCAATCGCGACCTGTTTTTCGCCAGCAACCTGTTTTGCTGACTTCTGCATGAACGCTTCCATTTCCGGGCCAATCCAGACGACTAAGTCCGCGTTTTGTAAGCGTTTTACATCTGAAGGGCGCAGGGAATAGTCATGCTCGGATGCACCATCAGGGAGCAGAACCTGAGTTTCCGTTACCCCGTCGGCAATGGCCGACGCGATGAATCCGAGTGGTTTAAGCGAAGCGACAACCGCAGCGTTAACATCTTGTGCGGTTGTCCCCCAAAGGGCAGCGGATAATGCTGCGAAAAGAAGCGTATTTTTATGTAACATAATGCGACTAATCATCGTAGTGAATGCGTGGAATGTGATATTATAACATTCGTTGACTTCTTCAAGCTTAAAATGACATGACGACATTGGTTTCTCTTGAAAATATTTCGGTCTCATTCGGCCAGCGCCGCGTCCTCTCTGACGTGTCGCTCGATCTGAAGCCCGGCAAAATTCTGACGCTGCTCGGCCCCAATGGCGCAGGCAAATCCACCCTGGTGCGCGTGGTGCTGGGTCTGGTCGCACCCGATGAAGGCGTGATCAAGCGCGAGGAAAAATTGCGTATTGGCTATGTGCCGCAAAAACTTCACCTCGACGCCACGCTGCCGCTGACGGTCAGCCGTTTTCTGCGTCTGCGTCCCGGCACGCGGAAGGCCGATATTCTCCCGGCACTGAAACGCGTGCAGGCGGGCCATCTTGTCGATGCGCCGCTGCAAAAACTGTCCGGCGGTGAAACGCAGCGAGTGTTACTTGCCCGCGCGCTGCTGAGCAGCCCACAGCTGCTGGTTCTGGATGAGCCAACTCAGGGTGTGGACGTGAATGGTCAGGTTGCGCTTTATGATTTGATCGACCAGCTCCGTCGGGAGCTTGATTGCGCCGTGCTGATGGTGTCTCACGATCTCCATCTGGTGATGGCAAAAACCGACGAAGTGCTGTGCCTCAACCATCACATCTGCTGCTCCGGTACGCCTGAAGTAGTGTCAATGCACCCGGAATTTATCTCCATGTTCGGCCCTCGCGGCGCTGAACAGCTGGGCATTTACCGCCATCATCATAATCATCGCCATGATTTACAGGGACGAATCGTACTGCGTCGGGGAAATGGACACTCATGATTGAACTGTTACTGCCCGGCTGGCTGGCCGGGATTATGCTTGCCTGCGCCGCGGGCCCGCTCGGCTCGTTTGTCGTCTGGCGCAGAATGTCCTATTTTGGTGATACCCTGGCGCATGCGTCTTTGCTGGGCGTTGCCTTTGGTCTGCTGCTGGATGTAAACCCCTTCTACGCGGTGATTGTGGTCACGCTGCTGCTGGCCGCCGGTCTGGTCTGGCTGGAAAAGCGCCCTCACCTCGCGATTGATACGCTGCTTGGCATTATGGCGCACAGTGCCCTTTCTCTGGGCCTGGTGGTGGTCAGCCTGATGTCGAACATCCGCGTGGATCTGATGGCCTACCTCTTCGGTGACCTGCTGGCCGTGACGCCGGAGGATCTCATCGCTATCGCCATTGGGGTGGTGGTGGTGCTCGCCATTCTGCTCTGGCAGTGGCGTAATTTACTGGCCATGACCGTCAGTCCCGATCTGGCGTTTGTCGACGGCGTGAAGCTGCAGCGCGTAAAACTGCTGCTGATGCTGGTGACGGCGTTAACCATCGGCGTGGCGATGAAGTTCGTCGGTGCGCTGATTATCACGTCACTGCTGATTATCCCTGCGGCAACCGCGCGTCGTTTCGCCCGTACGCCTGAGCAGATGGCCGGTGTGGCGGTTATCGTCGGGATGGTTGCGGTAACGGGGGGGTTAACCTTCTCGGCGTTCTACGATACGCCTGCGGGGCCGTCCGTGGTGCTGAGCGCAGCGGTGATGTTTATCTTCAGTATGATGAAGAAGACCGCACAGTAGCGGGTATGTCCCCGGTGGCGCTTCGCTTACCGGGGCTACAAAGGTCAAATTGTAGGCCGGGTAAGGCGTAGCCGCCACCCCTGCATTATTTACGGCATTGCCGGTGGCGTAATGCCGAAATGATTCCACGCCCGTACCGTTGCCATACGTCCACGTGGGGTGCGCTGCAGGAAGCCCTGCTGGATCAGATACGGCTCCAGCACATCTTCTATCGTCTCCCGCTCTTCTCCGATTGCCGCCGCCAGGTTATCCAGCCCGACCGGGCCGCCAAAGAACTTATCCAGCACCGCCAGCAGCAGTTTACGGTCCATATAGTCAAAGCCTTCGGCATCGACGTTCAGCATATCCAGCGCCTGAGCGGCAATCTCGGCGGAAATCGAGCCATCGTGCTTCACTTCGGCAAAGTCACGCACGCGACGCAGCAGACGGTTGGCGATACGCGGCGTACCGCGGGAACGCTTCGCCACTTCAAACGCGCCCTCTTCGCTCATTTCCAGCCCCATATAGCGGGCGCTACGGCCAACGATGTGCTGGAGGTCCGCCACCTGGTAAAACTCCAGACGCTGCACGATGCCAAAACGGTCGCGCAGCGGAGAGGTCAACGACCCGGCGCGGGTGGTGGCGCCAATCAGGGTAAACGGCGGCAGATCGATTTTGATGGAGCGCGCGGCCGGGCCTTCACCGATCATGATATCCAGCTGGTAATCTTCCATCGCTGGATAGAGCACTTCCTCCACCACCGGTGACAGGCGGTGGATCTCATCGATAAACAGCACGTCATGCGGTTCGAGGTTGGTCAGCATCGCAGCGAGATCGCCCGCCTTCTCCAGCACAGGGCCGGAGGTGGTGCGCAGGTTGACGCCCATTTCATTGGCAACGATATTCGCCAGCGTAGTTTTCCCTAAACCCGGAGGGCCAAAAATCAGCAGGTGATCGAGCGCATCGCCGCGCAGCTTTGCCGCCTGGATGAAAATCTCCATCTGGGAACGAACCTGCGGCTGGCCGATATACTCATCAAGCAGCTTAGGGCGGATCGCACGATCCACCACGTCTTCTGCCTGAATAGTGCCTGCCGACACCAGGCGGTCTGCTTCAATCATCCTTTACCTCACAATGCAGCGCGCAGCGCTTCACGAATCAGGGTTTCACTGCTGGCGTCCGGTTTGGCAATTTTGCTCACCATACGGCTGGCCTCCTGAGGTTTATAGCCCAGCGCCACCAGCGCGGCAACCGCTTCCTGCTCGGCGTCATCATCCGTCGCAGGGCCGCCAGGAGAGGTCAGTACCAAATCGGCAGCCGGCGTGAACAGATCGCCATGCAGGCCTTTAAAGCGGTCTTTCATCTCCACAATCAGGCGCTCGGCGGTTTTCTTGCCGATGCCCGGAAGCTTAATCAGCGCCGCAGGATCTTCGCGCTCAACGGCATTCACAAACTGTGGCGCTGACATGCCGGATAAAATCGCCAGCGCCAGCTTCGGACCGACGCCGTTGGTTTTAATCAGCTCGCGGAACAGGGTGCGTTCCTGTTTGTTATTGAAGCCGTACAGCAGCTGGGCATCTTCACGCACCACAAACTGAGTAAAGACAATCGCCTCTTTGCCCGCGTCCGGCAGCTCGTAGAAGCAGGTCATCGGCATATGGACTTCATAGCCCACGCCACCCACTTCCAGCAGCACTAACGGGGGTTGTTTTTCAATGATGATGCCTCTGAGTCTGCCTATCACGTGACGCTCCTGCGTTCTGGGAGAAATTAACTGCCGACATAATAAAAAAAGGCTGGATGTTTATCCAGCCTGATTTCTCATTATCGTAACCTGCCTCGCGCCAGATTAAGCCGCGACTCGCTCATTTGCATCGCGTTCTGGCTGACGTGACAGTGGGTAATCGCAATCGCCAGCGCATCGGCGGCGTCGGCCTGCGGGTTCGCAGGAAGCTTCAGCAGGGTACGCACCATATGCTGCACCTGGCTTTTCTCCGCGCTACCAATGCCCACCACCGTCTGCTTGACCTGACGCGCCGCGTATTCGAATACCGGCAAATCCTGGTTCACGGCAGCAACGATGGCAACGCCGCGCGCCTGCCCGAGCTTAAGCGCTGAATCGGCGTTTTTCGCCATAAAGACCTGCTCGATGGCGAAATAGTCAGGCTGAAACTGGGTGATGATTTCCGACACGCCCGCATAAATGAGCTTCAGGCGCGACGGCAGATCGTCAACTTTGGTGCGAATACAGCCGCTGCCCAGGTAGGTTAACTGGCGTCCCACCTGACGGATAACGCCATAACCGGTGACGCGTGAGCCTGGGTCAATCCCGAGAATAATCGACATCACGCGTCTCCCGTAACGGATTTATACGCTCTCATTAGAGAGTCGCTGCAACCTCATCAGAGATTTCACCGTTGTGATACACTTCCTGCACGTCGTCGCAGTCTTCGAGCATATCGATCAGACGCAGCAGTTTCGGTGCCGTTTCCGCATCCATATCCGCTTTGGTGGACGGGATCATGGACACTTCAGCGTTGTCCGCTTTCAGGCCAGCCGCTTCCAGCGCGTCGCGCACGGCACCCATCTCTTCCCACGCGGTGTAAACGTCGATAGCACCGTCATCGAAGGTCACAACGTCTTCCGCACCGGCTTCCAGCGCCGCTTCCATGATCGCATCTTCGTCGCCTTTCTCGAAGGAGATGACGCCTTTTTTGCTGAACAGGTAAGCAACGGAACCGTCAGTGCCCAGGTTGCCACCGGTTTTGGTGAACGCGTGGCGCACTTCCGCAACGGTACGGTTACGGTTGTCAGACAGACACTCAACCATCACCGCAGTACCGCCAGGGCCGTAACCTTCATAAATGATGGTTTCCATGTTCGCGTCTTCATCACCGCCCACGCCGCGTGCGATTGCACGGTTCAGGGTGTCACGCGTCATGTTGTTAGACAACGCTTTATCCACCGCCGCGCGCAGACGCGGGTTAGAAGCCGGGTCGCCGCCGCCCAGACGCGCTGCCGTCACCAGCTCGCGAATGATTTTGGTAAAGATCTTACCGCGCTTGGCATCCTGTGCCGCTTTGCGGTGTTTGGTGTTGGCCCACTTACTATGACCTGCCATAAAAAGTTCTCCAAAAATCGCGCCTTCTCAGGCTGCGTTAATTACAAATTCTTCAATCGCCTGCCGGTTGCTCCACGACTTGGTCAGTGCGGCGGCGTCCGCCGCATTCACCCAGCGGTAGGTCAGGTGTTCGGTAAACACGATCTCCCGTTCATGGGGGAGCGCGAGACAGAACCACGACTCCGTATTGCGCTCGGTACCCGGCGCGTAGCGATGACGTAAATGGCTAAAAATTTCAAACTCCACCGTGCGCTGACAGTCCTTCAGGGTCAGTTGCTCGCGGGCAACGTCAATGGCGACCTCTTCCTTTACTTCGCGCGCGGCGGCCTGCGGCGCGGTTTCCCCCTCTTCCAGACTGCCTGTTACCGACTGCCAGAAATCAGGATCATCGCGCCGCTGCAACATCAGCACCCGCTTCGTGTCTTCTGCATAAATGACCACCAGAACAGAAACGGGAAGCTTATATGCCATATCAGTTTTTCTCTTCCTTCTTCACCACTTCAATGCCCAGCTCGGCCAGAGAGGCCGGGTTGGCAAAGCTTGGCGCTTCGGTCATCAGACACGCTGCGGCAGTGGTTTTCGGGAAGGCAATAACATCACGAATGTTATCGGTGCCGGTCAGCAGCATGGTCAGACGGTCAAGACCGAAGGCCAGACCCGCGTGCGGCGGCGTGCCGTATTTCAGGGCGTCCAGCAGGAAGCCGAACTTCTCGCGCTGCTCCTGCTCGTTGATACCCAGGATACCGAACACGGTCTGCTGCATTTCACCGCTGTGAATACGCACGGAACCGCCGCCCACTTCGTAGCCGTTGATAACCATATCGTAAGCGTTCGCGACCGCGTCTTCCGGCGCCGCTTTCAGCTCTGCTGCCGTCATGTCTTTCGGCGAGGTGAACGGGTGGTGCATTGCGGTCAGACCGCCTTCACCGTCGTCTTCAAACATTGGGAAGTCGATAACCCACAGCGGCGCCCATTTGTTCTCGTCGGTCAGGTTCAGGTCTTTGCCGAGCTTCAGACGCAGCGCGCCCATCGCATCCGCCACGACTTTCTTGTTGTCTGCGCCGAAGAAGATCATGTCGCCGTCCTGCGCGCCGGTGCGCTCAAGGATCGCTTCCACAATGTCTGCGTTCAGGAATTTCGCTACCGGACTGGTGATGCCTTCCAGACCTTTCGCACGCTCGGTCACTTTAATATAGGCCAGACCTTTCGCGCCGTAGATCTTGATGAAGTTGCCGTAGTCGTCAATCTGCTTGCGGCTCAGTGCCGCACCGCCCGGTACACGCAGCGCTGCTACGCGGCCTTTAGGATCGTTAGCCGGGCCAGAGAATACGGCAAACTCAACGGCTTTCACCAGGTCTGCCACGTCCACCAGCTCCATCGGGTTACGCAGGTCTGGTTTGTCGGAGCCGTAGCGACGCTCGGCTTCAGCGAAGGTCATGATGGGGAAATCGCCCAGCTCAACGCCCTTCACGTCGTTCCACAGGCTACGCACCAGGGCTTCCATCACTTCACGCACCTGCTCGGCGGTCATGAAGGAGGTTTCCACATCGATCTGGGTAAATTCTGGCTGGCGGTCAGCGCGCAGGTCTTCGTCGCGGAAGCATTTTACAATTTGATAGTAGCGATCGAAGCCGGACATCATCAGCAGCTGTTTGAAGAGCTGTGGAGACTGCGGCAGCGCGTAGAATTTACCTTTATGAACGCGGGATGGGACCAGGTAATCGCGCGCACCTTCCGGCGTGGCTTTGGTCAGCATCGGGGTTTCGATATCGAGGAAACCGTGGTCATCCATAAAGCGACGCACCAGGCTGGTGATTTTCGCACGGGTTTTCAGGCGCTGAGCCATTTCCGGGCGACGCAGATCCAGGTAGCGGTATTTCAGACGCGCTTCTTCAGTGTTGACGTGGTTGGAGTCCAGCGGCAGCGCTTCTGCACGGTTGATAATCACCAGATCGGACGCCAGCACTTCGATGGCACCCGTCGCCATGTCGGCGTTGACGTTTTTCTCGTCACGCGCACGCACGGTGCCGGTAACCTGAATGCAGAACTCATTACGCAGCTCAGAGGCCAGCTTCAACGCATCTGCGCGATCCGGGTCGAAGAACACCTGAACGATACCTTCGCGGTCGCGCATATCAATGAAGATAAGGCTACCAAGATCACGACGACGATTGACCCAACCACACAGGGTTACCTGCTGCCCGACGTGGGACTGACGCAGCTGCCCGCAATATTCTGTACGCATGAGATATCCCTTAATTAGCCGCAGGCTAAATGTCGCCTGGTATGCAGGCTACTATGTCGCAGCTTTCTGTATGTCACAACTGGATGAAAAAAGGCGGCTATTATACTGGAAATTCCGCCGGACGATAAGAGCGAACCACGGCCAGGCGGTCGTTTGCTGAGCTCTTATTGCGCATTCTCACAAAAATTAACAAAATTATCCGCCCAGGAACAGGCCATCACGTCGTATGGTGTCTGGAAGTGATTCATTTAACGGGAGTAACGATGTTAACACTTGATGCCAGTAAAACCGCACTTGTCGTGATTGATTTACAGGAAGGCATTCTGCCCTTCGCCGGTGGCCCGCATACCGCAGATGATGTGGTCAGCCGCGCCGCTCGCCTGGCGGAAACATGTCGTGCCAGCGGTGCGCCTGTTGTCATGGTGCGCGTGGGCTGGTCCGCAGATTACGCCGAAGCGTTAAAGCAGCCCGTTGACGCTCAGGCTCCTGCACGCGCCCTGCCGGAAAACTGGTGGACGTACCCGGTCTCACTCGGCAAACGCGACAGCGATATTGAAGTGACCAAACGCCAGTGGGGCGCTTTCTACGGCACCGATCTCGAGCTGCAGCTCCGCCGTCGGGGCATCGACACCATTATTCTGTGCGGCATTTCCACCAATATCGGCGTGGAGTCTACCGCCCGCAACGCGTGGGAGCTGGGCTTTAATCTGGTGATCGCCGAAGATGCCTGCAGCGCAGCCTCCGCGGAACAGCATCAGGGCAGCATGACCCATATCTTCCCGCGCATCGGCCGCGTGCGCAGCACGGATGAGATTATCAGCGCGCTATGATGTATGTCGGCCTGCCCCAGTGGTCGCACCCGAAATGGGTGCGCCTTGGCATCACCAGCCTTGAGGAGTATGCCCGGCACTTCAACTGCGTCGAGGGCAACACCACCCTGTATGCGCTCCCCAAAGCCGAGATTGTTGCGCGCTGGCGGGAACAAACGACCGACGACTTCCGCTTCTGCTTCAAGTTTCCGGCCACCATTTCGCACCAGGCCGCGCTGCGCAACTGCGGCGATTTGACCGAAGAATTTTTCGCGCGCATGTCGCCGCTGGCGAACCGCATCGGTCAGTACTGGATCCAGCTACCCGCCACGTTTGGCCCGCGCGATTTACCTGCGCTCTGGCAATTCCTGGATGCCCTGCCCCGTGAATTCACCTACGGCGTAGAAGTAAGACACCAGGACTTCTTTGCGAAAGGCGAAGCAGAAAAAGCGCTCAACCGCGGCCTGCTTGAGCGTTCCGTAAACCGGGTGATTCTCGACAGCCGCCCGGTGCACAGCGCTGTCCCCCATAGCGAAGCCATCGTTGAAGCGCAGCGTAAAAAACCGAAAGTGCCGGTTCACGCCATTGTTACCGCACATAACCCAATGGTCAGGTTTATCGGCAGCGATAACATGCAGCAAAATCAGGCGATGTTCGCCGTCTGGCTGCAAACGTTAGCGAAGTGGGAACACACCACCACGCCGTACCTCTTTTTGCACACGCCGGATATCGCTCAGGCGCCCGAACTGGTCGATGCTCTGTGGCAGGCCTTGCAGGCTGCGGTGCCGTCCGTGGGCAGCGCCCCTGCTATCCCACAACAATCTTCTCTTTTCTGATATCACCCCCTATCATAGTGAAGTGCCATCTGCCAAAAACAGGGAGTTTGTATGGTCAGCGCGCTGTATGCGGTGTTAGGTGCATTACTGCTGATTAAGTTTTCTTTTGATGTTGTGCGCCTGAGAACGCTGTACCGTGTCTCTTACGGTGACGGCGGATTTTCAGAGCTACAAAGCGCTATCCGCATTCATGGCAACGCGGTCGAATACATCCCCGCAGCCTTAATCCTGCTGCTTTTTATGGAGATGAATGGCGCAGAAACCTGGATGGTGCACATCTGTGGCCTGCTTCTTATTGCTGGCCGCCTGATGCACTATTACGGTTTTCACCACCGCTTAATCCGCTGGCGTCGTTCCGGCATGAGTGCGACCTGGTGTTCGCTTTTGCTGATGGTGCTGGCTAACCTGTGGTATATGCCGTGGGAGTTGGTTTTCTCCCTCCATTAGCGCACAATACGCCACTTTATTTTTCCCGGATTTTTACGTTATGTCAGATCGCGACACGCTTTTTTCCGCGCCTATCGCCAGCCTGGGCGACTGGACCTTCGATGAACGGGTAGCCGAAGTCTTCCCGGATATGATCCAGCGCTCTGTTCCCGGTTATTCCAATATTATCTCTATGATCGGCATGCTGGCTGAGCGCTTCGTTCAACCCGGCACGCAGGTCTATGACCTGGGCTGCTCGCTCGGCGCGGCAACGCTGTCGGTTCGTCGTAACGTTCACCACGAAGGCTGCCGGATCATTGCCGTCGATAACTCCCCGGCCATGGTTGAGCGCTGCCGTCGCCATATTGATGCGTATAAAGCCCCTGTCCCGGTGGACGTGGTGGAAGGTGATATCCGCAATATTGAGATCAATAACGCCTCGATGGTGGTGCTGAATTTCACTCTTCAGTTCCTGGTGCCTGAAGACCGCCAGCTGCTGCTGGACAAAATTTATAAAGGGCTGAACCCTGGCGGCGCGCTGGTGCTCTCAGAGAAATTCAGCTTCGAAGATGCCGAGGTTGGCGAACTGCTGTTCAACATGCACCACGATTTCAAACGGGCAAACGGCTACAGCGAACTGGAGATCAGCCAGAAGCGCAGCATGCTTGAAAACGTGATGCTGACGGATTCCGTAGAAACCCACAAAGCGCGTCTGAGCAAAGCCGGGTTTGAACACAGCGAACTGTGGTTCCAGTGCTTTAACTTTGGCTCTCTGGTGGCGCTGAAAGCGGGAGAATCAGCATGATCGAATTCAGCAACTTCTATCAGCTGATTGCCAAAAACCAGCTTTCCCACTGGCTGGAAACCTTGCCCGCGCAGATTGCCGCCTGGCAGCGCGACCAGCAGCACGGCCTGTTAAAGCAGTGGTCAAATGCGGTGGAATTTTTACCGGAACTGACCCCGTATCGCCTCGACCTGCTCCACAGCGTAACCGCCGAGAGCGAAGAGCCGCTTCCGGCCGGGCAGATCAACCGCATCGAAACGCTAATGCGGAACCTGATGCCGTGGCGCAAAGGGCCGTTTTCACTTTACGGCGTGAACATCAATACCGAATGGCGCTCTGACTGGAAATGGGATCGCGTTCTGCCCCACCTTTCCGATCTGACCGGGCGTACCATTCTGGACGTGGGCTGCGGCAGCGGTTACCACATGTGGCGCATGATTGGCGCGGGCGCGCATCTGGCGGTCGGTATTGACCCGATGCAGCTGTTCCTGTGCCAGTTTGAAGCGGTGCGCAAGCTGCTGGGTAACGACCAGCGCGCGCACCTGCTGCCGCTGGGCATCGAACAACTCCCTGCCCTGAAAGCGTTTGATACCGTCTTCTCCATGGGCGTGCTGTATCACCGCCGTTCCCCACTTGAACACCTGTGGCAATTGAAGGATCAGCTGGTCAGCGGCGGCGAGCTGGTGCTGGAAACGCTGGTGATTGAAGGCGATGAACATGCCGTTCTGGTGCCTGGCGATCGCTACGCGCAGATGCGCAACGTATACTTCATCCCTTCCGCGCTGGCGCTGAAGAACTGGCTGGAGAAGTGCGGGTTTGTGGATGTGCGGATTGCCGATGTCAGCGTGACCTCTCTCGAGGAACAGCGCCGCACCGACTGGATGATCACCGAATCACTGGAGCAGTTCCTCGACCCGGCCGACCACAGCAAAACCATCGAAGGCTATCCGGCCCCGATGCGTGCGGTGTTGATTGCGACCAAGCCGTAGCCCTTTAGCCGGGTGGCGGCTACGCCTTACCCGGCCTACTCCCGATTTTGTAGGCCCGGTAAGCGAAGCGCCACCGGGCGCAGGAGAAAAAAAGGCCCCTGTTGAAATTGCAGGGGCCTGGTACAAGCAAGCATCATATTGGGCGACATGATGCGCGGTAAAAATCGGTACGTTGCTACACGTGATGGCGCTCAATCAGCGACTTCATTTCCGCAACCGACTCTCCCTCTACGCCGTAGCGTGAATACTCATCCGCTTCAGCGTCCGTCGACATTGACAACCCTGTATTGCGATAACGCATGGGCGAAGGTATCCATTTACCCGCGGAGCTGTGCAGCTCTTCTACCCCGGCGTTTAAAAACCGTTCCAGATTGCCGGCGCGGACTCCCGCACCCGCCATTATTATTGGAACACCGGAATGTGCTTTTAGTTCCGTAATTAATTGCAGTCCTTTTTCCGCTGACGCCTGCTGACCCGATGTCAGGATGCGCGCCACGCCAAGTTCTCCAAGCGTTTCAAAGGCCTGAAGCGGATCTTTACACATATCAAATGCGCGATGAAAAGTAACGGCCAGCCCCTGCGCGGCGCTCATAATCTGACGCATGCGCGGTATATCAATATCGCCGTCCTCATCCAGCAGGCCGGTCACCAGCCCTGGAAACCCCAGGTCCCGAACGAGTGCGATATCATCAAGCATGGCACTGAACTCGCCCGCCGTGTAACAAAAATCACCGCCGCGCGGACGAATAATCGGGTGAACGGGAATGGCGACGGCCTGGCGGGCAGACCTCAACACGCCGTAAGACGGCGTCAGCCCGCCCTCTTTGGGGGCCGCGCACAGTTCAATGCGGTCAGCCCCGTGCTTTTGCGCGGTTACGGCACACTCCACGCTGTAACAACAAATCTCCAGCAGCGCCATTTAATCCTCCTGAAATCCCACTAAACGAACCATCATGACATCCCGTCCCTTTTCAGTCCCGGCGTGAACTCACAACTTCTTACGCTTCACTGGCAACGATTTGCTCAATGGTCCACGGATGAAACTTCACCGTAACCTGTCCGTCGGTGACGGCCAGCGTCGGGTTAGGTAGCCGCTCGCGCTCGCCTTTGGGTGAACTTGTCTTCACAAAAATTCCCGGCTTGCTCAAGCCTTCGTCAGAAAGCAGGGCCAGCGCGCGCGCGTTGAGTGTTCCAGGATCACCCGGCAGGACAATTTCGATATGTTCCCAGCCTTCGTGCGGATAGCGTTTCTCGCCCGGCCACGGCAGTTCAACCACGGTGAATTGCCAGTGCGCCACGTTCACCGGTTCATGCAGTTTAAACAGGCAAATGGGGCGACCATTAATGATGTTCTCGGAGAGCAACTCACCGCACTGTTCAAACCCGCGACGCCAGCGCTCGGCGGTGGCATTCTGATGACAGCGCAAAGAGATGTGATCGGCCTCAAGCGGTGCGATATCCAGACCGAGACGGGTGGCAAGTTCTGTGAACGCCTGGGTGAAGCGCGGTAAATCTGCGGAAATATCATGCAGTTCGTCAATGGATAGCCAGTTCGCCATAAGTCACTCTCTTTTCATGTCGCAAAGCCGCTAATTTACTCTGTTGCCCTGTTTTGACCAACCGCAGAATCCGGCTTTTTGTGACTGCATGATTATGCACACTTTCACCGCCTGGATTCTGAGCAATCTTCGGGCCCCGCGATGCTGACGCCAGAAGGCATTTGCAGTATACTCCCGCCCTAAATTCTTTAACTGGCGCGGGCGGTTGTAGGCCCGCATCAAAAACGTAAGGTATCCAGGTGAATATTCAGGCTCTTCTCTCCGAAAAAGTCAGTCAGGCACTGATTGCCGCAGGCGCGCCTGCGGATTGCGAACCGCAGGTTCGTCAGTCAGCAAAAGTACAGTTTGGCGACTATCAGGCTAATGGCGTGATGGCAGTGGCTAAAAAACTGGGCATGCCGCCGCGACAGCTCGCTGAGCAGGTACTGACGCATCTGGATCTTTCCGGCATTGCCAGCAAAACCGAAATCGCCGGTCCGGGCTTTATCAATATCTTCCTTGAGCCTGCATTCCTGGCAAGCCACGTTGACGCGGCGCTGAAGTCTGACCGTCTGGGTGTTTCCCAGCCGGAGGCGCAGACCGTCGTGATCGACTATTCTGCCCCGAACGTGGCGAAAGAGATGCACGTTGGCCACCTGCGCTCCACCATCATCGGTGATGCCGCAGTGCGCACGCTCGAGTTCCTCGGTCACAAGGTGATTCGGGCGAACCACGTGGGCGACTGGGGTACGCAGTTCGGCATGCTGATTGCCTACCTGGAAAAACAGCAGCAGGAAAACGCGGGTGAAATGGCGCTGGCGGACCTGGAAGGGTTCTACCGCGAAGCCAAAAAGCACTACGACGAAGACGAAGCCTTTGCCGAGCGCGCGCGCAGCTATGTGGTAAAACTGCAGGGCGGCGACAAATACTTCCTCGAGATGTGGCGCAAGCTGGTTGACATCACCATGTCTCAGAACCAGCTTACCTATAACCGCCTGAACGTCACCCTGACCCGTGACGACGTAATGGGTGAAAGCCTCTATAACCCAATGCTGCCGGGCATTGTGGCCGACCTGAAAGCCAAAAACCTGGCGGTTGAGAGCGAAGGCGCAACGGTTGTGTTCCTTGATGAGTACAAAAACAAGGAAGGTGAACCGATGGGCGTGATTATCCAGAAAAAGGATGGCGGCTACCTCTACACCACCACCGATATCGCCTGTGCGAAATACCGTTACGAGACGCTGCACGCCGACCGCGTGCTGTACTACATCGACTCCCGTCAGCACCAGCACCTGATGCAGGCGTGGACCATCGTGCGTAAAGCCGGTTACGTGCCGGATTGCGTTCCGCTGGAACACCACATGTTCGGCATGATGCTGGGTAAAGACGGTAAGCCGTTCAAAACCCGTGCTGGCGGTACCGTGAAGCTGTCCGACCTGCTGGACGAAGCGCTGGAACGCGCCCGCCGCCTGGTGGCCGAGAAGAACCCGGACATGCCGGCCGACGAGCTGGAAAAACTGGCCAACGCCGTGGGTATCGGTGCGGTGAAATACGCGGATCTCTCCAAGAACCGTACCACCGACTATATCTTCGACTGGGATAACATGCTGGCGTTTGAAGGCAACACCGCGCCATATATGCAGTATGCCTACACCCGCGTGCTCTCGGTGTTCCGTAAGGCGAACATTGATGAAAGCGTACTGGCGAATGCGACAGTGACCATCACGGAAGATCGCGAAGCGCAGCTGGCGGCGCGCCTGCTGCAGTTTGAAGAGACGCTGACGGTTGTCGCGCGTGACGGTACGCCGCACGTGATGTGTGCTTACCTGTACGATCTGGCGGGTCTGTTCTCTGGCTTCTACGAGCACTGCCCTATTCTGTCTGCGGAAAATGAATCGGTCCGCAACAGCCGCCTGAAGCTGGCCCAGCTTACGGCGAAGACCCTGAAGCTGGGTCTGGATACCCTGGGTATCGAAACCGTAGAACGTATGTAATACAAAAACCCGGCAATCGCCGGGTTTTGTTTTTTGGATTTCTTATAATCCGACCGTCAGCGGTAGTTCACGATGACGGAATTACTCTGCACCTTCAGCGCCGGGATCAAACGTCCCCCGCCCGGCACTTCCCAGATAAAACGCAAAGGTTCAATGGCCGGTACGCCGTTGAACGCCTGCGTCGTACCGCTTTCTCCGTCGATTTCCGTGCAGCGCGTCTGAGAACAGAGGCGCACCCGCAGCCCGGCAGGCGTTGGGCCAATCAGCCGGTAGTTCCAGACTACAAGGCCCATCAGGCCGGATACCGCGTCAGAAGGCGCCAGCGGGTTAGAGGACATCGCCACGCCCCGGTTGCTGAGGGTCACACCCATGCTGCTCGCCTGCCAGGTCCCCTCCCCGGCAGCCTGCGCCGCCAGCGGGAAGAGCAAAATCCATAGCCATTTACGCATTATTTTCCTCCAATCGTCGCCGTCATGCGGATATGGCGGTTATCCGACAGCTCCAGATTCGACAGCACGACCAGCTGATTCAGGCTACGACGCAGGAAGCGCGACAGCAGCGGACGCAGCGCATGGTTCACCAGCAGCACCGGCGGCGCGCCCAGCATCTCCTGACGCGCCAGCGCCTCCTGCGTTTGTGCCAGCAGACGATCCGCCAGCCCCGGCTCCAGGCCGCCCCCGCCCTGCAGGGCCTGAAGCAGAAGACGTTCAAGCGGCGTATCGAGGCCAATAACCTGCACTTCTCCGGTTCCCGGGAACCACTGCTGGGTGATCGCACGCCCCAGCGCCACGCGCACCACCGCCGTCAGCTCGTGCGGATCGCTCTGGATTGGCGCATGCTCTGCCAGCGTTTCCAGAATGGTGCGCATATCGCGGATCGGCACCTTTTCTTCGAGCAGGTTTTGCAGCACCTTGTGCAGCGTCGTCAGCGTCACCACGCCCGGAACCAGATCTTCCGTCAGCTTAGGCATCTCCTGCGTGACGCGGTCCAGCAGCTGCTGCGCTTCCTGGCGGCCAAACAGCTCCGCCGAGAATTGCCCAATCAGGTGGTTAAGATGGGTCGCCACCACGGTACTGGCTTCAACAACCGTGTACCCCTGGATTTGCGCCTGCTCTTTCAGCGCGCTTTCAATCCAGATAGCGGCCAGGCCAAAGGCCGGATCGATGGTTTGCTCGCCCGGCAGCGTGCCTGCGGCGGTGCCCGGGTTAATCGCCAGCCAGCGGCCCGGATAGGCATCACCGCTGCCAATTTCGACACCTTTCATCAGGATGCGATAGCGCGCGGGCGGCAGGTCCATGTTGTCCCGGATGTGCACAACCGGCGGCAGAAAGCCCATGTCCTGCGCGAATTTCTTACGGATACTGCGGATTCGGCCAAGCAGCTCGCCATCCTGCTGGAAATCGACCATCGGGATCAGGCGATACCCGACCTCCATTCCCAGGGAATCTTCCAGCTGAACGTCGTTCCAGGTCGCTTCGACGGCCTGGTTGTTCTCCGGCATTTTGACCGGAACAGGCTCAGCAGCCGGTTTGATTTCACGGCCGCGCATCCACCAGGCAAGCCCCAGCAGAGCCGCCGTAAACAGCAGGAAGACGAGGTTTGGCATCCCCGGCACCAGCCCAAGCAAGCCGAGAACCGCAGCGGCCAGCAGCATCACGCGCGGGTTGCTGAACAGCTGGCCCACCATCTGCTCGCCAACGTCCTGATCGGTACTCACGCGGGTCACAATCACGCCCGCCGCCGTGGAGATAACCAGCGCCGGGATCTGCGCGACCAGACCGTCACCGATGGTCAGCAGCGTATAGCTTTCCGCCGCGTGGCCCATGTCCATCCCGTGCTGCAATACCCCCACCAGCAGGCCGCCGACCACGTTAATCACCATGATCAGAATGCCCGCGATGGCGTCACCGCGCACAAACTTACTCGCACCGTCCATGGAGCCGTAGAAGTCTGCCTCCTGCGTCACTTCCGAACGACGCTTTTTGGCTTCATCTTCGGCAATGAGCCCGGCGTTCAGGTCGGCGTCGATCGCCATCTGCTTGCCCGGCATCCCGTCCAGCACAAAACGCGCGCCGACTTCCGCGATACGCCCTGCACCTTTGGTGATAACCATAAAGTTGATGATAACGAGGATAACGAACACCACGATACCGATAGCGAAATTGCCGCCCACCAGGAAGTGGCCAAACGCTTCCACTACTTTACCCGCCGCTGCCGCACCGGTGTGACCTTCCATCAGGATGATACGCGTGGACGCCACGTTCAGCGCCAGTCTGAGCAAGGTGGTAAACAGCAGAATGGTCGGGAACGCGGCGAACTCCAGGGTACGCTGGGTGAACATCGCCACCAGCAGCACCATAATGGACAGCGCGATATTGAAAGTGAAAAGCAGATCGAGGATGAACGCCGGGAGCGGCAGTACCATCATCGACAGAATTAGCAGGATCAGAATCGGCCCGGCAAGGATCTGCCATTGGGTCGATTTCAGGTTGCCGGGCAGGCGCAACATTGCCACCAGATTAGCCATCAGTGTCCTTCTCGTTCATAAAATCCAGCGCGGCAGGCACCGGAAGGTTCTCAGGTTTCGCAGGCCGTTGACCGCCGGCGAGACGCCAGCGCTTCAACTGCCATACCCAGGCCAGCACTTCCGCCACGGCGGCGTAGAGTTGTCCCGGGATCTGTTGTCCAATTTCCGCATGGCGGTAAAGAGCACGCGCCAGCGGAGGGGCTTCGAGGATCGGCACGCGGTGTTCGGTGCCAATTTCGCGGATGCGCAGCGCGATCAGTCCCGCCCCTTTCGCCACGACTTTCGGCGCGCTCATTTTGTTTTCGTCGTAGCGCAGCGCAACGGAATAGTGTGTCGGGTTGGTGACGATGACGTCGGCCTTCGGCACATCGTCCATCATGCGGCGACGGGCGGCGGCACGCTGCATCTGGCGGATGCGCCCTTTCACGTGCGGGTCACCTTCCATCTGCTTATATTCGTCACGAATATCCTGCCGCGACATCCGCAGTTTTTTGAAGTGGGTATAAAGCTGGAAGATCACGTCAAAACCCACCATCGGAATAATGCTGAGCACCACCAGCAGCGCACAGAGCCCGACCAGATTCAGGGCGTTGCTCATCGCGGTTAGCGGCGACTCGCTGATAAGACGCATCATTTCCGGCCAGTGGTACCAGAGGTAAAACCCTGCGGAACTGCCCATCAGCACCGATTTGAGAACGGCTTTGAGCAGCTCGGCCCCGGTCTGCGCAGAGAACATTTTCGCAATGCCCGGCAGCGGGTTCAGTTTGGAAAATTTCGGCTGCAGCGATTTGGCGCTAAAGACCAGACCGCCAAGCATCACCGGGGAAACCAGCGCGACCAGCACGACCCCGGTAATCAGGGGCAACAGCGCGGCCATGGCCCCTTTAATAAGCTGAATAATCTGGCTGAGGATCAGATTCGGATCGTTGACCATGCTGTGGTCAAAACGTAAGCCGGTTGAGAGCATCCCCGCCAGCTTGCGGGCGAGCGACTCCCCGCCCCACCAGATAATGCACACCCCCACGATAAGGATCAGCAGGGAGGTCAATTCTCGGGATCGGGGGATTTGCCCTTCCTCACGCGCCTTTTCTAGTCGGTGGGGTGTGGGGGCTTCCGTTTTGTCGTCGTTCTCTTCTGCCACAGTGCATGCTCAGCCCATTACGTCAGGGGTATCATGCCAGCCCCCACTCCTGTCAATGGATGGAAAAAGCCCTATAACCGGGTCTTTTTAACCAGTTTAAGTGCGTCGTCTACGCGTCCAGAAGGCGTTGATGGTACAAATAACGCTCGAAACGATCGTGTCCAGATCTTTTTGACATTTTTTATAATACAAACTGAATTAAGCAAAAGTATATTGAAAGGTGAATATAAATATAATGGATGCGAAAAATTAACAACAAGCGTAGTTTTAACCGTCTTGTTTTACAAGAATGATATAAATATGTGAACTCTATAAACCATAGTAATTGAAACCTTATTTTTATAGCTCCAAAAACAACTTTACGTGTCGTACACTAATATAACATTAGTCCAGGGACATCTTACCTGATAAAAATTAAGCGCTATACTTCCTCGCGGCATAATTCTGTTTCCGAGAGGAAAATCCAGCATGCCAAATATGATTACCACATTAAGGAAGATTTTAGATGGACTTCAGAAAAAATATTATTGCGGGCTTAGCGCTCGCCACCCTATCAATGAATGGTTTCGCTGCTGAAATGAATGCCGGAACAATTCACTTCACGGGTGAAATTATTGAACCTAGCTGTACAATTCAGGGCGACAATGGCACAGACAGCACTATCCCATTGGGCACTTATCCCAAATCATTGTTCACTGAGGTTGGGACGGAAACGACCCTTATGCCCTTCAGCATTACGCTGGCAAACTGTCCTTTAAAGAGCGATGGACTTCCGGCTGTACAGCTGACCTTTAACGGTCCAACAACCCTGACCCAAACGAATAACCTGCTGGATGTCAGTAAAATCACCACCACGGGCGACGCCGCAGCCACCGGCATCGGCGTGGCTGTTAGCCCGGCGGGTAAAGATGACCAACTCATTACCATGGACGGCGCTGAAGGCCAGGTTTATATCGAGCTGGCAACAAAATCCTCAGACACGATTCTGGCTAATTTTAACGCCCGCTATAAATCGTACGCAGCGGATGTTACAGCCGGTCCGGCAGATGCAGATATGACGGTAAACATTCTTTACCGTTAATAAACGCCATTCTGATATTCAGAATATATATATTTAGGCGTCATGACGTTTAAGGAGTCATGCTCGGATAATAGTCCGCGTCCGGACTCGGACTATTATCACTCTCATCAACCTCCTTTATTAAAGGTTTCACCATGCGCATTTCACACAAAGTCTTATTATGTATTCCTGTTATTGCGAGCACCCTTTGTCACGCAACAGGCGTGCAGATAGGCCGCACACGCATAATCTACGATGCCGCGAAAAAGGAAGTTGCCCTGCCCTTACAGAATAAGGATAACGAACTTCCATGGTTAATACAGTCATGGACGGATACCGGTGATGGCAAAACGCGCGGGCCATTTATCGTGACACCGCCCCTTTTCCGACTCGATCCGCAAAAAGAGCAAAGCCTGCGCATTACCTGGAACGGGACAACCTTAGCGGGCGATAAAGAGTCTCTATTTTATATGAACGTGCGAACCGTTCCCGCCACGGCTACGGATGAGGATGACAAAAACGTCCTGCGGTTAATTTATAAAACACGCCTGAAACTGTTCTGGCGCCCTCGTGGGCTTAGCGGTACCCCATCTGAGTCCTGCAAAAATCTGCGCTTCGCTCGCCATGGTCAGCAGCTCACCGTCACCAACGCAGGGGCGTTCTACAGCATCTTTGATTCACTTTCGCTGGGGGCGACCAAAGTGGAGAAGGCCGACATGGTTGGCCCTAAATCCAGCGTTGCTATTCCCCTCCCTGACACCGCTCAGGGCACAAGCGTCACCTGGCGATGCATCACCGATTACGGCAACGCTTCCGAAAAATACACTTCCACCCTGGCGCAGGATTAAAGATTGCAATGATTACAGGACGTAATTATTTGTCATACGGGCGACTCTTTAGACCGAATTCGGTTCTCCACTGCCTTGGGGGCGTTTTACTCATGACGAGCACCTCGGTGCAGGCTCGCGAATATCGGTTCTCCCCTTCATCGCTTGAAGGAGACATGCTGACCCAGCAGGATATTGACCTTTCACTCTTTTCAAAGCCAAATGCCCAGCTACCCGGCACCTATTCCTCACGTGTTCAGGTGAACAATCAACACCTGAAGGACTTAAATATCACCTATGTCAGCGCCCCGGACGGGACATTGCTGCCACAGCTCACGCCGGATATGCTGCGCGCATGGGGGATCGCTATCGATCGTAATCCCGCGCTGCTTGCATTACCCGCCAGGGAGACGTTGCCAAAAGAGCTCGGCAGCTATATCCCGCAGGCCTCTGCGCAGCTTGAGTTCTCTACCATGACCTTAAGGTTGAGCATTCCTCAGGCCGCGTTAAGTGGCACCGGTCGTGATTACATCGATCCTTCGCGTTGGGACGACGGGGTCCCTGTGTTGTTCAGTGACTACGCGTTTTCAGGATCAAAAAATAAGGACAGCGGCGACAGCAGTACCACCAGCCAGTATCTGAATTTGCGCACCGGCGCCAACCTGGGTGGCTGGCGAGTGCGCAACTATTCGACGTGGAGCAATTCTGACAATGAAAATCAGTGGGAAGCCATTAATACCTTCCTGCAACATGACATTGACACCCTCAAGGCTCAGTTCACTGCCGGAGAAAGCAGCACCCGGGGCGAGGTGTTTGATAGCTTACTGTACCGTGGCGTTAACCTTGCATCGGATGAAGAGATGCTGCCCTATAGTCAGCGCGGCTATGCCCCGGTCATACGCGGCATCGCCAGCTCAAATGCGGAAGTCTCAGTGCGCCAGAATGGCTATCTCATCTACCAGCAAAATGTCGCGCCCGGCGCATTTGAGATCAATGACCTCTACTCCACGACTAACAGTGGGGATCTGGACGTCACGGTGAAAGAGGCCGACGGCTCCGAGCATCATTTTACGCAACCCTACTCCAGCATCGCAGTCATGCTGCGGCCTGGACGCATGAAGTACGAACTCACGGCAGGCCGTTATCGTGCTGACAGCGGGAGCGACCAAAAGGAACCCGATTTTCTCCAGGGAAGCATGATTTATGGTTTAAACAACCTTCTCACGTGGTTTGGCGGGCTGACGCTCTCAAAAGACTATAACGCCGCCAATACCGGCGTCGGCCTGGCGCTGGGTCCGTTGGGCTCACTGTCGGCTGACGTGACCATGGCCGACACCCGCCTGGACGATGACAGCCAGCATACCGGCCAGTCATGGCGTTTGCTTTATACCGGTAAACTGGATTCGACCAATACCAACTTCAGTCTCGGCAGCTATCGATACTCCAGCCGGGGATACTACAGCTTTGCCGACGCCAACCAAAAGCGTGACGGACACGAAGACGATCTGCTGTTTCATTACACTAAACGCAACCGCATTCAGGCGAGCGTCAGCCAAACCCTTGCCGGGGTGAGCCTGTATCTTAACGGTTATCAGCAGGATTACTGGGGCACCTCAAAAAAGGAGCGCAGCCTGTCGGTCGGATTCAATACCGTTGTTGCCGGTACGAGTTACCACATGGCCTATACCTACAGTAAAACCAACGGTGAAGAGTCCGACAGGATGATCTCTTTCGGATTCAGCATTCCTCTCGCCAGATGGCTGCCTCGTGCCTGGAGTAGCTATAACATCAGCAATACTAAAAATGGCTATACGCGGCAAAACGTGGGTCTCAGCGGCACGCTGCTTGACGACGAGCGTCTGAGCTACTCGCTGCAGCAGAGCCATTCCAACCACGGTGGGGAAGATACCAGCAGCGTCTATGGCAGCTACCGTTCGCAATACGCCAACCTGACTGCCGGGTATTACGCATCCACTGATAACTCTCAACAGCTGACCTACGGGATTAGCGGCGGTATTGTTGCCCATCCTCAGGGCGTCACGCTGTCGCAACCTTTAGGCAGCCAGTTTGCTATCGTGAGCGCCAACGACGCTTCCGGCGTTCGTTTCCAGAACCAGCGAGGTATTCAGACCGACTGGCAGGGTAACGCCGTCATTCCATCACTCACTCCGTACCAGGAAAACAACATTCGTATTGATACGGCGAGCCTGCCGGAAAACGTGGACAGCAGCGATACGTCAGTCACGGTTATCCCTTCACGCAACGCAGCGGTAATGGCCAGGTTTGATGCGCATACTGGCTATCGGATGTTGATCACCCTGAAGCGTCAGAACGGTCAGCTTGTCCCGTTCGGTGCCATTGCGACCAGCGACACCCCGGTCCTGAGCGGCATTGTCGATGATACCGGCACCGTCTATCTGGCGGGAACGGGAGAAACCGCAAAGCTCACCGTGAAATGGGGCAACAGCACGGAGCAACGCTGCAGCGCCAGCATTACGCAACCGTCAACCCAACAAAATGAAAGCCCTAACGGTATTCGCTCGGTTAGCGCGCTTTGTCAGCAGGAATAAGGACATGATAAATACACTCAGTAAAGAGGCCTCTGTGGCCTCACTTGTCACGTTGCTGTGCCTGGTCTTTACCAGCCCGTGCAGCGGGTCTATGACGCTGCTTCATAGCTGCTTTGACGCGCCACAAACCTACACCACCTCGTTCGATCACGAGTTTACGTCCAGTGATAACGTTGCCAATCATGACTATGACATTCCCGATCATCTGGTCGGTGCTGGCGCAGACCTGGTGGCCAATTGTACCTGCCCAGGAAATCTGTTTTCGTCGAGTACCGTTTATGAAACCACATTCGCTGGCAGTCCGCTTAACCCAGGAACACATGGCTATGGCTATTTAACCGATAAGATTGATGCTGATATCACCGGCTACACCGATGCCATAAACTCCCCGGACGGCAATTTTTTGACGCCAGTGAATATCGATGAATACCCGACGTCCAGGGGGAATATGCACAGCATTATGGCCAATACGGGCGCCAGGACTGAGGGGGAAGCCAGCGTCTGCAGCAGCGAGACCCGCCCTGCTGGCTCAGCGACAGTAAAGCGAAAATTCCGCTGGAACGTCGTTGCGGTATTGCTGCATGTTAAAAAACCTATCCTGGGTGAAGAGGTGATCCCGCCGACGATCATCGCCCAAAACTATGCCTGCCTCTACATAGGTAGCGGAGCAAGCTGCGATCCCACACAGGCAGAACAGGTCTCTGATATCTGGTTTAGCGGTACGCTATCAGCGCCGCTAAGCTGCACCATCAACGCGGGCAGCACCATTGAGGTTGAGTTCGGCAGCATTGTCAGCAAGCAATTCGTCAGCAAGGGGCAGCCACCAAAGGGTTATACCCTCAAAAACGTCGATATTGCCTACCACTGCGATGATAACGCCGTGGGAAACATGGACCGGATAAAGCTCACGCTCACAGCCGATCAGGGCGTGGTAGATAGCAGTACACCGTACATCGCTAAGCTTCTGGAAAGAGACGATCTTGGGGTGCGCGTATATGACGAAAACAGTCAGAACGTTGCGCTGGATGGTACTTACGCGTTTCCGGTGATGATGGATGAGCAGGGAAATGGCGTCATCAAAATTCAGGCCGTGCCGGTCAGCACCACGGACGCCCCCCCGAAGCCGGGGCGTTTTGAAGGCAACGTGACGGTGAAGATGGATCTTCGCTAAGCGATATACCCTCAGGTTGGCGCTGCAACCTGAGGGTAACCAAAGCAATCAGAAGCCGAGGCTGTCCAGCAGGTCGTCTACCTGATCCTGGCTTGCCACAACGCCCGCTTTGCTGGCGTCGAGCTGAGGACCATTGAGCAGGCTTTCATTCTCGCGTTTTGGACGGGCTGCCGGTTCCGGAATGTTTTCCAGCAGAACCATCAGCAGCTGGCGCTCAATCTCCTGGATAACATCCATCATGCGCTTGATCACCTGACCGGTCAGGTCCTGGAAATCCTGCGCCATCATGATGTCCAGCAGCTGGGCGTTGGTGAAGCTGGTGTGGCCCGGCACATCACCCAGGTACTGACGGGTATCCGTCACCAGCTCGCGGGCATCCGCCAGCTCGATAGGGTTCTCAAACCACTCGTCCCACCGTTTGCTCAGCGCTTTCGCTCCCTTTTCCATCGCATCCTGGTGCGGCTGTGACGCTTCAACGCTGTTCAGCGCACGTTCCGCGGCCTGAGCGGTCATCTGCACAACGTAGTCCAGACGATCGCGGGCATCAGGAATGGCTTCCGCTGCTTCGGCAATCGCCTGATCCAGACCCAGCTCACGCAGGCTGTCGCGCAGCATGCGCGTCAGGCTGCCGATGCGGACGATGATATCGCTCGGCGAGTGTTCTTCAACGGGTTTCATAGCAGGTTGCAACATTTCCATCACCTCACATGCCGAGTTTCTCGAAGATCTTACCGAGCTTCTCTTCCAGGGTTGCCGCGGTGAATGGCTTCACCACATAGCCGCTTGCGCCCGCCTGCGCAGCGGCAATGATGTTCTCTTTTTTCGCTTCTGCAGTGACCATCAGAACCGGCATAGACGCCATTCCCGCATCGGCACGAATGGTTTTCAGCAGTTCCAGACCGTCCATGTTAGGCATGTTCCAGTCGGAGATAACAAAACCAAACCCGCCAGCCTGCAGTTTGTTCAGCGCATCAACGCCGTCCTCTGCTTCTTCAACGTTGTTGAAGCCCAGCTCTTTCAGCAGGTTGCGCACGATGCGACGCATGGTGGAAAAGTCATCCACAACCAAAAACTTAAGCTCTTTATCCGCCATAAAATAATACTCCTGAGTCAAATACGTATTGCCTGTCCGGCACTGATTTTCGCCAGCATCTGCTGGCTTACCTGGCTAAGATCGACCACTTCGCTCACGCCACCCATATTGATGGCCTCGCGCGGCATGCCGAACACCACACAACTTGCTTCATTCTGCGCAATCGTCCAGGCGCCAGCCTGGTGCATTGCAAGCATTCCGGCGGCACCGTCGTTGCCCATCCCCGTCAGGATCACCCCAACGGCGTTGCGCCCCGCATGTTTCGCCACCGAATGAAACAGCACATCCACCGACGGACGGTGCCGGTTGACCGGCGGTCCGTCATGAATTTTGATTTGATAGTTAGCGCCGCTGCGCGTCAGCTCCATATGCTTGTCGCCAGGGGCGATATAGGCATGCCCCGGGAGCACGCGCTCGCCGTCTTCCGCCTCTTTCACGCTGATCTGGCACAGCTTGTTCAGGCGTTCGGCGAACGAACGGGTAAAGCCTGGCGGCATATGCTGAGTGATCAGAATACCCGGACTTGAAAGCGGCAATGGCTGGAGTACATGACGAATTGCCTCTGTTCCTCCGGTTGACGCCCCAATCACCAGCAGTTTTTCCGAGCTGAGTAAGGGACCGGCCTTCAGGGTCGCAGGCGCGGCCATCGGCGTGTGGGCGGCTAGCTTCGCACGCGACGCGGTGCGGATCTTCTCGGCGATCATTTCGCTGTAGGCCAGCATCCCTTCGCGAATGCCGAGCTGCGGTTTGGTGACAAAATCCACCGCCCCCAGCTCCAGCGCGCGCAGGGTGATTTCCGATCCTTTTCCGGTCAGGGAGGAGACCATTACCACCGGCATGGGCCGAAGACGCATTAATTTTTCGAGGAAATCTATGCCATCCATGCGCGGCATCTCGACATCCAGCGTTAGCACGTCGGGGTTATATTTTTTAATTAAATCCCGCGCTACCAGAGGATCGGGCGCAGTGGCCACCATCTCCATGTCGCTGTGGCTATTGATAATTTCAGTCATGATCTGACGCATCAGCGCTGAATCATCGACAGACAACACCCTGATTTTACTCATGCTTTTTCCTTACTCAGCGCATATACCGTTTGCCCACGCAGGCTAAACTCACGCGCGAGGTTGCTGAAGTTTTCCGAGTGCCCGGCAAACAGTAAACCGTCAGGCTTGAGCAACGGAACAAACCGACGCAGAATGTCCTGTTGCGTCGTTTTATCAAAATAGATCATGACGTTACGGCAAAAAATAGCGTCGAACGGCCCCGGCACGTTGTACTGCTTATCCAGCAGGTTGACGGGCGCGAATTCGACGCAGTTCGCCAGCTCCTGGCGTACGCGTACCAGGCCTTCATGCGGGCCCGTGCCGCGCATGAAATAACGCTGCAGCTGCTGCGGCGACAGCGTTTTCAGTTCATCCTGGCGATACACGCCGTTACGCGCCTTCTCCAGCACCTCGGTATCGATATCGCTGGCGTAGACTTTCCAGCGCCCGGGCGTCATGCCCAAGGTGTCAGCAAGGGTGATCGCCAGCGAGTACGGCTCTTCACCCGTCGAGGCGGCCGCACTCCATACGCGATATTCCCCGGTGCGACGGCGGGCGTGCTCGGCCAGGACCGGGAAGTGGTGAGCTTCACGGAAAAACGCCGTCAGGTTAGTGGTTAACGAGTTAATAAAAGCCTGCCACTCTGCGCTGTTCTGGTTCGCCTCGAGCATGCTCAGATAGCGGCCAAAATCATCCAGCCCCAGCGTACGCAAGCGCCGCACCAGACGGTTGTAGACCATGTCCCGCTTATGATCCGCAAGCACGATCCCCGCACGCTGGTAGATTAACTGACATATCCGACGAAAATGCGCGTCGGACAGCGCGAGGCGCTGTGTCATCTGCAACAATAATGACGTTTGCCCAGGGGGCATTGGTGATGTCATAGCGCCTTCTTAATTACATTCAGGATACAACTGGCACGGCCTGCGACCGCCCGACTTCTGCTACTGCTTCAACGTGCTCTTTGACATTAAATACCGCGACCAGTCCGGTCAGACGATCTGCCTGGCTGGCCAGCTGATCGGTTGCCGCTGCTGCTTCCTCAACTAACGAGGCGTTCTGTTGCGTCACCTGATCCATCTGGCTGACGGCCTGGGCAACCTGCTCAATGCCGCGACGCTGTTCGTCCGACGCCGAGGCAATCTCGCCCATGATGTCGTTCACCCGGGTGACGGAGGTGACGATCTCATGCATGGTTTTCGCCGCCGTATCCACCAGCGTTGAGCCCTGCTGAACGCGCGAGACCGACTCTTCGATCAGCACCTTAATCTCTTTCGCCGCGTTGGCGCTGCGGCTCGCCAGGTTACGTACTTCCCCCGCCACCACCGCAAACCCGCGCCCTTGCTCACCGGCGCGCGCCGCTTCCACAGCGGCATTCAGCGCCAAAATGTTGGTCTGGAACGCGATACCGTCAATCACGCTGATGATGTCACCAATTTTCTGCGAACTGGTGGCAATCTCCTGCATGGTGCTGGCGACATGGGACGCCTGGTCGCCGCCTTTCTTCGCCGTCATTGCCGCCTGTTTTGACAGGTCCGACGCCTGGCGCGCGTTATCGGCGTTCTGGCCTACCGTCGCGGTCAGCTGCTCCATGCTGGCCGCCGTCTGCGCCAGCGAGGCCGCCTGCTGCTCAGTGCGGGACGAGAGATCGTTGTTACCCGCCGCAATCTCTGAGATCCCCGTGTGCATGGCATAGCTGCCCTGCCGCACGTCGCTCACCGTTTCCCGCAGCGATCCCTGCATCGCCTTCAGGCTGGCAAAGATCGCCGAAATTTCGTTTTTGCCGAACACCGCCACCGGACGCGCCAGGTCCCCTTTCGCAATACTGTCGAAGTGGCTGCGGATAATCGCCAGCGGCTGCACGATCATCCTGCGTGACCAGAGCAGTGCCCCGCCGGTCAGCAACCCTGCCAGAATCACGACCACGGCAAAGATGACGCCCGACATGTGATAGCTGCTACGGCTCTGTTCACCGGCACGCTGGACAGACTGGTTAATATCCTGCTGCCACGCGTTAAAACTGCCATCAAACGCCGCCTGAGACGCCTGAACCGGTGCGGTCATAAAGTCCGAAAGCTGGTTGTTCTCAAGCCACGTCGCCTGGTGGTCCAGATCGCTGTACCACTGCTCAAAGTTCGTCTTCATGGCGGCCTTCAGCGCTTTCTCTTTCTCGCTGTCGGCGGCCTGCGCGGTAAAGGCTTTAAACTGAGCGTCAGCCTGTTTCAGGCTGTCGCGCGCGGTCGCCATCAGCGCTTTAATGTCATCCGGCGGATAACTCAGCGCAGTTAAGGTTCCCGCCTTGTTCAGCGCAGTGCTTGCCTGCAACAGCACGGCACGCGTTTGTGCCAGTGCGGAGCGCTGCTGATTACTCGCCTCAACTTCCTGCAAATTCTGATAGCCATCGCGAAACGCCCAAAAAGACAACCCGTTACTGCCAACCTGCAACACACCGCAAAGGATCAGAATCAAAAACAGTGTGGTCGAGATACGAATACGATTTAACATCCACGCTCCCATCAAGCGGCAAGCAGCCGCGGTTTAATTGTCAGTCAAAATGTTTCCCAGTTTTCATCTTGTCCGGTCGTCGCGGTGCGCGTACGGTTTACAGCCGATTCAGCTGCTGGCGCGCGATACGTCGCCTGCGGGGTGACCGTGTTTACAGCGAGTGAAGCGAGACGAAACGCCGAGACGGCCATCTTCAGACGGCTTGCCTGGTCTTCCAGGGCAGCGGCCGCCGCAGCGGACTCCTGCACCAGCGCGGCGTTTTGCTGTGTCACGCGATCCATTTCCGATACCGCCAGGGCAACCTGGTCGATACCACGACTCTGCTCATCAGACGCAGAGGCGATTTCACCCATGATGTCCGTCACGCGGGTGACGGCATTCACGATGTCATTCATGGTCTCCCCGGCGCTTTCCACCAGCACGGAGCCGGTATCCACGCGGGAGACGGAATCTTCAATCAGCGACTTGATCTCTTTTGCCGCGTTGGCGCTGCGGCTGGCCAGGTTGCGCACTTCCCCGGCCACCACGGCAAACCCGCGTCCCTGTTCGCCCGCACGCGCCGCTTCCACGGCGGCGTTCAGCGCCAGAATGTTGGTCTGGAAGGCAATACCGTCGATGACGCTGATGATGTCGGCAATTTTCTTCGAGCTGTCGGCGATTTCGTGCATGGTTTTCACCACGCCATCCACCACGCGACCGCCGCGCTGCGCCGTTTCGGAGGCGCTTTCTGCCAGCTGAGACGCCTGGCGGGCGTTATCGGCGTTCTGCTTCACGGTCGCGGTAAGCTGCTCCATGCTGGCGGCCGTCTCCTCCAGGGCGGATGCCTGCTGTTCGGTGCGGGATGAGAGATCGTTATTCCCCATCGCAATTTCGCTGGTGCCGGTATAGATAGCCTCCGACCCGTTACGCACGTTGGCGACGGTTTCGATTAACGAACGCTGCATATGGTCAACGCTGTTTGCCAGTTCGGTGATCTCATTGCGCCCGGAAACGGTCAGCGTTTTGGTCAGGTCACCGCCGGCAATGTCACGAATGTGGGCAATGACGCGCCCAAGAGGGTTCAGCAGGATATGGCGAATGCCGTACCAGACCGCGACCAGCACAATGACCAGCGCCAGCGCCAACGCCGCCATCTGCCATTTCGCAAAGCGGTAGTCATTCTGGCTTTCCGTAAAGGCCGAGTGATACAGGTCGCCGCTGACCTTCGCGTATTCCCCCAGCGCCGCGCCGAGGGCGTTTTGCATCCCTTGCGTCGGCTGCGCGAAATAGGCGTCCATGTTGCCGCTCTCCAGGAACTGAATCAGCTCTGCCAGACCGGCATGGTAGGCGTTGTATTTTTCATCAATATTCTGGCTCACCTGCTCCATGGCAGGCTGCGGCGTAATCTTTTTGAAGGCGTCGTAGTGTTTCGCGGCGTCAGCGAGGGTGGCACGGGCATTTTTCAACAGATCGGTTTTCGCGCTGCTCTGCTGATTGTTGGGATCCATCATCATGCGCGCGGACGAGCGGCTCAGGTTGATACGCGTTTGCAGCATCAGATCCCACGTCGACGTGAGCTCACTCTGCTGCAGGCGGAGATCGTTCGAGGCCGCAAAGCTGTCCTGGTTCTGTTTTAATGACGAGAAAAAAAGCCCGCCGGAGATGAGCTGAAGAAGTGCGAAAATGACCAGCACCATCATGAGCATTGTGACAACGCGGATACGGTTCAACATACAACACCTTCTCATAGATTTATTAACGGTGTTATCGGCACTGCCCACAGGAACTTTACATTTGAGAAAGGGAAAAGCGCGGGGGTTAAAACGCCACGTCGACAATCAGCGTGTCGGTGTAGGTTCCGGCGGGTGGCGTGGTCTGATTGGTAAGGACTTTCGCGGTGTAGTTGTAGGTGCGCAGTAAGCCGTCGGTACTGACCTGCGACGATGCCGCGCTGGACCAGCGCTCGCTGCCGCTGCTGCCCCAGCGGTTACCGGTGGCTTCCTTATAGATGTCGTAGCTCATGGCGTTGCTGCCGCTCACCATACGCCGCACGTTGTTCAGCGCGTTGGCACCGTTATTAATGCCGATGGTATACGAACTTCCTTTGGTACAGGTCACGGCAATCGCCTGTGAGACGGTGGGGAAACTTTGTACCAGCGGCGCGCTGCTGAAGTTCACATCTGGGGTGGTCATCGCGCTGCAGTCGTTGGTGACGGTCATATCCAACGTGATGCTGGTCCCTTTCGTTCCGGTTTGCAGACCCGACAAACACGCGTTGAGCACGCCCACCGAGCAGACGCTATAGGTGATATCGAAGTTAAGCGTCACCTGGTAAGGGCCAGCGGACACATTTTGCCCCGGCACCGTCCGGAAATAGAGCGGGATATTGTATTGTTTGCCGCCAATCAGGTTTAACAAGGTACTGCTGTCCCAGGTATAGGTTTTACTGGTTTGCACTTCGCTGTTGTTAGCGCAGCCCGACTGGCCGCAGAGACGGGTTGGGATCACGTCCGTGATGGTCGCGTTGTCGGTACGCTTCATGGTCGCCCGACCATTCGCCGAAACGGTTGCTGAAAGAAAATTCAGCGTGATGGTGTCCCCGGTCAGCAAGTTCAGCAGCGCATCGCAGGCCACGACCAGCGTACCGGTGGTTGCCACTTCGCCAGACCCACTCAGCGCGAATGAGGTCACACTACCAAATGCGGCATTGACCGTACTGACCCGACAGTCAGCCCAACTGCCGCTGGTCACCAGCAGCAGAAGCACGAATAGCAGGCGTCTCATGGTTTCCCCCGACAAACCAGCGGACCGTAGGTTTCCAGCTTGTGCTCCGGGTTTGCCCCCACGGTCAGGGTGGTCGTGCAGCGTTTCCCGTCAGGCGTTATTACCTCAAGCGGGTTCACATCGCTGAGATTTTCCAGCCAGGCGATGCCGTCATAGCCCACCACCGCATTGCTGCGCGAGGTCCTGCGCACCTGGCTGCCCACCGGAATCGCCTGCCCGCGCGCATCGTGCAGGATGACGCTGGCGACCCGCTCCTGCTCCATCGGGAAATCAACCAGGTAACCGCTATGGCGGCGGATCGCAATGCGCCGTTCGGTCTCTTTCAGCTGGGTATCCGCCGGCAGATTCAGGGTATCAATCCGGTAGCTTGCCGGGTAATAGGCCGACACCCCGCTGACCAGCAGGTAACCGTTGCGGTTCGTTTTCCCGACGGGCTGGTTCTCATAGCTGACGGGCACATCCGGATGGCCGTCGGTACTGATAACCACAAACGCATCGTTAATCTTATTCGCCGCAAACAGCTCGCCGTCCATCAGCACAACGGAACCCATCGCCTCGCCCCACCAGGTCATCATGTTCCGTTCGCCATAGGCGCCGCCCTGCAGCTCAACGTTGTTGTTGCGCCAGCCCAGCGTGCCCTGCTGATAATCGCTGGATCTGGACTGGTTGGCCCAGGCCATGTTCCAGCTAAAGCCGCCGTCAGACGGCATGGCGTGGTTATAGTTGATGCGCTGGGTACTGCCGGCATCCGGGGTGTTTTCAACGGTGACGGCAGCGCTGTCGCGCGCCCCGAGCGGCACCTGGAGCGACAGCGCGACCGTCCAGTCTCCCCGCTGCTGGTCCCGGCTGCCGGCCAGGTAAATACTGCTCGCCCCCCACAGATTACGGCTCCATGAGAGATTCAGCAGCTCGGTTTTTTGGCTGTCAAAGCTCTCCACGCCGATCCAGGCCGCACCGATGTTGCCGTACTGTCCCAGATTGAAGGTTAACGAATACTGGTCCGTATTACGGCTGAAGCTGGCGATGGGCTTATCGTTTTCGTCATACACCGTCGGCTGGTCGTAGAGGGCCAGGTTGCCAAAGCCGCGGGCGCGACGCGTGTGCTGGGTGGCGACGCTAAACTCGCTGGTGCTGTACTGGTAACCCCAGTTGATTTGCCCGCCCGTATCCCCGCGCATGCGGCTCTGCGAGTAAGAGGTATTTACCACGCCAAACTGGCCGAGTTTTATCACCGTTCCCGCTCCGCCCAGCGCCAGCTCCTGCGCCCCTTCCGCGTGGCCCTCCAGCGTAAGCCAGTCCGTCATCCCGTAGCGGTACGAGCCGCTGCCTGCTGCCGAACCGTAGTCAAAATTCTTGATACCGTAATTACGCCGCAGGCTGCCGAGCGTCACTGCGCCGTCGCTCAGCCCTTGCTTAAGCAAGTCGCTAGTGACGTAAAACGGCAGCGTGGTGCTTACCTGGCGCCCCAGCGCATCCGTCGTGACCAGCACCGCATCTCCGGCGCCGTTGATATAGGGCAGATTCGTCAGGGTGAAGGGGCCCGGCTGAAGCTGGGTTGAACCGGAGCGATAGCCGTTGATAAAGAGATCGACCGAGGTGGGTACCGCGGCTTCCCCCGCGAACTCGGGCAGCGGCCATGTCACCAGGTCAGGGCGCAGGGAGAAATCCCGCCCGACGCTTATCCCCCCCATCCGCACGCTGGAGCTCCAGCTCAGGGCATCGCTGATCACATCCCCGACGCTCCAGCTCATCGCGTCATCTTCATTCGTGAACAGCAGGGTCGTGTCATAGCGGACGTACCCCTCCGGCTGGCCGCCGTTACCGCTGAAATTTTCCCGCGCGTAGCCGGTCGACGAAAACGAGCCGTTCTCGTTGAAGTAGCGGAACTCGTGCCAGAGCGACGCCTGACCGCCGATATGTTCCGTGTGGTTGGTGTAGAGATCGTAATTCAGCAGCGCCCCGCGCCCGTAGTGCGGTTTGGCCTGCGCCGTTTGCGCGCTGAATGGGGTCACGCGGGCCGTCACCCAGTCGCGGGGAACGGTCAGCAGCAGGCGCTGCGCGGCGCTGTCGTATTCCACCCGAACCTGAGCAAGCGAAGTGAGATTCACCTCTCCGGTGGGAACATGCGCCGGGGGTAGCCCCGCGCGCAGCAAATCGGCACTCGAGATAAAGAAAGCGCCTTTACGCTGCGTCACGGGCACCACCAGGCCGGTATCGTAGTGGTTGACCACGAGGGAAAGCTGGAAAACCGCTTCATCATTTATCGCCTGCGCCTGAGGAGGCGGCGGTAAACTGTCGTCACCGGGCTCGGCCAGGGTCGCGGAGCTGACGCATAGCAGGATCATCATCGCTGGCTTCAGTTTACGGGCGGCGACTGCCATTGTTCGTCCCTGGCATTAATCTGCGCGCTCATCCGCTCCGGCTGACGAACGCCAGCGGGTACCGGCCAGCTGCGGGTGCTGCCCGGAAGGACGTAACCCAGTAATCCCTCCGCGACCGTGCGTTTCTGCCCCCCCTGCTCCAGCGCGACCTGGCTCAGCCTGACGTGGACATTACCCCGATTTCGGACCTCCAGCGCAGGCTGTCCCCCCGCCTGCGTCACCCGCCAGCTCAGGTTTTGGGTCTCCGCCAGCGCGTGATGCGCGCCCTCTTTGAGGGTCGGGATCCCCTGTCCATACACGAACAGAGGGATGGAGTAACGCATCTGCAGTTTGAGGCCGATGGCGGGCTCGGCTTTGGCATCTGGCTGGGGGATTTCATCGACGATAATGCGATAGGCCTGTTCGACCCCTGCGGGAACCGAAGCCTGTTTGATAAGGCGAATAAGCTGCTTGCTGCCCGTGCCAATCGTGACGATGGGCGGGCTGGCGACCACGTCCTGCTGCGCAGTGTAGCGCTCGTGGCCGTCCTCCTGCTTCCAGCGCACGATGCGGACCTGCATCGTCGTGGCGCTGTTTCCCTGGTTCTGGATCCACAGCTCCGTGGCGTTGGCGTCCGCAGCAAGCCACGGATCGATCGGCCAGAGCAGGATGGTGGCCGCCGCCTGCGCCTGGCCGGAGGCCGCAGCCATGCCCAACGCGCCCGCCAGACAAACCGGTCTGATAAATGGCTTCATCAACACTCTCCCTTTATTACCATGACAAGGTCACGGTGAGCTGATCGGAATAGGTTCCCGCCGGACTAAAACCGGTCAGTAGCGCCACGCCAAAAAGCGGCAGCGCGATGTTGTTGCTGTTGGTATAGGTCACCGGTATTGCCTGGTTAACACCAATTTCGCTGTTCGCGGCCAGCGAGCTGCTGCTGTAGAGCCGGTATGGCACCAGTTCCGTTCCACCAGACCGCTTCATCCGGCGGACGGATGAATAATTTTGACCGCCATTAATGCTCATGCTCAGCGCCACGCCCGGCGTACAGGCGATAGACAACGCCTCGTTTGGCACAAAGCTGGTGCTGACCGGCGCGCTCTCGACGCCGTTATGGGTGCCAAAATCCAGCGTACCGAGAAGCCCCCCGCTACCGGTGGCCACCGCGCATCCCGGTACAATCGTGGCGCTGACCTTAAACGACTGGGACGTCACCGCGTCCGCCGCGGGCGTCATGAGCAAGCCGACGATCAGCGCGAAAAAAGGCTGCACGTGTCCCTCTGCGCGTTTGCGCAGACCTGTGAAAGTGGCCTTCATGGCGGTTCGGGACTAATAGGTGACGCTGACGTTAATCGTGTCGGTGTAGGTTCCCGGGACGACCGTTACGCTGTTACCACCGCCGGTAATACGCCCGTAGAGGGTGTAACTATCCACGCCTCCGGCGGTTGAGGCGATCGGCAGCGCGGCATTATTCGCAATCACGGTATTAAACCCGCTGTCGCTGTACAGGCTATAAGCCACACCCTGAGCCGCGTTTGCCGTATTCACCAGATAGCGCTCTGGCGTACCGGGCGAGCCGACCACGGTTCCAGGTGCGGTGGAGTGGGTATTACCGGTGATCGCGACCGTATAGCTGGCGGTCGTACATTGAATAGTGAAGGTGTTTCCGCCGCTGGCGCCGCTCAGCTGCGTCGTAAGCGTGGAAAAGGTTGCCGGATGGGTACCGAAATCGAGCGTACCGAAGTTAATACCGCTTTGCGCGGGCGAGCCGTTTATCAGACAGCCGTTTGTCAGCGTCAGCGTCGCACCGATGGTGCCGCTGCTGGTAACGGCCAGCGCCTGATGGGCCGTTGTCACAGTCAGTAAGGTGCCTGCGCAGATCAAAAGAAGTTTTCTTTTCATTTACCACCCTCCAGAAGACGTTTCCGTTCCCATGCCACATTTTATTTTTGTCGTTCAAGATGTTAGCCCCGCTTAAGGTTCCTCTGAGGGGGTTATTGTGAATTTAGTTTACGGATATCGCTTCGACCACCTGCCCCACGACGCATAAGCCATATGTCTTATTGACTTAATTTTCATATTTATAACAGAGGCTTAAATTCATTTAAGCCGCGATTTTATTTTTTCCAGAGAGAATATATCCATTAATATGTGACGCAGATCACAATATATCGTCAGGGAAATAACAACAAAATTAATAAAACTTAAAAAGGAGTTGTATCCCCCTACACTTTGCGTCAATTTATGTGCCGAATAATTTCCCGCGTCGTAATAAAAAATTTATATGTATCGACGCGGGCTACATCGGAAGCGCATAGAGGGTCTTTTTTCGTGGCAAGTGCAAACAAACTCACACTCTTCATCGTGATATTCATGCTGGCGGGTATTCTTTCAGGGGCAGCAATTCATGAATATGCATCTGCGGATGCCATCAAAGCCTGGTCGGATAATATTACCCTTCTGACCGATATTTTCCTCCGCCTGATCAAAATGGTCATTGCACCGTTGGTCTTCAGCACGCTCACCGTCGGCATTATGAAGCTGGGCGAAACCTCGACCATTGGCCGCGTTGGCGGCAAAGCGATGGTGTGGTTTATCAGCTCATCCGTGCTCTCTATTCTGGTCGGGCTGTTTATCGTCACCCTCGAGCATCCGGGAAGCGGTCTGAACCTGACGATCCCAACCGAGGCGGTGGATACCGGTCTGGCCGTGGGCGGCATGACGCTGAAAGCGTTCCTATCGCACACCATTCCGACCAGTATCGCAGGGGCGATGTCGAACAACGAGATCCTGCAGATTGTGGTGTTCTCGATGTTCTTCGGCATCGGCGGCGCGTCGCTGGGGCAGAAATTCAACGCGCCGCTGGTGGCCGCGCTGGATGTGGTTTCCCATATCATGCTGAAGGTAACGGGTTACGTGATGTACGTTGCGCCGCTGGCGATTTTCGCGGCGATCTCCTCCGTCATTGCCACGCAGGGTCTGGGCATTCTGCTGAACTACGCCTCCTTTATTGGTGGCTACTATGTGGCGATCCTGCTGACCTGCATGGTGCTGCTGGCCGTGGGTTACATGGTGCTGAAAAAAGAGGTGTTTCGCCTGGTCAGCATGCTGAAAGATCCGGTCCTGGTGGCCTTTACCACCAGCAGCTCTGAAGCCGCCTACCCGAAAACGCTGGAACAGCTGGAGCGTTTTGGCTGCTCGCGCAACATCGCCTCTTTCGTCCTGCCGATTGGCTACTCCTTCAACCTGGTGGGTTCGATGGTGTACTGCTCGTTCGCCTCAATGTTTATCGCCCAGGCGTACAACATTCACCTGAGCTTCTCTGAGGTGACGGTGCTGATGCTGACCCTGATGCTGGCCTCCAAAGGGATTGCGGGCGTACCGCGCTCGTCGCTGGTGGTGCTGGCAGCCACCATTCCGAGCTTTAATATTCCGGTGGCGGGTATTCTGCTGCTGATGGGCATCGACCACTTCCTGGATATGGGCCGTTCCGCGATTAACGTGCTGGGGAATGGTATTGCGACCGCGATGCTGTCGCAGAATGAAGGTGCGCGGGAAGCGGAAGCTGAAGCTGAGCTGGTAAAGCAGGAAGCGTAACGGTATGAAAAAGCCGGGTGGCGGCTTCGCCTTACCCGGCCTACAAATAGCTCGAACACGTAGGCCGGGTAAGCGTCAGCGCCACCCGGCGTTGTTTTATGCTACATGACTCGCGGCGATATCCAGCAGCGCCATCTCATCGCTGTTCAGCAGTTTCTCAATGTTCACCAGAATCAGCATACGCTCGCCGAGCGCGCCCAGACCGGTCAGGTATTCGGTCGACAGCGTGACCGCAAACTCCGGCGCAGGACGAATTTGGTCAGAGGTCAGGGAGAGCACGTCAGATACGCCATCCACCACGATACCCACCACGCGTTGCCCCAGGTTCAGGACGATCACCACGGTGTTGTCGTTGTAGTCAACGTCGCCCTGGCTGAACTTCACGCGCAGGTCCACAATTGGCACAATGACGCCACGCAGGTTGGTGACACCTTTAATAAAAGCAGGCGTGTTAGCGATGCGGGTAACCTGGTCGTAACCACGGATTTCCTGCACTTTAAGGATATCGATGCCGTACTCTTCATCGCCTAAAGTGAATACCAGAAATTCCTGTCCTGATGGCTCGCCCGCCAGTTTCGTTACATTACTCATACCGGTCATGTTATTACCTTCTACTTAATCAGGCGGCTGTGTACGCCACACGTTGTTCACGATTTAATCCCTGAAGCGCCGACACGTCGACGATCAGCGCCACGCTACCATCACCCAGAATGGTGGCGGCAGAAATACCCGGCACTTTGCGGTAGTTGCTTTCGAGGTTCTTCACCACCACCTGGTGCTGACCGATCAGCTGATCGACCAGCAGCGCATAGCGGCGACCCGCGCTTTGCAGGATCACAACGATGCCCTGCGTGGCCTCTGTCTTCGCCCCGTCCACTTCGAACACTTTCCACAGTTCCACCAGCGGCAGGTACTCACCGCGCACTTCGAGGACGCGCTCGCCGCCCGCCAGCGGATGCAGATCTTCTTCACGCGGCTGCAGGGATTCCATCACGGCGTTCAGCGGCAGGATAAAGACTTCGTCCGCCACTTTGACCGACATGCCGTCCAGAATCGCCAGCGTCAGCGGCAGCAGAATGCGAATGGTGGTGCCGGAACCCTGTTTAGACTGAATCTCTACGTGGCCGCCCATCTCCTGGATGTTACGTTTCACCACGTCCATGCCGACGCCGCGTCCGGACACGTCGGTCACCTGCTCCGCGGTAGAGAAGCCCGGTGCGAAGATGAGCATGCCCACTTCTTCATCGGTCATGTTTTCATTGACCGCCATCCCCTGCGAAATCGCTTTTGCCAGGATGCGCTCGCGGTTAAGGCCCGCGCCGTCGTCGGTCACTTCGATGCAGATGTTCCCGCCCTGGTGTTCCGCAGAGAGGATCAGGTTGCCGACCGGGGATTTTCCGGCGGCAATGCGGTTTTCCGGCAGTTCGATACCGTGGTCGAGGCTGTTACGCACCAGGTGCGTTAACGGGTCAATAATGCGCTCGATCAGGCTCTTATCCAGTTCAGTTGAGCTGCCCATCAGGGTCAGTTCAATCTGTTTATTCAGCTTGCTGGCAAGGTCGCGGACCAGACGCGGGAAGCGGCTGAAGACATATTCCATCGGCATCATACGGATAGACATGACCGATTCCTGCAGATCGCGGGCGTTACGCTGCAGCTGACCCATGCTGGTAATCAGATCGCCGTGGGTGACCGGATCCAGTTCGTTTGAACGCTGTGCCAGCATCGACTGGGTGATCACCAGTTCGCCAACCAGGTTTATCAGCTGGTCGACCTTCTCAACGGCAACGCGGATACTGGTTGACTCGCTGGAACGCGCGGCAGGTTTTTCACCACGGCCAGGTGCCGCGGCCTCTTTTGGCACCGCCTTCAGCGCCGGGGCTGCAGGCGTCACAGCCGGTGCGGCGGCCTGAGCAACAACAGCCACCTCTTCTGCAGCGGCAGGGGCGTCAACCGCAGCGGTTTCGGTTTCGAAGGCGATCTGGTCCGCTTCAATCACAAAGCACAGCACCGCGACGATATCGTCCTGGCCAATACCGTCATCAAGCGTCGCGGCAAGGCTGTCTTTGCCTTTTACCACGTTGCTTAACTTCGCCAGGTTACCCAGCTCTTCTTCCAGCAGGTTAACTTCATTCTCTTTCAGGCGTGACAGCACAACGCGCAGTTTGCTCGCTTGTGCAGCGGCTGGCGCAGCCTCGTCGGCAGCAACCGCATCGACAACGCTCAGTTTTGCCGCAGGGACAACGGCTGCAGTGACCTCACCTTTTGCTTCCAGGGCGAGCTGGCGCAGCGCATTGCAGATGTATTCAAAGCTGGCGGCATCAGGCTCTGCCGAACTTTTATAGGCGTCGAGCTGTTCCTGCATAATATCTTTGGTTTCCAAAAACAGGTTGATAATGTCGGTATTGAGCTGCATCTCACCGCGTCGTGCTTCATCAAGCAGGTTTTCCATTAAATGGGTCGTTTCCTGCAGGATGGTAAATCCAAACGTTCCGGCTCCGCCTTTAATAGAGTGCGCCGCACGGAAGATGGCATTGAGCTGCTCGGAGTCCGGCGCTTCGGGCACCAAATCGAGCAAGTGTTGCTCCATATCGGCCAACAATTCGTCGGCTTCATCAAAGAATGTCTGGTAAAAATCGCTAATATCCATGCTCACGCTATCACCTCGGATTGGCTGGTGGCGATGTTGGAACGGCAGCCGAAGGAACGGCCCCAGGCTGTTTTAAATCGTCCAGTGGCTCATTCTGACTTTCGGCGTTTTCATGCAGGATGGCCTGCTCCGCCTGCTGGTTCAGCACTAAAAGACTGATACGACGGTTGATGGCATCATCCGGCCCGCGGTCGGAAACGCGCATGGTTGCGGCCATGCCGACTACGCGCAGTACCTTGCCATCATCAAGCCCACCTACCACCAGCTCGCGACGCGAGGCGTTGGCACGATCGGCAGAAAGCTCCCAGTTGCTGTATCCCTTCTCCCCACTGGCGTACGGGAAATCATCCGTGTGTCCTGACAGGCTGATTCGGTTAGGAATGCCGTTCAGCACCGGTGCAATGGCACGCAGAATGTCGCGCATGTACGGTTCGACTTCCGCACTCCCGGTTTTAAACATTGGTCGGTTCTGGCTGTCGATAATCTGAATACGCAGCCCTTCCTGCACCAGGTCAATCTTCAGGTGCGGGCGCAGCGCGCGCAGCTTTGGATCCGCTTCAATCAGCTGATCGAGATCGCCACGCAGTTTCTTCAGACGCGCCTGCTCCATCTTTCTTTTAAGCTCGTCGATGTTCGGTTCTTTTTTCACCTCACCCTTCTGCTGGGTGTAATCATCGCCGCCGCCCGGGATCGGGCTGTCGCTGTTAGAGATACGCGGCCCACCGGCCACCGCCGTTGCCAGCGGCGTTCGGAAATATTCGGCAATCTGGATCAGTTCTTTTGGGCTGGAGATGGAGATCAGCCACATCACCAGAAAGAACGCCATCATTGCAGTCATAAAGTCGGCGTACGCAATTTTCCACGAGCCGTGTGCGCCATGCCCGCCACCCTTGTGCTTGCGTTTTTTTACGATGACGATCGGATGGGACTGGTTTTTCATGCGTCCTCAGTTGTCGTCTGTTGGTTTGGGTTTTTCACCGCACGCACGTGTTCTTCAAGCTCGATAAACGACGGACGCTCGCTGGAGTAAAGCGTTTTACGGCCAAACTCAACCGCGATCGGTGGCGCGTAACCGTTGAGGTTAGAGAGCAGCGTGATCTTCACGCACTGCATCATTTTGGTGGTTTCCGCGCTCTTCTGGCGCAAAACGCTTGCCAGCGGAGAGATGAAGCCGTACGCCAGCAGAATACCGAGGAAAGTTCCCACCATCGCATGGGCAATCAGCGCACCGAGCTCGGCTGCCGGACGGTCTGCCGAGGCCAGGGCGTGAACTACCCCCATTACCGCAGCAACGATACCGAATGCCGGAAGTGAATCGCCGACCAGCGCCAGGCTGTTGGCCGGCACTTCAGATTCGCTTTCGTGGGTTTCGATCTCTTCGTCCATCAGCGCTTCGATTTCGAAGGTGTTCATGTTGCCGCTGATGATGAGCCGCAGATAGTCGACGATGAAATCCAGCATCATGGCGTCAGCAAGAATGCGCGGATAGCTGGCAAAAATTTCGCTCTCTTTTGGGTTTTCAATATCCCGTTCAAGCGAGAACATGCCCTGCTGACGGGACTTCGCCATCAGGCGATAGAGCAGTGCCAGCAGATCCATATACATACTTTTGGTGTATTTCGAGCGACGGAACAGCAACGGAATCGCTTTCAGCGTGCCCTTAATCGATTTACCGTTGTTACCAACGATAAAAGCCCCTACCCCTGCACCGCCGATGATAATAAGTTCAGCCGGTTGATAGAGTGCTCCAAGGTGCCCGCCGGTCATCATGTAACCGCCGAAAACTGTACCGAGAACTACCAGGTAACCTAATAAGATAAGCACGACATCATCCTTCCGCTAGTGACTATGGCAAGGACGACCAGCTCGCAGCGTTTACCGTTTGCGGGGTAAAAAAAAGCAGCGGTAATTGCTTACCGCTGCTGGAATCTTTCCCACACGTTCGGGTTAAACAGCTTGTTCGATCTGTTCATCCAGCAGTTGTGGAATAATATCGGCAGCATCCCGGGAAAGTTTACGTCTTTTTACTGCGCGGGATGGAGGCTGACATAAACTACATGCGAAGCTGCCTGCAGGCTGATGAGCATGGGTAATAAAATTGCCGTCGCAGCAGTTGCAGCGCGACAGTTCAAGCATTCCGCTCTCAACAAAACGCACCAGCGTCCATGCGCGGGTCAGCGCCAGCAGAGGGCCTTCTTCCTGCTGTGGGCATTGTTCAAGATAAAGTTTGTACGCTTTGATCACGGCGTCAACGCCGCTACACAAACCGGTTTTGAGAAGATACTGCCAGGCATTACAGAACATGGAAGCGTGAATATTCTGCTCCCACGTCATAAACCAGTCGGTAGAAAACGGCAGCATGCCTTTCGGCGGGGGACTACCACGTAACTCTTTGTACAGTTTGATGAGACGGCCACGGCTCAACTGAGTCTCGCTTTCCAGCATTTGTAAACGAGCACCCAGCGTAATCAGCTCCATGGCCAACTGTATGTCACGCGCTTCCTGAACAATGCTTTTCTCGCTCATTGCTAGGCCCTTTTCTTACGGGCTGCGTCATCAGGCTGGCTGATTTCGTTAAGCAAGCGAGTGGAGAGAAGAATACCGGTATGGATCTGTTGAAGATCGTCCACACGGGAATCCTGCGTCAGACGCGTTATTGTCTGCGAATCATCGAAACGGAACTGGCAAACCAGTTGATTCGTTTCAGCCAGTTTAACCATCTGCGGGAGGGTTAAACCGCCCAGCATGGTTGCCATCTCTTCGTTAATACCCAGACGAAACATCGCGGACGCCTTGTCCTGACTAATCAAACGCTGCGCGAGCAGTAAATACGACAAATTGATGTCATAGATATGTTTTAGCAACTCGGATGTATGCATTGTTCCCATCCCGAATAACCAACTATTATTTTTATGCGGAAAGACCGCACCCCGTGATGTCGCCGGGAAATCACCCGGTATAAAAAAGAAAAGGCTAAATGCATAGTTGAATTTAGGTTTGTATTCATTGAAACCCGTAAGAGAGAAACCGCGAATGCGTCTCTTACATGTTTTATCATTTCTTACAAATAACTAAGATTTTTCCTAATTCGACGCAAACTCTACTCGTCAGTTTTGTCACATACAATCCAGCCACCCTCAAATTTAAAAAAAATGTGATCCACGTCACACAATTTAAGTGAATATGCCCCATAAATCCATCAGTATGACTTGTAATTTGTTCGTTTTTTAACCAATTAGCACTGTTTTGTATTCTTAATTGACGAATACTCATGCAGACGGGTGATCCGAACTGGCATACATCGTGCTTTTCCCGCCGTAAGCGCCGCGCGGAAACATTTACAACAAACGCCTCTCCAGGAAACATTTTTCTTACCGTGAAAAAACATATAGTTATGCAGATAGCACATAAAAGATGTTTCTGTACGTGATCATTCGAAATGATTTTGTAACGCGTAAAAACGATTTAACAGCGAAAGCGTGAATTTGTGTGATTTACGTTAAGTTGTTAATTTTTTTCATTTAGGCGCATTTTTCAGTTATTCTTCTTATAAGAATAATTAATGAATAATTATGATAAGCTTCACACTAATGTCGTAATCAGGTCTTGCAGATCCAGAGATTTCGCGGTAAAGGTGATCAAACGCTGTCTTTCAGACACCTAAGGAGTGCGCCATGAGTTACTCCCATCTACTTGTTTCCGTAGCAGTTTCTCCCGAAAGCCATCAGCTCGTTGCCCGAGCAGTTTCCATTGCCAGACCCCACAATGCCCGCATCAGCCTCATCACGCTTGCCGCAGAGCCTGAGATGTATAATCAGCTGGCCGCCCCCATGCTGGAGGATATTCGTGAGGTCCTTCAGGAAGAAACGCAGCAATTTCTGCGCGAACTGGTGGAAAAGGCACAATATCCGGTTTATGAGACAATTATTGCGACCGGGGAACTTAACGCCCATATTCTCGACGTGTGCCGTAAACAACATATTGATTTAGTGATTTGCGGGAATCATAACCACAGCTTTATATCGCGCGCAGCCTGCGCCGCGAAATCTATTGTCGCGTCGAGCCAGGTCGATGTGCTGTTAGTGCCGCTTGGGGGGAGTTAACCCCCCAGCGGAAAATCAGGCGAGTTTAGGAAAGGTCGCGATCTTTTTTTGCAGATCGCCTTCATGACTTTGCGGTGCGATATCCCGCAGATCCTGAATAAAACGCGCCTGCCAGTGGTTAATGTCGTTATTACGGATCGTCTCCATCATGTCAGCATGGCGGGAAAGACGTTCCGTGAGCGGCATTGTCAGGGCGCGGTTCAGCGCGTTCGCCACGTCATCCCTGTCATAAGGGTTCACGATAAGCGCCGACGTGAGCTCATTTGCGGCTCCGGCGAACTGGGAGAGCACCAGAACCCCCGGGTCGGCAGGATCCTGCGCCGCCACATACTCTTTCGCCACCAGGTTCATCCCGTCGCGCAGCGGCGTGACCAGACCGACATCCGCATAGCGGAAGACCTTCATCAGGATCTTACGGTCAAAGTGCTGATTCAGGTAAAAGAGCGGCGTCCAGCCCAGCTGGCCGTAGCGGCCATTGATGCGCCCTGCTTCTGTCTCCAGCTGATGGCGAATATCCTGATAGGCCTGAACCTCACCGCGCGACGTCGGCGCGATCTGGGTGTAGCGGATTTTACCGTGATGCTGCGGATATTTATCCAGCAGCGTTTCATAGGCCAGGAAGCGTTCCGGCAGCCCTTTGGAATAATCAAGACGCTCAACCGAGAAGATGTTTTTCACGTGCTTAAGTTCATTCTTAAGCTGCGCCAGCTTCGGCGGCAGCGGGCCGGAAGCCTGCTCCGCGATGTCGTCAGGTTCAATCCCTATCGGATACACTTCGGTGTGGAAGGTTTTCCCCCATGCCGTATGGGTTTTCCCGCCTTTGGTCACCAGACGCGCTTTACCTGAGACGGAGTCAAGGAATGCGAGGCGGTCATTTTCGGTCTGGAAGCCCAGCAAATCGTAATCACACAGCGCCTCCAGCAATTCTTCGTGCGGCGGCAGCGCGGTAAAAATCTCCGGCGTCGGGAACGGGATGTGCAGGAAGAAGCCAATCCGGTTATTTACCCCTCTTTTTCGCAGCTCGCGCGCGAAGGGCAGCAGGTGATAATCGTGGATCCATAAAATATCGTCTTCTTCGATTAATGGCAGAAGTTTATCCGCCAGCAACGCATTCACGCGCGAGTAGCCTTCGAAGGACTCACGCTGGAATTTGACCAGGTCAAGACGATAGTGAAACGCGGGCCACAGGACGGCATTCGAAAACTGCGAGTAATACTCGTCATAGTCTTTCTCTTTCAATGCAAATGAAGCCCACGTAATGTTTCCGCGCGTCACCTTTTTGAGCGGTTTCTCTTCTTCACTGATTTCCCCACTCCAGCCAAACCACAGCCCGCCAGCGGCTTTTAAGGCACCTAATACCCCTACCGCCAGACCACCTGCACTGGCTTTTTTATCGTCAGGCGGTGCGATTCGGTTAGAGACGACGACTAAGCGACCCATAATGGTTTCCCCCTTTGCTTTGCGCTATTTGTTGTTGTTGCTGGTTAGCGATGTCAGATATCCACTGCCAGACGCTGGCGACATCTGCCAGTCGCCATTCGGCAACGGTGTCACCAGGCCCCACCTTGACGGCGATCCCTCCGGCCTGATTCACCACGCGAAACCCGGCCTCGTCGGTCAGGTCATCGCCAAAAAATACCGGTGTACGTCCCTTAAATGGCGGTTCCGCCATAAACGCCGCAATAGCAGCACCTTTATTAATCCCCTCAGGTTTTATCTCAACGACGCACTTCCCCGGCTGCAGCGCGAGCTGCGGGTGTGCATCGGTCACGCTGCGAGCAATCGCAAAGACCGCCGCCTCGTGATGCGGTGCCTGACGATAGTGCAAAGCGAAAGCCATGCCCTTCGCTTCCAGTTCAGTGCCCGGAAGCGACTCAAGCGCCGAGGAGAGTTGAGTGTGTAACGCCTGAATTAAGGTCTCGGGAAGTGATACAACGTGCAGTTGATCATGGATATCGCGGCGCTCCGCTCCGTGTACACCGGCTAGCGGAAAGTGGTAAGGACTGGCGAGCACGTCCAGCTCGGCCATTGAGCGCCCTGAAATCAATGCCAATGCGCCCTCGTTCAGTCTGGAGAGCTGCTGCAAATTCTCTAGCACCGTATCCGGTACGACCACGTCGTCAGGATGCGGCTGAATCCCGGCGAGTGTCCCGTCGAGGTCAAAAAAGAAAGCATATTTTCCGGGCAGTACAGGCGGTGCGGTTAACGAGTCAGCCACCCTAATCCTCCTTACGGTTTGCGAGAGGTAAACGCCTTTACCTCTTTCATAGCCATGTAAGTATAGACAGTGTGACGGGGCTCGCCATTTGACAACCGCCCCGCCAGTAAAACTGGCGGGGCGGGTTTTGGG